>CAYGEN010000011.1:0-12543 GCA_964348955.1 uncultured Candidatus Saccharibacteria bacterium | reverse complement strand
CGGTAGAGGAGCGCGAATTGCCGGTAGTGCTCCCCGAAGTGGAGCGGTATCAGCCAACCGAGGATGGTGAATCGCCGCTTGCGGCGATTGACGCGTGGGTGAATGTTTTATGTCCGAAATGCGGCGGGGCGGCGAAGCGTGAGACCGATGTCATGCCAAACTGGGCCGGCTCGTCTTGGTACTATCTGCGCTATACCGACCCCTACAATGCGGACGCGCTTGCAAGTGCGAAGGCACTCAACCATTGGTTGCCCGTTGATTGGTACAACGGCGGCATGGAGCACACCACACTTCACCTTCTCTATTCGCGCTTTTGGCATAAGTTTTTGAATGACATCGGCGCCGCGCCGGGGATTGAACCATACGCAAAGCGTACGTCGCAGGGCCTCGTGCTTGCGAGCGACGGCGAAAAGATGTCAAAGTCGCGCGGTAATTCCGTCAATCCGGACGAAATAGTTGAGCGCTTAGGCGCCGACACCTTGCGGTTGTACGAAATGTTTATGGGGCCGTTTGACCAGTCGGTTGTCTGGAGCACGGACAATATGGTCGGTTCTCGGAGGTTTCTTGAGCGGGCGTTTTCGCTCACCGCGCGCGCCGTGGAAATGCCTCTCTCCCAACCGCTTGAGTCGCTCCTCCATCAAACCATTAAAAAAGTGGGGGAGGATATTGAGCAAATGAAATACAATACTGCGGTAAGTCAGCTCATGATACTCCTGAATGGAATGGACGCGCTTCATGATGTTCCGCAGAGGGCACTAAGGCAATTTGTGCAACTTCTTGCTCCCTTCGCGCCACACCTTGCGTCGGAAATCTGGGAAACTCTTGGAGAACAGGGCTCGGTGCAGACGGCAGGGTGGCCCAAGTATGACAAGGCGTTATGTGTGCCGAGTACGACGAAGATTGCGGTGCAAGTAAACGGAAAGGTACGCGCGGTGATTGAATCAGTCGCGGACGCACGCGAGGAAGAAATCAAAAGGCTGGCTGAAAAATTGCCGACGGTGGAAAAGTGGCTGGAGGGCAAAAAAATAGCCGCAACGTTCTACGTTCCAGGGCGGCTCATCAATTTCGTGACAAATGCTTGACAGTGTGGTAGGGTAGTGATATTCATTAAGGTATATTTTTAAACGCCGCGCAATTACTTTCCCGCATATGCCAACCGCACTAAAACCAAAACAAACCGTCAAACAGCTTACCGCCGTTCTGGCTCCGCGTATCCGAGACATTATTATCTCTCGCTACGGTCTTGGGGACAAAACGGAAAAGATGACGCTTGAGTCCATTGGCAAGCGCTATGGCATCACGCGCGAGCGAGTGCGCCAGATTGAAAATTACGCGCGCAACGCCATCAGGAAATCACCCACGTTCGCGAAAGCCGCACCCGCGTTTGAAGAGCTTGAGCGGATGGTTGACGAGTATGGCGGCATTGTGCCCGAAGAGGATTTTCTCGCGCATGTCGCAAAGGACGCAAGCGCGCGCAATCAGGTGCACTTCCTTCTCATCCTTGGCGACTCGTTTACGAAACACAAAGAAGACGATTCATTTCATCATCGGTGGCAGGTACATCCGGAACTTGCCGAACAGGTTCATCACGCGCTTAAAAATCTCTGCGCGTGCATGAAAGACAAGGACCTTATGACCGAGCCGGAAATTATTGAAAATTTTTTGCGGGAGCTCAAAGAGGTGGGTCAAAAATATAAAAATCAGGATGTCATGCATCGATGGCTCTCGCTCTCCAAAGAAATCGGAAAAAATCCGCTTGGGGAATGGGGAATTGCGAGCTCGCCGAGCGTTCGCGTCAAAGGCATTCGCGACTACGCCTATCTCGTCATTAAGCGGCACGGCTCGCCCATGCATTTTACGGAAGTTGCGCATACCATCACAAAACTCTTCGGCAAGAAGGCGCACGTCGCCACCTGCCATAACGAACTCATCAAAGATCCTCGATTTGTGCTTGTTGGGCGCGGACTCTATGCGCTCAAGGAATGGGGCTATACTTCAGGCGTCGTAAAGGATGTTATTAAACATGTTCTCAAAGAAAATGGCGCGCTCACGCGCGATGAAATCATAGGTAAAGTGCGTAAGGAGCGCTATGTTAAGGACAATACCATTCTGGTAAATTTGCAGGATACGCGTCTATTTAAGCGTTTGAGTGACGGGCGCTACGCGCTCGCCTAGGCAGCCGGAGTGTTCGCTCCTTCGCGAGAGGATACCTTTGGTGTATGCTTGTCGGTATACGCGTCCTATGAAAGAAACGGTATTTGGCATTTCAACCGTTGGTGTGGCGATTTTTGCGCTTATCGCCATCTTTGTTTTTTTGTCAAACAATGTGCCTGGGCTTTTGGCGGTAATAGTCAAAATTCTCGTGGTACTTGCGCCGCTATGGGCGCCAGCGATATTGACATTCATTTTTTGGAAAGTGTGGGTGCGCTATCGCCGCGCATACTTTATACGTAACCAAAAAATGGCGGTCATTGAGGTACGTATTCCACGCGAAATCAATCGCACCCCGCTTGCAATGGAAGCGGTCTTTGCTGGCCTCCATATCGGTATTGGGGAGACCACCTTTCTAGACCGTAATTTTTTAGGTAAAGTGCGCACGTGGTTTTCGCTTGAACTTGTTTCCATAGACGGCGAGGTGCATTTTTTTATCTACACGCGGAATTTTTTAAAAGAACTCCTTAAGACGCAAATTTATGCGCAGTATCCGGAAGTGGAAATATATGATGTTGATGATTATACAAAATTCATTCCTTTTGACTTGGACAAGTATGCCTATTGGGGATGCGACTTTATGCTGGGGAAAGAGGATGCCTATCCGATAAGAACCTATATTGACTATGGTCTTGACAAGGCGCCGCTAAAAGACGAGGAACAAACCGACCCGCTTGCCACCGTCATGGAATTGCTCGGTTCTCTGGAGAAGGGGCATCAAATGTGGCTGCAGATTATTGTGCAGACTCACAAGGGCACAAAAAAATGGCCGTGGAGCAGTCGCTATAGTTGGAAAAATCAGGCAGCAGAGCTTATAAAGAAAATTATGAGCGATGCCGCAAAGCGTACGGGAGAAATTACGGGCGCTTCTGACGACAAGCTTGTTGAGCGTATTACGTTGACGGAAGGGGAACGCGATACCATTAAAGCGATTGAGAGAAGTATATCAAAGCAAGGTTATGATTGCGGTATTCGCGGCATATACCTTGCGGAAAAAGACAAATTCAACCCCATTTATTTGGTCGGCATGCTTGGCGTTTGGAAGCAATTTAATACGGCAAATTTAAACGAGTTCTCAGTTACGCGCTACCTGGCAGACTTTAACTATCCGTGGCAAGATTTTCGTAACATTCTGCAAAATCGAGCGAGAAGGAAAATATATGAAGCGTACCGTATGCGTTCCTGGTTCCATGAACCGCACAAGACAAAGGCGTATGTTTTCAATACGGAAGAATTGGCGACGATTTATCACTTCCCCGGCATTGCCATTAAGACGCCGACCATATCGCGCGTGCCGTCCCGCCGTGGTGAAGCGCCATCAAATTTGCCCATATGAGACCTGCATTTCGGGCGGCGCTCAAGGTGGTCGCGAAATACTATTTAATATGGCACACGCGCGCGCAAAAATATTTTTCTGCGGGATATCGCCTGCCAGCCATTGGCGCGGCAGTGTTTGCGCTCATCCTTTTTTTTGGCGTACTCATTGGACCACCACGAGATTTCCCGACTGAAAATATTCTTAGAATTGAAAGGGGGTCAACCTTAAGCGAAACCGCCGCAATTCTTGCGGAAGAGAGGGTGATTCATTATCCGGTGCTGTTTCGATTTGCGTCTGTTTTTTTTGGAACGGAAAGCGGCGTACGTGCGGGTGAATACCAATTTCACAAACCAAAAAATGTTTTTAGCGTTGCGCGGCAAATTATGACCGGAAATTTTGGGCTCACCATGGTGCCCGTGACCGTTCAAGAAGGAGCGACCGTTGCCGATATTGCCGCTCTTTTTTTACCGGAGCAATTTCCGCACTTTGACCATGAGAAGTTTTTACGGGAGGCGAGGCCTCTTGAGGGATATCTCTTTCCGGATACCTATCTTTTTTTGCCGACGACCAGTGAGCAAGAGGTGTTTGCGGCGCTCCGACAAAATTTTGAAAAAAAAATAGCAGGCGTGCGCGACTCGGTTGCCGCTTCCGGACACTCACTGGATGAAATAATTATCATGGCTTCGCTCATTGAAAAAGAGGCGCGAACCACGCAGGTGCGCCGCATCATCTCGGGAATTCTTTGGAATCGGATCGGAATTGACATGCCGCTTCAAGTGGATGCGGTGTTTGGCTATATTCTGAATCGGCCGACATTCTCTCCCACTTTTGATGATTTGAAAATTGATTCTCCGTTCAACACCTATCGGAATAAAGGCCTTCCGCCTGGCCCCATCGGCAGCCCGAGCTTGGATGCTATTCTTGCGGCAGCCGACCCGGAAAAAAATAATTACCTTTTCTATCTTTCTGACCCAAACGGCGTCATGCATTACAGCGTTACGTTTGAAGAGCATAAAGCCAACCGGGCGGCCTTTCTCAAATAATTCGGCGGGGACGCTATGCACGGCGGGTTTTGAAGTGAGCGCTCGTGTGGTATACCAGTGCCATGGTAAAAAAAGGCATTAAAGTTTTCGTGGGGATGAGTGGTGGCGTGGATTCTTCCGTTTCGGCACTTTTGCTTCGAGATGAGGGGTATGAGGTTACGGGCGTGTTCATTAAAGTGTGGCAGCCGGAGTTTGTGCCATGCATGGCGGAGGACGACCGTAAGGATGCCATGCGCGTGGCGGCAAATCTTGGCATTCCGTTCATAACGCTTAATCTTGAAAATGAGTACAAGCGCGCGGTTGCCGACTATCTCATCGCCGAGTACGCGGCGGGTCGCACGCCGAATCCGGATGTCATGTGCAATCGGCACATTAAGTTTGGCGCATTTTTGCGCAAGGCAGAGAAGGCGGGAGCAGCGTATATTGCAACCGGTCACTACGCGCGCATAACGCAAAAACCGGACGGCTACCGCTTGTATGCGGGCGTAGACGGCAACAAAGACCAGAGTTATTTTCTATATACGCTTGGTCAAAGTGAACTTTCGCAAACCCTTTTCCCCGTGGGCATGCTTACAAAACCCGCCGTGCGGCGCATTGCAGAGCGGGCAGGGTTGCCCACGGCTCATAAAAAAGACAGTCAGGGAATTTGCTTTCTCGGAAAGCTCGATATGAAGGAGTTTCTTTCACACTACATTCCATCTGCAGAGGGAGCGGTTCTTGATGAATCTGGCGCAAAAATCGGCTCACACGATGGCGCGCACTATTATACGCTTGGACAGCGGCATGGGTTTTATGCCGTGGCCGCAAGCCCACACACCTCGCCTTACTATGTTGTTGACAAAGATATGGAAGCAAATACGCTCACGGTTTCTCACACGCCATCCGCGCTCGGCGTGTCTTCGCAAGACCTCGTCATTACCGATGCGCGCTGGACGCATACTGAACCAAAGACAGGGAAACGCTACGGCGCGCGCATTCGCTACCGCCAGTCGCTCCTTCCCGTCGCGGTAAGCGGGATTGACGAGGGGCGGGCGATAATCCACTATGACGCCGCAGTGCCGCTCGTTTCTCGCGGGCAGTCGCTCGTTCTCTATGATGGAGACGAGTGTCTTGGGGGCGGTATTATCGTTTGAGATGGTTGGCACGCTAGACGCATTTCTCCTATACTGAAGAGAGGAGTCATGAAAGCCATTACCATCATTAAAGGCAACGGTGAGCGCGAGACGTTTGAGTCGAAAAAACTCAATGCTTCTCTTTTGCGCGCAGGCGCATCCGCGCTGATTCGCTCGCGCATCGTCACGCACATTGAAGGGGAGATTTCCGACGGAATGCGCACATCAGAAATATATCGCCACGCGTTCATGCTTCTTAGGAAAGCGGCGCGCCCGGTCGCCGCGCGTTACTCCATGCCTCGAGCGATTTTCGACCTCGGACCGTCGGGATTTCCTTTTGAGACATTTGTGGGCGAGATTTTTAAGGCGCGCGGATTTCGCGTCTTCACCGACCAAATGCTCCAGGGAAAGTGTGTTTCCCATGAGGTGGATATTGTTGCGCAAAAGCAAAACGAGTGCATTGTCGCTGAGCTCAAATTTCATAATTCATTGACACTTAAATCGGATGTGCAGGTGCCGCTCTATGTTCATTCACGATTCAAAGACCTGTTCGCGGGACGCGGCCGTGAGAAAAATCCTTTTTGCATTGACCGCGGCATGCTCATTACGAATACAAAATTTACCGACCAGGCGATTGCCTACGGTTCATGCGCGGGTCTTGCCATGATTGGATGGAACTATCCATTGAAAGGAAATTTACACGATCTCATCAATGATGCAAAGGTGCACCCGCTGACTTCCTTGACGCTCCTTTCAAAACAGCAAAAGCGGCTTCTCTTGGAGCGGAAAGTGGTGTTGTGCCAGACGCTCTCCGAACACCGAAGCGACCTTGCGGACGTCGGCCTTTCGCCTCAAAAAATTGACCGCGTTCTTTCGGAGGCGGATAGCTTGTGTCGATAGCGCTCTTGTGTACAATAGGGGGCATTATAAAGGTAACCAGAAGGCAGTATGAATAACCTGACGAATAATCAGAAAATGATCGTGACCTTTTTACTCGGCCTTCTCATCGGCGGAGGCAGTGCGTGGCTGTGGCTTAGTCCGAGCGGAGATACGACGGAAGGATTGGAAAGCGAGAAGATGACCGGTGACACATTGGAAATTACGGGTTCCGAAGCACGCAAGGAGGGTAACACTCCCGCACTTGAGTCAGTCGGTGCTTCAAACGGAGGCATCGTGGTAGCGGGAGCGGGAAGTGTACGTGTTGCCGACCAAGCGGCAGGGAACTCCGTAGCGGTGGCAGAGGCAGAACTTCCGCAGGAAGGATGGGTCGCCATTCATGATGACGCCGGCGGCGCACCGGGAAATATTCTCGGCGCGAAACGCGAGAATGCGGGGTCGTTTAGCAATATCACCGTAGAACTCCTGCGCGGCACTGCCTCTCAAAGCGTTTATTTTGCGGTACTTCACATTGACAACGGCGACCGCGCCTTTGACCCCCGCGTTGATGTGCCAATGCTTGACCGCGACGGCGTAATGATTCTTGAGAAATTCAACGTTCAATAATATCTATTTTTGTTGGTATGTCACCTGTCCCCGCGGCTCGTCAATTGGCGAGCCGCGGGGAGGCCTATGCTTGAATTCTCAAGAATACCAGCATAGAGGCGCGAATCTCGTGCAAAGTTTGTGTAACGTACAAAGTTCTGCGGGGCTCAATGTTTGAATGTTTGAATGTTTGAGGTGTGGTATACTTTCCGAATGGCATTTCTTTATCGCGTTCGCGCGAGAAATAACTACGAGCCGGGGAGTGAAAAACCATATCGGATTTCACGCAGTAAAATTGACCTATTTCACGAATGCCCGCGCTGTTTCTATATGGACCAGCGCCTCGGTCTTCCCCGTCCCGACTCATTTCCGCTCACGCTCAACATTGCGGTTGATGAGCTTATGAAGCGCGAGTTTGACATTTTGCGAGAATCGGGTACTCCGCACAAGATTATGACGGAGTATAATATTGACGCGCTCCCGTTCAAACATAAAGACCTTGAGCTGTGGCGCGAAGCGCTTCGCGGCGGCATTGAATATCTGCATCCGAAAACAAATCTTTCGGTGCGCGGCGGCGTGGACGACGTGTGGGTGCGTCCGAACGGCGAGCTGCATATTGTTGACTACAAAGCGACCGCGAAGCGCACCGAGATAACCCTTGAGGGCGACCTCGGCGCGCAGTATAAACGGCAGGCGGAAGTATACCAGTGGCTGTTTCGACAAAACGGCTTTAAAGTTTCGGACATCGCGTATTTCGTGTATGTAAACGGCAAAAAAGACGCGGAGCGTTTTGACGGAAAGCTTGAATTTACCATGAGCGTTTTGCCTTGCACGGGCGATACAAGCTGGATTGAGCCGATACTTATGAAAATTAAAGACGCGCTTGATGGGGAGCTACCGGAGCCAAACCCCGATTGCGCCCACTGCACCTACCGACGGCTCTCGGCGGAAGCGGCGGCAAAAGGCTTGGTCAGGAGCGCGGGTACTTCAATAAAAGAGGAACAGGGGAAAGGTGAACCGAAAAGCATTTTCAAAACGAGTCTTTGACGTAGTGCGCCGTATACGAGAGGGCCGTACGCTTACCTATGGCGAGGTCGCCGCGCTTGGGAAATCCGAAGGCGGCGCGGGCGTTGGCGCCGTACGTAAAACAAATTACAACCCTGCCATTTCGTGTCACCTTGTAATTTTTTGTGGCGGACACGCGGCGGTTACAATCGCGGTGTGAGTGAAAATCGACGGCTTCTCGCCGAAGAAGGTGCGCGAAATGAGAGGCGGTGCATGCATAAATCGGTGCGAGCCGGGTGCGCGCATACATTATGATATATCATAATCTTGTCGGAATAGTGGGAATAGAATAGATGGTTATGAAGAATAATGAGGAACTGGTGGGCTACCTTGCGGGAAGCGCGCGGGTGCTCAAAACACCGCGCATTCAGGAAGCGTTTAAGGCGGTAGACCGCGCGGATTTTGTTGTCGCAGACTATCACGCAGAATGCTACGAGGATTATCCGCTCTCGATAGGGCACGGACAGACCATTTCGCAACCGAGCACGGTTGCCTTCATGCTTGAGTTACTAGAGCCGCGCTGGGGACAAAAAATCCTTGACATCGGGTGCGGCTCGGGCTGGACGACCGCGCTTCTTGCGAATATCGCGGGCGACGAGGGGAGCGTCATCGGGCTTGAGCGCATTCCGGAGCTTGTCGCTTTTGGAAAAAGGAATCTTGCAAAGTACCGATTTCTAAATGCGAACATTGAGCAAGCGGGTGATGCGCTCGGTAAGGAGAGTCAAGCGCCATTTGACCGGATTCTTGTGTCGGCCGGCGCGCGGAAACTGCCGGAGGCGCTGGTGGCACAGCTTGCTTTAGGAGGTATTTTGGTGGCGCCGGTTGGGAACGCTATTGTGCGCATTGAGAAGCGCTCAGACGGTACGATAAATCGACAAGTTCATGAGGGATTTGTGTTTGTGCCGCTTATTGAAGCTTAAGATTATTACGATATATCGTAATAAAATGGAAACAGCATTCAACACTAATGCAAAGCAGGAGCAGATGCGGCGGATTCGCGATGAAGTGATGGCGCTCAAGCATTCACCGCTCTATACTTTTCGCGTGCAGAATAAAAATCTTCCCGTCATCGGTGAGGGGAATCACGACGCTCAAATTCTTTTGGTGGGCGAAGCCCCGGGAAGAAATGAAGCGGCGAGCGGCCGCCCTTTCTGTGGCGCGGCGGGCAAAATTTTAGATGAGCTCCTTCTGTCCATTGGCATACCGAGAGAAAGTGTCTATATCACCAACATCGTGAAAGACCGTCCACCGGAAAATCGCGACCCTCTGCCGTCCGAAATTGAAATATACGGGCCGTTTCTTGATAGACAGATTGCCATCATACAGCCGAAAGTGATTGTGCCACTCGGACGCTATGCCATGGGATACATTATGAAAAAGTTTGATTTGGAGCTTGAGCTAGAGCCGATTAGTGCCGCTCACGGTAAGTCATACAAAGCGAATGCTCCCTATGGCGGCATCATCATTACGCCCATGTACCACCCCGCCGCGGCGATTTACACGCAAAGTCTCAAGGAAACGCTTAAAAATGATTTTCAAATATTGAAGACACTGGTACACTAGGGGCATCTATGTACTATGACTCTTGACGAATACCAAGTCGCCGCAAAAAAGACTGCACAGTATCCGACCATCGGTAGCTCCTACATATATCCGACGCTCGGGCTTGCGGGAGAGACAGGCGAGGTTGTTGAGACGATAAAGAAATTGGAGCGCAATGACGGCGGGGTCGTTTCGGCAAACACCAAAGAAAAACTCACGAAAGAGCTCGGCGATGTCTTGTGGTATGTGTCGCAAATCGCCACAGAATTCGGTCTCTCGCTTTCAGAAATCGCCGTGGAAAATATATCAAAATTGGAAGACCGTAAAGCCCGCGGCGTCTTGCATAGCTCCGGCGATAATCGCTAATACTTGTATGTGGCTTCTCTACGCATTTTTCTCGGCAATCGGCGCGGCGGCAGTCGCTATTTTTGCCAAATTAGGTCTCCAAAATATTGACTCCACGCTTGCCACGACCGTGCGCGCCGTCATCATGGCGTCTTTCTTGGTTGTCGTGAGCATTTTTCTGAATAAATTTAAAGGGTTTTCACTCCACTCCTTCTCTTCGCGCGAGTGGTTATTGATAGCCGCGGCGGGCATTGCGGGCGCGCTCTCATGGCTCTTTTATTTTCTGGCGATTAAATACGGCGTTACCACCGGCGTCGTTGCGGTTGACCGGCTTTCGGTCGTGCTCGTCGTCTTACTTGCCGCGATTTTCCTCGGCGAAGCGCTCTCGTGGCTGTCCGTCCTCGGCGCGCTCATGATGACCTTGGGCGCTATATTGATTACGCTGAAATAACCTGCGACGAATATCTGGATATTGGATGATATCCATATCTCTTTGCTTTCTTCACCCACTTGCAGACAGTACTGGAACCGACGCCGAAGCGGCGACCGACTTCCGTGGGCGTATATCCTCTGTGAACCATATCTGCTGCATCCTGCCTGACCTTGGGCATGTGCGGGTTTTGTGTGTATGCCATGACGCGATATCATCACGTCCAAGCTATTGAACCATTTACGAATGTTTGACATAATGGCTTAAATCTGCTACACTTAGCCATTAAGATTAGTTCTTTAAAAAAGGCTTATAATCTAGCGCGGTGAGAGAAATGAACATAAGTTTTCCTCTCCGAGCAAGCGACGATTATATCGCAGATATGCATGAGGTAGCCCATCTTCGCTAAAGCCTTGGCGACGGTGGGCTACCTCATGCAGAGGAAGTCGTTAGCCGGAACGACTCCGGCAAATTCAAAGAATGAAGGAGGATGACGATGTCACAGACATTGGTCACCAGCCGAGACCCGGAAGGTCGCCACGCAACCCGTCTCTTCAAGGCCGTCTACAACAAGTCCAAGCTCGACGGCGCGGGCGCAGAGCGGCTCAACGAGCACGTCGGCGAACTGCAAGACGGGATCGCGAAGCTCATCGCCGAGCTGTCCATGTCCGACCAGTACACCGACGAGGAAGTGCGGTCGAGCTACACGTACCCGAAGGAGTACAAAGGGCCGAGGCCGATCGTCGACCAGGTCAAGGCAATCGCCAAGATCTTAGGTCTCTATCCGAGTCCGGCGCTCGAGTTCGCCAAGAAATTGCCTGCGCTTCCTGACGGTGCCGAGGGATGGTTCGCCATTCCGTCGGTCGACGCGCTGGCCAAGAAGCACTTCCGCAAAGTGACCGATCCGGCTCTGAAGTATTGCTTTGCGATCGATCTCGTTCTCGACAAGATCGAGGCCTCCCGGTCGTTCGAAAACTGCCGTTTGGGACTGATCCCGCCGGAGCGGTTGCGAGTTCACGCTCGCACGGCGCATGCACTTGATCTCATCGCCGAGACACAAAAGGGCGACATCCTGATCGTCGCCGCCCAGCTCGGCATGCGCCATCGTGGCAAGTCCGTCCGTCGGGCTCGTGAGGTCTTCACGGCCAACGAGTTCGGTCTCGGAAATCTCGCGGTCGGTTCCATCGTTCTCACTCATCCCGAACGGCTCGTCCGTTGGGAGGAACTGGACATGGATTGCTCCGGTGACGAGTTCTCAAGCTTCTCCAATCCTTCCTACTTTGGCAATTCTTCCTACTTCGTCTTCCGCGACCGCAAGGTCGAATTCGACACGCACTTCGATAGCAACCCGAGCAGCGGCCTCGGTGCGGTGTCCGGCTTCCTCTCGCAGTAATCGACCCTTGTTAGCTTGAACTCTTGGATCTTTTGACTCCTTGTCATTTGATCCTTGAATTCCGCCGCAGGCTCACAAAAATTGGGGCTATCCACAACACACCGTGGATAGCCCCTTTCTATTTTAGATGATGGACGTCCGACGTCCATCTATTCTGTACAGGTACATCGTCTGATGGACGTTATGAATATCGGATTGCAATCTATTCTGGAATTCGCAAGAATTCTAGAATAGATTGCAAAGAACAAAGAAAAAGAGAGACGGGAGGCAACACCTCGCACATGATGGACGTCCGACGTCCATCATTACCATATTTTGGCGCGGGTGCGCAGTTCGCGGTAGAGCTTGTCTCCTTTTTTAACGCCGAATGTTTGACATAATGGCTTAAATCTGCTACACCTAGCCATTAAGATTAGTTCTTTGAATCCAGCCTTATTTATGAGTCGAGCGCACTGGGCGTAAGCCTTTTTATACCTAATGCGCTCGCCTCACATTGAGGCAGACGCTGGCCTGAGCGATTCAGGTAAGTTCGAAAACCACAGGAGGATGACGATGACGACACAGTCGATCACGTCCATCACGGATGGACAAAAGAAGCAGTA
>CAYGEN010000010.1:0-20943 GCA_964348955.1 uncultured Candidatus Saccharibacteria bacterium | reverse complement strand
GTTATACATATTACTCCGAATGACGAAATGACCCGAACCGGAAACTCACATTCTCCTCTGGCCCGCCGGCTTTCGGCGGCGTCAGTAGCATCCTGCTCGGATGTGACAGTGGTCTGCTCGGACATCAAATCCTCCCCTAGTAATTACTAAACCCAAGCCTACTCCAAAAAAGCCACCCTGCCAACTATTTGCGCACTATTCGTTTTGTATGAGACCACCCATTTATGCATTTATGCGCTCCACAGATAAACCACAGATAACGTTGCCTCTCACACAACACACGCTCACACGAGTAAAAAGGTGGCAGAGAGCGGTCAAGCACCTTTCATTTTAGTGCCGCTAAACTTGTTGAATTGACACATCTTCCTTGGTCACCAAGGAGTGCAATATGTTAGTGGCCTTATGCAGGTCACATCTGCTCTGGCGTTTTGATGCCGAGAAGCGCGAGACCGTTTACCATGGTGAGGTGGAACGCGCTGGTGAGTGCGAGCTTGTAAGGAGATTCCGGCGTCTCGTCAATAATTTTCTCCTCTGCGTACCAGTGGTTGAAAGCGGCCGCAAGCTCCACGAGATATGTCGCGACATACTGCGGCGCGTATTCGCGCGCCGCACGCAGAACCACTTCAGGAAAACGATACAGGAGGCGCTCAATGCTCTGAATATCTTTTGTCGGGTGGGTAGCCGCCGGCGATTGGTTGTTGGTCTTCGCTTTCTCAAGCACCGAAGCGGCTCGTGTCGCCGCATACTGGAGATAGGGGCCGGAATCGCCCTCAAAGGAAACTGATTTTTCAAAATCAAAAACAATGTCGCCGCCGATTGCCTGCTTCAAAATTGAGTACTTGATGGCGCCAATCGCGATGGTCTCAACGGTTGTCTCTTTGTCCTTTACCGTCCGTTCACTCATTTTTTCCCGCACCTTTTTTGAAACTTCCTCAATGAGTCGCTCCGCGGCAATAACGTCGCCGGTGCGAGACGACATTTTACCGCTCGGCACGCGTAACATTCCGTGCGGAATATGCACCAGTTTTTCAGCAAGATTTGGCGCAATGGCGCGCAAAGCGGCGCGCACTACTTTGAAATATTCCGTTATCTCATTGCCCGTAACGGAGATTGAAAAGTTGGTGGGAAAACGCTCTTCCTTCAGAAACGCAAGCCCAAGCTCTTTGGCTTCGTAGGTTGGCAGTCCTTCAGAATTGAAAAACACGCGCGTATGGAGCCCTTCCTTCTCTCCATGGAAAACGACCGCGCCATCGCTTTTTTCAAAAACGCTCCCTATGCGCTCGCGAACGAGCTTCGCCCCAATAGGACCCGTTTCGCTTTCAAAAAAATAAAAATCAAACCGTGTGCCAAGCCGTTTGTAGAGCGTTTCAAAATGCTCCAGGGAGAGTTTTCTTCCATAGTCGTAAAGCGCGGTAACCCCCGCATCGCTTCTTGCGTATATTTTTTTATTAAGCGCGTCCATCTCTTGTTTGGACTCCGCGCGCTCTTCGTATGCTTTCGAGCCGAGAGCGTACGCCTTGCCCATTTCCGCGCTTGCAGATACATCGCCCATTCTCTGCATCCCCCACACCGCTTTCGCTACATGGAGCCCCACATCGCCCTGATAGTTCGCGCGCTTCACTTCGGCGCCGGAAAATGCGATGAGGCGTGAAATGGATTCGCCGATGACATTCGGCATCAAGTGCCCGATATGAAATTCTTTAAACGGATTCGGGTCGGTGTACTCCACCATTATTTTTTTGCCGGAGAGCTCTTTGTTACTCCCCCAATCCTCGCCTTCAGCGAGTATATCTCTCAGCGTGTCGGCAAAAAATTTCCGAGACAAATAAAAATTGATGAACCCAGGCTCGGCCACCTCAACCTTCTCAACTTTTTCCGGCAAATTTTGTACGATATATCGTACAAAATTCTCCGCAAGCTCGCGCGGGTTTTCGCCCCGCTCCTTGGCGAGTACAAGCGCAACATTACTCGCGTAGTCGCCATGCAGAGTGCCCGAGGGATGCTCAAGGTGAATATCTTGAAGCGAAAGCGCGCGCGCGGCGAGCGCCTTTTCAATCATTCCTTTCAGAAGGTCTGAAATCATAGAAAAAGTATAGCAGTTTTTTGCCCGCGCTTCCTCGTACACTTCCTTGACCTGCGCTACAGAGGTGCGTATCGTTAGCCCCAGAATTCTCGTTCCTCACAATGCACAATGGAGAACACCCGTGAGCATCTCGTACATCCCCTATGAAAAGCGCATCCCGGATAGCCAGTATCAGGACCGACTCAAGTTCATTCTTGAGCACGGCGTCCTTGTCAAAGAGACTCCGCAAGGAGTCGGCGCAATTACTTGTTTCGGCGAATTGGCCCCCATGGTGTTTGACCTTTCAAACGGTGTGCCTCTCATTACGGAGCGTAAAATGGCGTGGCGCAAACCGATCGCCGAGATTACCGCGTTCGTGAACGGAGCCCGCACCATTGACGAAATCAATGCGTACGGCTGCAACTTCTGGGACGACTACCGGGGAAAAGGAACGGGGTTTGGGCTTGAACCGGATGACCTTGGTCCTGGCTCATACGGAGCGGCGTTCCATGATTTCCCGATGACGGATGGAGGAACGTTCAATCAGTTTGAACACCTCATTACCCAGATAAAGCAGTACGCGGGAATGCGGACGCACCTCGTGACGCCATGGATTCCCTTTTATACCGGGCGTGGGGAAAATCGAAAGGTTGTCGTGGCTCCTTGCCACGGCTGGGTGCACTGCCGAGTGTTTGGTAATGCTTTGTGTCTTCTCATGTGGCAGCGTTCCGCCGATTTTCCAATAGGCGTTCCCAACAACATGATTCAGTATGCCGCACTCCTTCTCATGGTGGCAAAAGCAACCGGCCTTCGTCCGTGGAAATTCATCCACCAGTTCGGCGACGCGCACGTTTATGAGGACCAGATAGACAGCGTGCGCGAGCTTATCAAACGTAAGCCGTTTGTTTTCCCGACGCTCCACCTCAACGCTTCAGTATCCGACTTCTTCAGCGTTCGTGTAGAACACTTTACGCTCCAAGAACGCGAAGCGCATCCTGCAATCAGCATTCCCTATCGACCCTAAAGGAGAGCTCCATGCCACACACGCTCTCGCTTATCGTGGCGATGACCCCCAAACGGGTTATCGGCTGCGGTAATCGCATCCCGTGGAAACTTTCAACCGACTTGAAACGCTTCAAACAAATTACCGTGGGCCACAGCGTTGTGATGGGAAGAAAAACCTACGAGTCAATCGTTCGGCGGCTCGGCCATCCTCTTCCCGAGCGGAAAAATATCGTGCTTAGCCAAAATAACCTGGACGCCCCCGGCTGCATAGTGGCCCATTCGCTTGACGAAGCGCTTCGGTACGCGACGGGGAGTGAGGTGTTTGTCATCGGCGGCGAGGATGTGTACCGAGCCGCCCTGCCGAAAGCCGACCGTCTCTACGTCACCATGGTGTTCAAGGAGGTTGAGGGAGACAGATTCTTTCCTGCAACAGCTTTTGAAACATGGGCAGTGGTTCAATCGGAATACGTCCCTGAAGAAAAAGGTGACGAGTGCGAGTCAACGTTCACCATCTACTCGCGGCAAAAGGTGCCGCAGCCGTCCTAGCTCTATGGGCGGCTTTTTCTTATTTAAATAAGAGAATGGTATAGTGCCCGCATGAATAAAAAGAAGCGGTTTGTTGACCTTAAGGCCGCAGAAGGGCGTAATGCGTATGCGGCAGTTATCAAAAAGATAATAAAAGACGGAGTATGCCCATTTTGTCCCAAGTATTTCCTAACCTACCATACGCGCCCTATTCTGCGCTCGAGCAAGCACTGGTTAGTAACGGAAAACATGGCACCCTATACAGGCGCGGACCATCAATATCTCTTTATATTAAAGAAACACTTTGAAACGGTAACAGAAATCTCCGAGACGGCATGGAAAGAATTATTACTTCACCTGCGCTGGCTGGTGCGCACCTACAAACTGCCTTCAGGAGGATTCTTCATGCGATTTGGAGACGCGCGTTATTCTGGTGCAAGTGTCGCTCACTTGCACGCGCAATTAGTTGTCGGCACGCGCCGTTATAAAAACGCAAAACCTATTACCGCTTTTCTCGGCTTTGCCAAAAAAGAAAAACCCCCATCACGATGATGGGGGCGAGTCCAGAAGGACCTTGACTACTTCAATGCCCTTTGCCATGAGTATCTCATCTCCCGCAATAAGCGAGTACCCGTCGGCGAAATAAACTTTTTTGAAACCGGCATTGGCGACGCGGAGAGCGCATGGCGGACACGGAAATGTCGTCACGTAAAGCGAAGCGCCTAGAAGAGTGGTTCCCAACCGCGCAGCTTTGTCGATTATGTTGGACTCGGCATGGCCCGCCGAAGACATCTCGATAAATTGTCCCGCCTCAAACTGGCTTCGTGGGTCACCAACCACATACGGGCTATGCGGGGAAGGTTGGTGCTCATTGAAAGCTTTGAAAAGAACACGGCCATCCTTCACCGCAAGCGCTCCCACTTGGCGCCACCAATCAGAACTTCGAGTGGCGTGACGATATGCCTCTTGCATACATTCCCGATCAAATACATCGTAGGAAATGACGCGGTTCGCGCGTGGCGGCATTCTCGCGAGAACGGCGGTTCTATGCCAGCGAAGCCAGATTTGCTCGAATCTGACCTTTGTCCCGCCTGGTAGCAAATATTTTTCCGCTAACTCACGCGACACATCTTCGTCTGGCATGATAACCTCTTTTTGCTCTTGCACCTCATGGAGCGTCTCGGGATTTAGAAGCTTTACGGAGGAAAAGATGTCGAGAGCGCGTATCATCTTACACACATCTTCCGGCGTATTCGCCGGCAAATTCCTCACCAGACTAGTAAACCCGGCGATAATTTCCGGGCCAAGTACATAAAGGACTTCGCCATGGTACTTGCGAAAGAACTGCACGTACCCGCGATGCGGTGTTGGGACGTACGAAACAAGTACTTGCTTACGGCGCATTTTTACCTCCTCTCAAGAAGTTATGAATTGTTTCTTGGACTTGTTTTGCAAGCTCGCCAGCCCCATCAATTGTAAGTTTCCGTATACGTTCCGTTGTGCTTGTCAACGCCTGCGGCGGCAACACGCAGAACTGGCCGCAGTATGGACCCAGTGTTTGTTGCATATCTCCCGGCAAATCTTTGGTGGAAGACGAGACAACGAGAACCTCTGGACGCACGATACTATAGAGTTGATTCAACTCATACTGCAAAACCAAAATGTCAACCGAGCGAATGTGCCCGAGCACATGGAGACGCTCTTCTTCCGGTACGATTGGTCTGTTTGTCCCCTTGCGCGCGCGCGTGAGTTCGTCGGAATCAACCCCGACAACCATGATGAGATGCTCGGCGTCGGGCAGAAGCTTTGCGGCCTCTTCCCTCCCTTTTGCGATGTAATCTGCGTGTCCGATATGAAAAAGGTCCCACACGCCGGTCGTAAACACAATGGCGCAACCTAGTTGGCGCAGGGCTTCGAGTGCTTCCTCAAGCTCACGGTGGTCTGAAAAAAACCGGTCGTCGTATGTGGCGCTACCTTTCAAGATGCGCGTTGCGCGCCGCATCACCGGACGCGCCTCCAATGGCGCGTACTTCTGCATTCCACCGCTACGTGTTTGGTTACTCATGTGTCACGTCAAGGTACGGTTAGAATACCACAGTGGAATATAAACAAGAATGCCCGCTAAAAAGCGGGCATTCTTGCAAGAACAATGTCAACGTGGCTACCCTTTCACTTCAATACCCATGGAGCGGGCAGTGCCACTGATTGTGTTTATTGCGGCCTCAAGGTCGTCGGTGTTGAGGTCGGGCATTTTTTTCTCGGCAACTTCACGCAACTGTGCTTTCGTGATACTGCCTACCTTCTGCGTCGGCGATTTAGCCGCACCTTTTTCTATGCCAAGCGTCTTCAAGAGCAGGCGCGAGGCGGGTGAAATTTTTAAAATAAAATCAAAGGTGCGGTCGGCATACACCGAAATTTCAACCGGAATGATGTCCCCGCCCGCATCTCTGGTTCGCTCGTTAAATTTGGTCACGAACTCGCCGATGTTGACACCGGCAGGCCCAAGCGCGGTGCCGACCGGCGGGGCAGGTGTTGCTTTTCCGCCGGCAATCTGAAGTTTTATTTTTTTGACTACCTTTTTTGCCATGTTAGTTGTGGTTAGCGAACGAAGAGAGCTTAGCACAACTTACACCCCGCACCAACTTTGGCATTATTGCCCTGTCTCTGCGTAAAGCTGAACTAGCCGCGTTTAAATATAGTGCTTGACTCCGCACCACCATTTGCTGTTGCAATGTGGAGACAATGCCAAAGTTTGGTGCTGGGGTTAAGTAAAACATACTCCCTCTGGTCGTTGTTTTTCTAAATCTTCTTCACTTGTAAAAAATCGAGCTCCACCGGCGTTTCTCGCCCGAACATCGGCACGAGCACTTTCACCTTGCCGCGCTCCTCGTCAATTTCACCGATTTTCCCTTCCAAATCCTTAAACGGACCATCAACAATCATGATGGTGTCATTTTGAGCAAGGTCTATGGTGTGCTTCACCGTCTCCGCGCCCATCCGCTTGAAAAGTGCTTCTATTTCTTCCTTCTCAAGCGGCACCGGGTGCACGCCGGAGCCGACGAAACCCGTAACGCGCGGCGTGTTGCGCACCACATACCACGAGTCGTCATTCACCACCATATCAACGAGCACATATCCCGGGTAGATTTTTTCCTCTTCAACGACGCGCTTGCCGCCTTTTATTTTTATTTTTTTCTCTGACGGAACGACCACGTCAAAAATCCGGTCTTCCATGCCGAGCGACTCGATGCGCTGTTTCAAATTGCGCGCCACGGCGTTTTCATATCCCGCGTACGTGTGAATCGCGTACCAATTGCGTTCAAGATTGTTGGCTTGTTTTGGCATAAGAAATTTGATTACGCAATGAATAATTTAAGAATGGCCGTAAATAAATAGTCGGCAATGCCGAGAAAAATCGCCGTGAATATGGAAATGCCAACGACAAACGCGCTTAGCACGAGTGATTGTTTGCGCGTCGGCCAACTTACATGCTTGAGTTCGCCGCGTGTCTGTTTGAGATATTCGGTAATGGACATGGTAGAAATTTTCTAAAAAAAATCGCCCTCACGGGCCTGACGTTCCATACAATATACACCCGCGGTGGGAAAAGTCAACCCTGCAATACGAATGGTCTTACTCACCCGCGCACCCCAAATGCAAAACCCCCTCATGATTGATGCTGGGCGCCCATCACCGGGGGTTTTGCGGGTTAGCGAATCTCGTAGGTAATGTTTACGATTGAGGTTATTTTGTTCTCTCCCGCCGGTGTCTGCGGAACTGAAGAAACATCCCCGCCCTTGCCGTATGCCTCAACACCGGCGTAGTAAATCGGGTATGGTCCACCCTGTTCGTTGAAATTTATGATGCGCACAAGCCGCACATCCAAGTCCTTTGCGAGCTGTTCCGCTTTCTCTTTTGCATCGGCAATAGCCACTTTGCGCGCTTGCGCCTGAAGCGTGTCCTCATCGTCAATCGTAAAGGAAAGTCCGCTCACATTTGAAACACCGAGTTTCCCGACACCAGAGAGAAGCGTCCCTGCATTTTTCGTATTACGCACCTTGACGGAGAGCGTCTGGTTTACTTCGTAACCCGTAAGCACCGATTTGCCGGGTGGACATCGCATGCTGGTGCATGCTTCCTGACGATATTCATAGAGAGGATTGACACTGTAATTAACTGTTTTAATATCCGTGTCCGCAATATTATTTTCCTTCAAATAGGCGAAAATTGCATTTATTTTATTCGTCGCCACCGTTTGCGCTTCGTCTACCGTGAGCTTCTGCTCAACAACGGAGAGCGTGAAGGTGGCGATGTCCGGGACCGCAAACACCTCGCCCGTGCCCGAGACCGTGACGGTATTTGAAACCGGCACGCCCCCGCCAATAAACGCATACCCCTTGATTTCAGAGATGGTCTTTGCGGCGAGGAATATGGCAAGAAGTATGAGGACGGAAAAGAGTGCTTGCGTGATGCGACGGTGCTTGCCTATCCCGCTCAATTGCCCGCTTGTTTCTTCTTTTGTGTGTTCATTAAACATACTGAAAATAGTTTTAAAATAATACCATCAGTATACTAAAATGGCTCCAATGTGGAAATAGCGTGTTTATGTAAACTTTGAATTACAAGATAAAATCCATACCGAGTAAAGAGTTTCGTAATTCAAGTTTATCAAACACTCGGTGTTTGATAAACAGTACAATTTTCAAGAAGCGGCTTAGCCCCGCACCGCCTTGGTGTGTGTGGAGCTTTTTTTATGAGAGTAAGGATAACCCTGAAATTCAAGTTTATCAAACACTCGTTTATCAAACACTCGGTGTTTGATAAACGGGCGAGGTAATTGCGAAATAACCAGCCCACCGCTATGATAAACTAAATGCTGCTCCCATTCCCCATCGCGCTCATAAGTGTCATTATCGTCAGTCTACTTTCCCTCATCGGAGCGGCAATTTTTCTCTTTCGCGATTCGGTACTTCAGAGAGGAATGTTTCTTCTGGTAAGTCTCGCCGTCGGGGCACTTTTTGGCGATGCGGTCATTCACCTGATACCCGAAGCGTTTGAGCAGATAGGCAACGGGGCGACCGCTTCACTTTATATTCTGACCGGCATCGTTGGTTTCTTCGTGCTTGAAAAATTTCTGCATTGGCGGCATGTGCACAGCCACGATACCGCAGAGGGACACCACGACGAGGAGGTGGTGATGCGGGAGCAAGGCGGACGTATCAAACCGCTCGGATACCTCGTGTTGATTTCCGATGGCATCCACAATTTTATTGACGGCATACTTATCGGTGCAAGCTACCTTGTTAGCATTGAAGTGGGTATCGCAACGACGCTTGCCGTCATACTCCACGAGATTCCACACGAGTTCTCCGATTTTGGCCTGCTTATTCACGCAGGCTTCACCAAAGGCCGGGCGCTTCTCATGAATTTCTTTTCCGCGCTCACCGCCATTCTTGGCACCGTGGTCGCTTTTTCGCTCGGCGGCGCACAAAACACGCTCATTCCAATACTTGTCGCATTCGGTGCCGGCAGTTTTCTCTACATCGCCGGCTCCGACCTCGTGCCGGAACTCCATAAAACATCAAATGTTAGGCACTCCCTACTGCAATTCGCGGCGATTGTTATCGGCATCGCCATCATGTTTTCACTGCTTCTTCTTGATATCTAACCTCTTATGCCGCAACCGCCGAATATGTTCAGCGCCGTACTCGCTCAACAAAACGGAAAACGATACAAAAAACACGCCGAGCGTGATGCCGCCGAGCACATCGGAAAACCAGTGCACACCGAGATAGAGGCGGCTCAAAGAAACGAAAACTATCGCCAAAACAAAAAACGCGACAATCACAAAGCGCAGTAATTGATTCTTTATCCGCCCAGCCGCAACGCACACAAGCGAGCCGAAAAACAGGGTGGCGACGGTCGCGTGTCCGCTCGGAAAGCTGAAAAGGTCAGTGGTGCCGATAAGCTCCCCCGCCGGTCGCGGAATCGCAAACATATTTTTGAGCGCAAACCCGAGCGCGCCGCCGACAAAAGTTGCAAAGGCGACGAGCGCCGCTTCCCGCGCAAGGCGCGCGGCGTGAAGCGCGAGGGACGCAAAAAACGCGGCGGGAAAAACAAAAAACGCCCAGTCGCCGAAAAAGGTCACTTGGCGCATCACGGCGGTAAACGCGGGAGAGGTATGCGTGGCGAAGAAAGCGTTTATCGACACGTCAATCACGGAAAGCGCGCCATGCGCAAACACGGCATATATAATCACGATAAACAGTACGAACGAAAGAGTAGCGACGGTGGCGATATAGTAGCGGCGAGCGAAAAAGCGATGCGGCATATAGAGGTGCGTTAGAGAAGTTCCCGCGGCAGAGTCCAAATATGCGCGGCGAGCAGAAGCGAAAATGCGGACATAATGAGAAAGACTGCCTGGAAGCCGAGCATGTTAATAAGAACGCCTCCAAGGAGCGCGGCACAACCGACCGCAATCGCGCGTATCCCCTCCCATCTGCCCCACTCGGTGAGCGATTCGCCGTCGGTTGTGTGGTCGCTATATATTGCATCAAAGGCCGGCACGCCGATAGCAACCGCAATACCCCAGAGCACTTGAGTTAAAAGAAGCTGCGGGATGGTGGTCATAAACGCGTAACTTAAAAAAACAGCGCCGCGAACGATATAGCCAAACGCCAGCAATAGCTCCCGCTCTTTAACCTTAATTTCAAAGCGCGAGAATAAGAGCGTCAGAACGCCTGCGACAATTGAAAATACTGCCCAAGAAAATCCGGCAAAGACGATGTCGCCGCCGATTTTCTGCACGAAAACGGCGTAGAAAGGCGCAAACATCCCAATAGTGAACACCATTACCGTATTCACGCCGATGAGAATGCGCAGACTGCGATTCATCCGCCGGTACGGGAAAATTGCTTGAATAAATTCCGGCAGAAGCATACCTGTTGTATTACAGGGGGCGATGCAGTTGTTCGCTCAGCCGCCGCAGCTCATTTTTATGCTGTACTTGTTTCTCTTCCAACTCCTTGAGGTCGTCTTGCAGTTTTTTCAACTCCTCTTCTTTCCGTTTAAGCTCTTGCTGTTCACGTTTTACTTTTTGCTCAAGCACTAAAAGCTGCCCGCGTTTCAGCCGAATTGCCTGCTCTTCCTGCTTCATTTCGCGCTCAAGGTCTTTAATGAGTCTGCTTGGGTCAAGTGCCATACGGAGTAAATTAAGATACCAACAGGTTCAGTATACCGAAGAGAACCTCCGAGACCAACAAAAAATCAGCGCAGTTTGTCCGCAAAGCCGTGATTGACGTCGCGGTGGCGCATTTCGTCTTCGCGCGTCGCTACAATGACCTCGCTGAGACGCGCGTCTTCGGAAAGCGACCAGTAGCGAATGGCGAGCTCCGGAGCTCCAATATTTTCTTGCTTATTCTGCTCAACCTCTTCAAGATACCCGCTGTAGCTGTGAATTGCTTCCTCCTCAAGATAGCCAACGAGCCGGTGCGCGGTACGCGAAGAAAAGAGGTAGATGAAAAAATAGCTTATGCCGAATACAACCTGCGCGGACAATATGATGAAGCGTTCAATAATAGTTGGGCGCGCGATGTGCACGAATACCATGAGATGCATGCGCTCATTTTCGGCCTCGTTCAGAAGTGTGCGAATCCAGCCGTGGTCGTCGCGGAGAGAGCGGAGCGCCTTAAAGTGCTGCATCATGCCGCCGACCATCCCCGGTACGGCGGCAACGGTTTCAAGCACCACCGCACGATGACCGTAGCGTTTTTGAAAGAAAGCGTCCGCAAACCAAGCGGCAAAACGAACGAACCCGAGCGCGGCTCGGTCACTCGCGCCGCGCACTTCGTGATGATAACCGACTGCGTGCCCTCGCATGGACACTTCTTCCGTTTCAGCGGGTGTTTTCATACAACACACTGGAAACGTTTTCTGCGCCGCGGCTTTTTGTACCAAGACAAAAACCAACCGCAAATACTGCGACAAACAGAACAATCGCTACCGCCTGCGAATACCCTGTTACGCGACGCCATTCAATAGTCATACGGAAAGTATAGCAAACCGGAACGCACGCAGATACCGTTCTCCCCACTCTTGCTATTTGAGGTGCCGTCGTGGAGGATGTTAGAACTATGTTCGTAAAACTGAATGACACTTCAATCAGTATTCCAACGTTCTACCCCACTCCAAAAACTCACTATTTAGAAAAAGAAAAAGCCCACAACAGGGTGTGGGCTTCTACGAGACACAGGAGGAGGCGTGTATGGCGACGGTTTTAAACAAGAAATCCAAAATTCAATGTAATTGATATCCGCCTCAATCCAGCGATGATGTTTAAGGAATTCTAGGTAGTTTTTGATGTGGCCGCGGACAAGTGAGCGACCTGTTTCTGACCAGCTGATCGGAATCGTATTTGCGTCAAGCCAGTCCCGTATCTCCTTGCTGGTCTCGCACCAACGTTCCAATGATTTTTCTTGACGATAGCCGGGAAAGAGGTTGAGAAAAAATTCTAGAAAGGAATCCAGAAGGACCAAAAATCTGACCACCATGATTACTCCCATGCTGATGCCATGTCTAAGTCAATTCTATGTGAATTTGGAAAAAAATCAATCAGCCGTGGTTAGAACTGCAATATCCTTACGAAGTAGGACTTTTTGACTTAAATTCTCACTAGGGTCGCGCACTGTCCGGAGTTATAACAGTCCTCGAAGACAGAGGTTATATGATTACGGCACGCGAAAAAATCAACAATATCAAGAAAGTTGCCAAGTTCTATAACTATGACTTCCTAGCCACCACGGAGTTCATCGCATCCTTGCCAGATAGAGCTATAGAGTTGTGATTTTTTGATTGCCATATACTTTATTTTTGTTCCTCGGGGCTATTCAAAGATTCTTCTCCAATCTTCCAGACACCTTTTTCTAAAAAGGCCTCGATGGTTTGACGGGTCGCCTTATTGATAAGGTTAGAATGAGAGATTTTATTGCTTTTTGCATAATCAGAAAGCATAACAATCTTCTTGCCTTCTAAATATGCTAAGCGTTTGTGATAGCTGTTTGTAAGCGCCTTGCCAACGATCCCTTCCATAATTCCGGTTGAGCCCTTCTCATCAAATTCTTTGAAAGCGTCGTAGTATTTCTTTCTGTCGATGAACTTAATGTTTATCGGGACAAAACCCTCACGTATGAGTAGATAGTTATTGATGACACGTCCGATACGGCCGTTTCCATCATTAAATGGGTGAAGGTATTCAAAAGCGAGATGTAGTCGTGCGATACGTTTGATAATATTTTCATGACTCGTGGCGTTGTATTCTGAAAGCATTTTCTCAAGATTTCCGTTTATTTCTTTTGGAGCAGAAGCGATATGACTTCCGACACGGACATATTCGTCATCTTTGCGAAATCTTCCAGCAATTTCATCGCGGATATTTGACATGAGCATTTTATGGAGCGACAAGATAACGTCAAAGCCGAGCTCTTGTTCTTTAGCTCTTTTGTCGATGTACGATACTATTCGGGCAAGATTTTTTGCCTCAAATATTTCTCGCTCCGTTATATACCGATCGAGGTCGATCTGAAGGAGTATCTTTTCCGTCTCTTCAAGAGAGAGCGTGCTGTTCTCGATAGCATTCGAGTTGTATACCTGATCTGCGACCTCCGCTTCACTTATAAGCTTAATGAGCGCATCTTTTCCTATTGATGCCTTGTAGTATCTTTCCCTGAGTAGGTTGATTTTATTAAATGCTACAGATGTTTTTGCCATAATAGGATAAGTGTAGTCCTTTTTCACGCTTTTGTCAACTGTAATCGTGAAAACATCTCTTTTTTCTTATATTTTCACGTTTTTGGGAGAATCAATGTACCGAGACGCTAACGACCGTTACTATATCAGCGTAGTGATATAGAGGATCAAGATAGGCAAAATATCCTTTAAAATAAGGATTTTTAGGGATATTTACTAAATAGGTTTTGGTCTTTCTTGGCGTTTCCGTAATAAGACACTTTTGTCCCATTACTGAAAAGCGGATTGGAAATGGCGTTTAAGGTGCTTTCCAGTTCAAATATGAATTTATACACAACTAGTCTTGTTCCGGGGCTTTTCAAGAAGTGATATAATAACATTAACAGATTGAATAAAGTACGCCTTACGAGGCATCCTGAAAGGAATTCCGGGTTCAAAAGCTCGCGATCCACTATCACTTTTTGTGGTAGTAGGTCGCGAGCTTTTTTAGTTAAGAATGAATATGAAAAATGAAAATGCAAAATTAGAAAGGCTCTAGACTGACTAACAAATACTAAACTAGAGAATATGTTGCAAAGAAAAGCTCGATTAAGGAGCTATCCATAATTCTAGCCGACAATACCCTCCCCAAAACGCGAAACCCCGAACCAGTAATGGCCGGGGCCTGCCTGCCCGCCAAAGCTTTAGCGACGGAGGGCGCGCCTCAAAGAGAGGTTACACTATAGAACTCTGGGGTGCCTACAGGGAATCGAACCCTGATCGAGAGCTCCACAAGCTCCAGTGTTGACCATTACACCATAAGCACCATCCTACGAGTGCAGTATAGCCCCCGCCGAATACATTGACAAATCGCGGGAAATATAATCGTATAGGTGCAGAGAAGCGCCGAGAAAGGAGGTGGTTAGCGTGCAGATGCAAGGACACTACAGAAACTGCGTCAGTCCGAGTAATTGCTGGTGTGAGGTAAAGCGCTACGGCAACCTCATAGCGCTCGGTGCCGTCATCTTTACCCTTGAGACGGCTGGCGGCTACTATTCCGGCAGTTTGAGCTTGTATGCCGATGCGTGGCACGTGTTCGTGTGCAACGGCATGTATACGACGGCAGCGCTCGCAACGGTCATGGTGAGGTATGGCAAGGCATCCTACAAAAAAGCGGAACGCGGGGCGTCGGTAGCTCTTGCGCTTGGACTGTTCATCATCATTAGCGTCATAATGTACCAAGCGTTTGAGCGTCTTTCCAACCCGCCAGAGGTTACCAGCGCCACCATGATGGTCGTTGCGTTTATCGGCGGAATCCTCAACTGGAGACAACAGCGGGTGCACCACGGCGCGGCAGACGAGCACAAAGGGCACAAACATCGCCTTGCCGCGCTCCACATTCTTAGCGACAAATGGCAAAGCTGGGCTGTGGCGTTCGGTGGCGCATTAAAGCTCATGTCGGAAAGCGTGTGGCCGCGCTCATCACTGCCTGCCTACATTGACCCCATTCTCTCCATTGCCATTGCCATCTTTTTGATCGCCCAAATCATAATGGCGACTGAAGAGTACCTCAAAAAACAAAGCCGCAACAACGTTGACCAGCACTAGCCCGTGTTCCGCCGAGTGGCGGAACACGGGCTTTCCTTTTGGTGCCCGGGACAGGACTTGCACCTGCACGCCTTGCGGCACATCCACCTCAAGGATGCTTGGCTACTAATTACAACACCCGGGCAATACCTGATTATTACACCTGTCCCTCGTCTATTTCAACTGGAGCCAGCTTTACTTCTTCAGCGGAAGCTTTGGGCACGGCTTCCACCGCTTGGACGCGCTCTGTCGGCGCTACCACTTCCGACCGGCGCATTTGACGGCGGATTTCCTTCGCCACTTTCTCGCGAATATAGTAGAGCTTCGCGCGGCGCATATTGCCGCGTTTGGTGAGCTCTATGCGGTCAATCGCCGGAGAATAAAGCGGAAAAATGCGCTCAACGCCGATGCCGCCCACCACGCGGCGCACCGTTATCGTCGCGCCCGCTTCCCGCCCATGCTTACGTGCAAGCACGATGCCCTCAAACATCTGGAGACGAGACTTGCCGCCCTCCTGTATTTTCTGCCAGACACGCAACGTATCACCCGCGCGAATATCAAGCGCCCTGCGCGCCCCCATATCAACAGGAGAAATTTGTATCGCCGTCAAATCCATAGTGCGGCTACTCTAGCACGCACGCCGCGCTCCCGCAAGAATACTGAATATGCGCGAGGTGAGCACCTCGGTGACACTTTGGCGGCTTTTGGTCGCCCTAGGTTAAACCTAGGGCTGGAGCTGTATGCCCTACTTATCCTTATCCACAACAAAAGTCCGTTTGTATACAGAATATTGTATAATTGAAATGCCTTACTATTTACGCTCAATACAAATTATATGTCAAAGAAAATGCTTGCGGTTGGCGCCATTGTTATTGTTCTCCTCGCCGGTGGAATCTTTTTTGTTATGAAGAAAGATGCCACACCTCCACCTCCACCTAAAAAAATAGGCATAACTGAGTACATACTTCAGATGCGACCGGTCGTGGACGGGTTTATAGCCGGCATGGAAGAACAGGGTTACCGGGAAGGAATTGATGTGGTGTATGTGCGAGAACCGGTCGCTGAAGGGGATGTGAAAAAGCTTACCGCCATAAATGACACCTATATTGACCAGAACGTTGACCTTATTTTTGCCGTAACTTCAGTCTCCGCGAAAAGCGCCTTGGCGGAAACGACCGCCAAAGAAAGAACCGACATACCGATCGTCTTTTCGCACGCAAATCAAGTGGTTGAACAAAAACTCGTAAATAGTTTTAAGTCATCGGGGAACAATATGACGGGGGTTGCGGTAAATTTCGCCGAGGTTACCGAACGAAAACTAGAATTTCTAAAAAAAATTAATCCCGACATTAAGAAAATCGCCGTATTTGATGCCGCAGTGACTGACCCTGCCGGTCGCGCCGTGATGATTGAAGTTGAAAAAGCGGCTCCTAAGTTTGACCTCACCGTGGTGAAGTATCCCATTAAAAACGACGCGGGACCCGCTTCCATCGAAGAAGCTAAAGCGACTATGAGCAAAATGAAATCGGGAGACTTTGATGCCTATTTTCATCTGCCGGGAAATGTGGTCAACCAGCATGAGTTTATTCTGCTTGGCATTGATATGACAAAGCGGCTAAAAATTCCTTCCGTATGGCACGCTGAGTCCGATGTGGAATCGGGAGGACTTTTCTCCTACGGCCACGACCTTACCGCCATGGGAAAACAAACGGCCGTAATAATTTCCAAGGTGCTTAAAGGCACTCTGCCTACGGACATTCCGATTGAATTTCCCCAGAAAAATTCCCTGACGATTAACAAAAAAGTGGCGCAAGAGCTCGGTGTCACTATTCCGCCACAAATACTCTCCATCACCGATAAGGTTATTGAATAGTCTGACCCTCCGCCATCCGCAAGAGCGCCCGCTCAAAATCCCCCGGGAGGGGTGTCTCAAGTTTTGCGCGCGCGCCGGAGGGCAGTAGGAGCTCAAGCGAGAGCGCGTGGAGCGCGAGGCGGCTGAAGCCGAGCGCGCAAGGGCGTGACTTGGCATAGAGCGTGTCGCACACAATCGGATGCCGAAGCGCTTTGAAGTGCACGCGAATTTGGTGCGTGCGGCCGGTCTTCGGCGAAACTTCAACAAACGAAAATTTTGGCGAGCTTTGGAGCACGCGGTAATCGGTTTCGGCATCGCGCAATACGCCGCGCGCCTGTGCATCTGCAGACGCACCTTTTTCCACCGCAATCCACTGGCGGAAATTTTTCCGGCTTCTGCCGATAGGAAGCGCGATGTTCCCCCGCTCTTCTGGCAGTGTGCCGTGGACAAACGCATTATAAATTTTCTTTACGCGCCGCTCTTGAAACGCTTTTTTGAGAAACTGAAACGCTTCTTCGGTCTTCGCGATGAGAAGAATTCCGGATGTTTCCCGGTCAATCCGGTGCACGATACCCGGTCGGGCAATTTCCCTCCCATCTGAAAGATGCATCGGTTCTCCAACGCCGATTATTTCCGGACGATACTTCTGCACAAAGTCCACGAGTGTCGGAAATTCGCTCTTGCCGTCCGGATGCACCGCGAGGCCTGGTGGTTTGTTGACCGCGATTACTTCAGCGTCTTCGTAAACAACTAAGACTGCTTCCGGACTTGCCACCTTGCTATCGCCCCATGCGCCGTTCTCTGGTGCCGTATTCATTGAGAATGTTAAGAAATTCTTCCTTGCTAAAGGCCGGCCACTTTGTATCCACAAAAAAAAGTTCGCTGTACACCCCTTGCCACGGCAAAAATCCGGAAAGGCGCCGCTCGCCGCCGGTGCGAATGATAAGGTCTGGGTCCGCGATTCCTTCCGTCCAAAAATACTTTTTAAATGATGTTTCGTCCACCCTTTCCCCCGCGGCAATAGCGCGATTCGCCGCCGCGAGAATCTCCGCCCGCCCGCCGTAGGAAAGCGCAAGCACCAGCGTATGCCGTGCGCCGGCGGCGGTTTCTTTCTCCACGACTTCCATAAGCAAGCGCAAGCGCGGCGAGAATTTCTCACGTTCGCCAACCACACGCAAGCGAATGCCTTCCTTTTTCAAAAATGCCGTTTCTTTCTTCAAAAAACTCTCCAGAAGGTCCATGAGATAGGAAACTTCCCTTTCTGGACGATGCCAGTTTTCGGTGGAGAAAGTGTAGCAGATGAGTGTTTGGACGCCCGCGTCCCGCGCCCACCCTGCCGCCTCTTTTATCTTCTCCGCGCCCGCGCGGTGCCCTTCAAGACTCATAACGCCCGTCTCCTTCGCCCACCGACGATTGCCGTCCATAATGACGCCAATGCACGCGGGCGCGCTCCTCGCCATATCAAATCCTAGCGGTAAAGGATTTGAAAGTTTTGAAATGTGGTCGTCGGTTGTCTCCATGAAGTCTGCACCTCTTCCACGGCCGCCAAAAGCGGTCCTCGCTTCAGTTGAGTGATGAGTTTTTCCAGTTGCTCCTTGCTTCCTTGAGCTACGACTCGCACCGACCCGTCGGAAAGATTTTCCACCGTGCCGCAGAGACCGAGCGCTCGAGCCTTCCTCTTTGCAAAATCGCGATACATCACCATTTGAACCCTGCCCACTACCAAGCATTCAATCTCCGCATGCATACATAGAACACCATTATACCTCAAAAAGAAACCGCGCAGAACAGAAATTGATATATTTTATCACTCGGTGGGCGATGCAGGACTTGAACCTGCGACCTTCGCTGTGTAAAAGCGCCGCTCTACCAACTGAGCTAATCGCCCCTGTGAGCATTATGGAGAAAGGCGGAAAGTAACGCAACTGATGAAGGTTACGCGCGACCCCGCCTATATTGAACCTAATTTTGAACACAGGAGAAAATATAGCACTATCGTGCTCTATTGAATGTCAGGTTGCAAGAGACAGAAAATTACATTACCATCGTAATTAGTACGCTCTTCAGCGCCAAACAAGGAGGCGATAATGACGAAGCCGAAACTGCGCACCGTGCAGAATGACGAAAGCGGCTTGGGCAAGCCTCTGCCGCTTCTGCTTAGTAAAATCGAACCCCTCCGTGACCAACCTCGTCGCTATTTTAATCCCAAGGAAACAGAGAAACTTGCGGACAATATCCAAAAAGAGGGACAAAAGACACCGGTTAAGGTATGCTGGCATCCAACGAAGCTGGACACTTTTATCCTCATCGGCGGTGAACGTCGGTGGCGAGCGTTTTGCCTTATCAAGGAGCGCACCGGCAAAGAACCGATAGTTAACGCTTTTGTTGACGAAGTGAGAAATCCCCTCCACCACTTCATTGAAGCGTTTATTGACAACTTGCATCGCAAGAACCTAATCCCACTTGATGAAGCCGCGGCGTACCGCAAGATGCAATTGAGCGGCTTGACGATAACGAAAGTCGCGGCGATAGCCGGCAAATCATACTCGCACGTTGACAACTATCTCAGAATAAATGCGCTACCTACTGAAGTGAAGGCGCTGATGCACCCAGAGAATTGTCCGAAGGACAGTCTCCTTGGCGTCAACGCGGCGATAACTATAGCACGAAGCTCCCTCCCCACGGAACTAAAAATTGCGGTCGCGAAAGAAGCGATTGAGCGCCATTTAGGAGCCGAGAATACACGAGCTCTTGTTAAAATGCGCACTGAAGAAAATGGATGTGGTGTCGGAGGACAACTCCGAAAGCCAACCGATGATTACAAGCGTTTAATGGGCTTTCTCGGGTACACGATGCAAAATATACAAAAATTCAGAAATGCTATCTCGGTTGCCGCATTTTATCCTCCTCTTGACCGACATGGCAAAGCCAGCAAGAGCAAGAGAGCGCACGACGCGAAAGTAGTTCGCGACATCATTAGCCACTTCACTGCGCTACTCAAGGATATAGAGAAGAGTGAGTAATTAAACTTGGCGGGGTTTGAAACCCCGTCTTTTATTTCGGCGAGCGAGGAGTGTGCGGAAGTGTGCGCATTCACCGGAGCGTCCGAGTGGAATCCTGCGATGAGCTTGCCGAATCCATTGAACAAAACGATTTAATGCCCCGGAGTTTGCTCCAGAGAGTTTAATACCTTTTATTGATATTCTCCCACAGACGCGGTATATTGCGCGTAGAGTTTGTTATACTTTCACAAAGTTAGAATAGGAGGTGGTTATGAAAATCCTCACTATTGGACTCGATGAAACCACGATAAATTTCTTGCAAAATCTTGGAGTCGTCATTGAAAAGCAGGATGTCAAGGATACTGTGGATTTGCAAAATTGGCTTATAGACGGCGGGTGCGATGCTGCAATCATAGACCTTGAGAAAAGCGATATAGGCATCTACGCTCCACGGAGCCTTCGAGCAAAAAAAATCGCCATACCTGTCATCGGTGTCTCTTGCGGCTCAGAAAATCTGCCGTGGCCTGAACACCGCGCGATGTTTCTTGAAAATGGCGGAGACGATTTGTTGAAATCGCCTGTCAACCCCGTTGAATTGTTCGCTTCGCTTCGCGCTGTAATAAGACGCTTCAAAGGAGCGTTGTTCAACATCGTTGAATACCGAAATGGCGGTGCAACACTCAAGGTCAACCTCACTACAAGGTCTGTCTTTGTGAACGAAAGAGACGCTGAACTCACTGGTAAAGAACGGGCGTTAATATGTCTCCTTGCCGAAAGTCCAGGGCGGATACTCTCAAAAGAAACGATTATTACGAATCTGTATCTGGACATCAATAAAGAACCGGATATAAAAATCATAGACGTATTTGTTTTCAATACCCGCAAGAAGTTCAGAGACATCCATCCCGACGCAGACAAGTTCCTCGAGACACTCCGGGGTCAAGGGTATCGCTTACATGAACAACCGGAAGCGCCGCAACCGTAAAGGCAAGCCGTATGATGCCGTCAATCAAAAGGCTGGTCGCGCAATGCGACCAGCCTTTTCTCCACCTGTCTTTCTAGCCCGCGCGGATTTCATGCATACCACGCTGTTCCCTCTGGCAAAATGTACCTTACTTTTGGTCACGGATAATTTTCTGCTGAAAACGCGCGCGACCCCGCCTCGCGCCGCCCTGCTCCGGCTGGCA
>CAYGEN010000009.1:0-21123 GCA_964348955.1 uncultured Candidatus Saccharibacteria bacterium | reverse complement strand
GTGTACCCGTCGGCAGGTGCGGGGCGGGCAAGCACGAAAATAAATATCGTAGATACTCCCGGCCACGCCGATTTTGGCTCGGAAGTTGAGCGGGTATTGCGCTCCATTGACTCGGTGCTTCTCGTTGTTGATGCGCAAGAAGGCCCTATGCCGCAGACGCGCTTCGTATTGAAGAAATCCCTTGAGCTCGGCCTCCGGCCGATTGTGGTCATCAATAAGATTGACAAGCCGGCAGCCGACCCCGCGCGCGCGGAGGAGCGGGTGCTTGAACTTTTCCTTGAGCTTGGCGCGAACGACGCTCAAGCAAACTTTGCGGTGGTGTATGCCGTGGGGCGGGACGGCATCGCGAAAAAGAAGCTTACCGACGAGAGTAACGACCTTACGCCGCTTCTCGATACCATTCTTGAAAAGGTTCCGGCGGCGCACGCTTATTCGGAAGGAGAGGCGCTTCGCGCGCAAGTGTTCAACCTCGGCTACGACAATTTCCAGGGTCGCCTTGCCATTGCGCGTATTTATGAAGGAAAAATTACGGACGGCGCGACGCTTTTTATAAAACAGAAAGGAGGCGAGGCGCGTAAAGGGAAAGTGACAAAACTCTCTACTTTTAAGGGGCTTGAGCGGATTCCCGTACCGGATGCGTTTGCCGGCGATATCGTCCTTATCGCGGGGTTTCCGGACATCACCATCGGCGAAACAATTACTGACCGCATAGCGGCGCCCCCGCTTCCCGCCATCGCCATTGACGAGCCGACCATCGGGCTGCAGTTCATGCCGAATTCTTCGCCGTTTGCCGGACGGGAAGGGAAGTTTGTTACGAGCCGACAAATCAGGGAGCGGCTGGTGAAAGAGCTTGAGGTGAATGTCGGCCTGCAGGTGGATTTTTCACAATCGGACGCGTTCAAGGTGTACGGGCGTGGCGAAATGCACATTTCCATCTTGCTTGAGAATATGCGCCGCGAGGGGTTTGAGCTTTCGGTCTCACAGCCGCATGTCATCATCCGCGAGGGTGAAAACGGCGGCAAGGAAGAACCGTTTGAAGAAGCGGTCGTTGATGTGCCGGAGAAGTATCAGGGCGTGGTGATTGAGCGGCTCTCCCAGCGGGCATTTATCATGAAAAATGTGTTGCCGGAAGGAAATCAAGTGCGGCTTATTTTTGAAGGACCGACGCGCGGGCTTTTGGGTTATCGGGGGCAGTTTGTCATTGACACTAAAGGCGAAGGCATCTTGTGTTCGCAGGTGCTCGGCTTTCGTCCATTTGCCGGAGAAATCAAAAAACGCCAAGTCGGCTCCATGGTTTCCATGGCGAGCGGAAAGGCACTCGGATTTTCTCTGTGGAATTTGCAGGACCGCGGTGTGCTCTACATTGGCCCCGCGACGGAAGTCTATGAAGGTATGGTGATTGGCAACACCGCCAAGGGAGAGGAGATGGCGGTTAATCCAACGAAAGGAAAGCAATTGAGCAATGTGCGTGCCTCCGGCACCGACGAAGCGCTTGACCTCACGCCCCATCAGTCGCTAAGCATTGAGATGGGTCTTGAAATTATGGCGGATGATGAGTTTCTGGAGGTGACGCCGCGCTCGGTGCGCTTGCGCAAGCGGTATCTGAAGGAAAGTGAACGAGCAAAACATAAACGGTAACGGGGTAACGGGATGGCGCCACAGCCGCGGAATGTTGGGCGCGCGGTGTTTAACATTGTGCGGTAAAAGAATGACGGCTTGGCTCTTGCACCGGGGGCGCTTCTGATTCAAAATGAAATCCCCCGCGGCGGAGCCGCGGGGGTCAGTGCACAAGATGACGGAAACATATGTCAGGGAAAGAAATCAGTTCCACGTCTTCCCACTTTTTCTTGAGACAGACCGTGATTTTTTGTGAATGGCTCGGGTCCGTTGAGCGTTTGGTGGCATAGACACGGAACGGTCCGTTTCCGTACTCACGCTTCAGTTTTTCAATCACCTCTCTTCCATGCGGAGAGCTCTGCTCACGCCAGACAACCATGTCGTCAGGCTGAAACACGTGATTCACATCTACCATGCCTTTCCCCTCTCTTCTCGACTGGAGAGATCTGCCGAATAGTATAACGAAACCGCTTGAAAATGCCAACACCCTTGTCTGTCGTCCTAAACTATGCTAAAATTTGGCTTGCTTCGGAATTTTTTCGACGAGTCGACGAGTGTCCTGCCCGGCCAGAGGAGCGCGTAGGAATGCATTTACTCACGAGCGCGCCCGCGTCGCCATAGACCGTAGCTATGAGCTACAACGGGGGAGAATAGCGAATCAAAAAGTTAATTCTCTTTACAAAATAATTTTCCATTACTTTGACAAGCATGGTGAGCGCGTTGAATATCGGTGTCTATCTTTTTTTGTTTACCTCACTTTACTTTGAGGTTTTTTTGCTCATTACGTATCTTGAAGAGCGCGGGCGCGTGAATCGCAAGGACGCGCGTCCGTCTTCACCAGCTTCCTATCCTTCGGTGACTATTATCGTTCCGTGCTACAACGAGGAAAAAACAATCACGCAAACCATTCAATCGCTCATCGGGCTCCGCTATCCGCGGGAGAAACTGCACATTATGGTTGTTGACGACGGCAGTACCGATACTACCTATGAGAAGGCGCTTCAATTTACGAAGCACGGGGAGGTGTCGGTATTCACGAAACAAAATGGTGGGAAGGCATCCGCGCTAAATTTCGGCATCATGCGTGCGGACACCGAGCTTATCGGCGGACTGGACGCCGACTCATTTGTCGCGCCGGAGGCGCTTCAGGAGCTCGTGCGCTACTTCGCCTCGCCCGAAGTTATGGCGGTAACGCCCGCGATTACCGTTCATGAGCCGCGCACCTTGCTTCAGCACATGCAGCAGGCGGAATACCACTTGAGTATTTTTTATAGAAAAATGTTCTGCGCACTCGACGCTCTGTTTGTGACGCCGGGACCTTTTTCAATCTATCGCGCGGAAGTGTTCAAAAAAATCGGCCTGTTCCGCGATGCACATAAAACGGAAGATATGGAAATGGCGCTTCGTATGCAAACACACCGCATGAAAATTGAAAATACGCCAGCCGCGCTTGTTTCAACCGTCGTTCCCGCGACGCTTCCCGTACTTTTGCGCCAGCGCGTGCGCTGGGTGCAGGGTTTTTTGCAAAATAGCATAGACTATCGCGCGTTATTCTTGAAGCGCGCACACGGCAACCTCGGTTTTTTCGTTTTGCCCGTAGCGGTTATATCCATATTTGGCAGCATCTATTTTGCTTTCTACATACTTTTCAACATGGTTACCTATTTTTTGGAGAAGGCGCTCCAGGTGCAAACCGTGGGATTGGCAAACACCTTTTCCACGGCACCGCAGTTTGATTTGTTTTTCCTGACCGCAGAGTCGTCCACGTTTCTGATAGTCATACTTTTAGCACTTACGGTCGCGCTTCTTTCCATCGGCAAATGGATGGTTAATGACGCTCTTTTTTCGCGCGGTACGCTCCTCTACCTTTTTTTCTACGGCTTTATCGCGCCGCTCTGGCTCGCGAAGGCGGTATACAATACGGCATTTTCTCGCCAGAGCGCTTGGAAATAATGTAGAACTTGAAGATGAAATCAGGCAGCGGGAAAAAATATCTTCTTGCGTTTGTTATTACGGCATTTATTTTTGCCACCGCTATTGCGCTCAGCAATTATTTCAACAACCAGCGGTTGTCCCAAATACAAGCCATTCAAGATAAAATCGCGATTGACACGCTTTCCCTTGAAACGCAGTTTGACCTTCTTCAGGGTATATCCTGCGCGGGCGTAACTGAAGGAACGACTCTTTCAACGGAGCTCAATTTCCTCGCGAGCAAGCTTACCGCGGCGGAGGAATCGCTCGGCTTGGACAACCCGCAGGTACAGCTTTTGCAGAAGCAGTATTCACTTCTTGAAATCAAGGATTATCTTTTGATGAAGCGCATAGCCCTAAAGTGTGGCCTCAAACCCGTATTCATTCTCTATTTTTATTCAAATGAGGGCGATTGCGATGATTGTATTAAAGAAGGGTACGTCCTCTCGGCGTTGCGCGGAAAGTACGACCAACTCCGCGTCTACTCGTTTAATTATCATCTGGACCTCTCCGCGCTGAAGACACTCGCCGCCATTAATAAGTTGAGTGGTGAACTGCCTGCGCTCGTGCTCGATGAAGAAGTGTATTACGGTTTCCAGAGCGCCGAGGACATAGAGGCGGCACTGCCCCAGCTTGCCAAGAGCGCGGTCGACAAAGAGAAGTAGGGTACCGGTAATTGCGACGACGTTCTCGCGATAGTACACTATATACATATGTCATACCATGCGCATATTCTTGAGGAAACAAAGCAGAATGAGAATTTCCGCGCCGTGCTCTTTACGGGCGCAAAAAGCCAGCTTGTGGTGATGCACATAATGCCTGGCGGCGAAGTCGGCGAAGAGGTGCACGAGCATGTAGAGCAAACACTCTTTTTTATGAGCGGCTCTGGCACCGCTATTCTAGACGGGAGGAAACAGACGATTGTTGCAGGCGACGCGGTGGTAGTTACGCCAGGTACTCGGCATAATGTTATCAATACCGGCTCGGAGCCTCTGAAGATTTATACCGTCTACGCGCCGCCTAACCATATTGACGGGCGCGTGCATACCACAAAAGCGGACGCCGATGCGGATATGCAGGATGAGGAATTTGGTCAGGCGCAGGTCTAGATTCTCATCAACATACGACCTTAAACACGCTTCGGTCGCACACCTAAAAACTCCCTTTCGGGGAGTTTTTAGGTGTGCTTCTTTACGAACATTCTGTGAATGTCTACGCGGCCTTTGAGACGAGTTCGGAGCTTCGGAGGAAAAGCATAAGGACGGCAATGAAAAGAAAGCCGCTAAACGCAACAAGCGGGAAGGTGATGTAGCCGAATTCAAACAAGATGCGCTGCGCACAATCTGCTCCTTGGGCTACCGCCCTGCAGGGCAAAAATGAGGAGCCGCCCATCTGGATGAAATGCTGGTAGAGTGCAACTGCGCCGCCTGCTACTGAAAGGGCAAAAGAATAGTCGGCAATGAGGCGACCCTCTTGTCTCCACAGCGCGAGTGCGAGAAGTATAACTTGCGGATACAAAAAAATGCGCTGAACCCAGCACAAGCCGCATGGCACAAAACCGAGCACCTCGGAATAGTAGAGACTCCCGAGTACTCCGGCAAGTGTTACGAGAAAGGCGAGCGCGGTGCCCCATGTGTTTATGCCGCAGGAAACGGTCGCAAAGAACGGAATCTTTCTCCGCAGGAAATATGTCGCGAGAAGAAAAATCGTTGCCGCTTGAGCGAAAATTGCGCCGAGCGCAAGCGCAACGTTCATATTTTGCATAAAAGAGGACATGTGGCTACTCGGTCGGCAGAGCACAGCTTGTCTTCGCGGCGAGGTCAACAAGACTCACGTTACCAACAAGGCGGCTACCGTCAGCGAATACCCATGTCGGATAGCCCGTAACGCCCGCGTCCGTGCAATTTTGTTTCTGACCTTTGCCATCAGGAGTTGAACATTCTACATAAGGCAAGAGTTTTTCCGACTTGTCGAATAATGCTTTTTGCGCCTGGCAGTGCGGGCACCAGAACGCGCCGTAGAAAATGGCGCCGCGGTCTTTGACGCATTGCGCAAGCGCGTCCAATTTTCCCGGCGTTTCGGCGGATTTAAATCCATACACAAGAAGCCCCGCCACGACAATGCCCACGATACCGAGAGTCACGAGTGTTGATTTATTCATTGGTGAAAATAATTACGACTGGACTTACTGTAGCAGAAAGGCCTTTTTTTGAAAAGAAAGAAGGAAAGAAAGGAATGCGGCGAACCGGAAAAATATATCCTCGTGCGCCGCCTGGCCAGTGTCGCAAGACAAAATAATACCTACGTGGCGCAAAAATCATATTTCTGAATTGTGTCATCCACACGCCGCGTTCGCGGTATGGTACCGTCCGCGCTACAATTGGTTATGGGAAAAGGCATGGCTGACGAAAAGGATTTGAAACAGGAGGAAAAATGGCGCGATATGCTCACACAAGCGCAATACCATGTCATGCGTGAAAGAGGAACTGAACCGGCATTTTCCGGAAAGTATTACCCGCACAAGGAATCGGGCATATATCGGTGCGCCGCGTGCGGCGCCGAACTTTTTTCTTCAGATGCCAAGTACGATTCCGGAACCGGCTGGCCGAGTTTCACCAACCCCAGCCGGTCGGGAAGTATTGCTACTTTGTCAGATACAAGTCTTGGTATAGAGCGCATCGAGGTGGTGTGTCCTCGCTGTGGCAGTCACTTGGGGCATGTTTTTGACGACGGACCGAGTGCGATGCCTGACGGAAAGGCGGCAAGCGGGAAGCGATACTGCATCAATTCTTGCGCCCTTTCCTTTGACAAGGGAAGCACCGCACCGTCATCGGGAAAAAAATTATCAGAATAGCGTAAGCGTAGAATAATAGTATATCTATGCACATAAAACAATTCATCATACCCGTTCTCATTATTGCGCTTTTGGTTGTTGCCGCCGCGCTTTATTACACGACATACGAAGTTAAGCCGCCCGAATTGAAGCCTATTACCGTCGTAATTGCGGTAGACGGACTGGGTGAAATTTTTGGATATGTCATGAAGCACCATGATATTGATAAGAAAAACGGCATTGAGGTAGAATTTGTCAGAGATACGCCAAGTAATTTGGAAAATAAGATTACGGGGGGAGAAAAATTTGAGGGGCTTCAGCTCGCTTCACCGATTACAGTCGCGCTATCCGCGGCACAAGGACACCCCGTCATTGCGGTTGCGCCGGCGGTTCGTATGGCATATTACTTGGCAGTTCGAAGCGATTCAACGATAAAAACCATTGATGATTTGAAAGGAAAACGAGTCGGCGTGCTTCCAAAAGTAACGGCCGCATACTCTTCTGTGGCAATTATTCTCAATACGGCTGGAATTAATCAAGCTACTGATTTCAAACTCTCATTCGGTTCAATTCCGTCCATGGTTGCGTTATTAGAGGCAGGCGAAGTTGATGCCGCGACGGTTATTTATCCGACTGCCGCCGCGCTCTTTGGCAGCGGGGAATTCCGCAGCATAGCCGACTTAGAACAGCTATGGGAAGAAAAAGAGAATGGACTCACACATCCCTTCTTGGTGTATACCGCGAATTCCGATTGGCTTTCAAGCGCAGACAATCGTGATACGGTGAAGCGGTTTGTCCAAGCAACACTTGACACCGCGAAGCTTATGCGTAATCAGCCGGACGTAACTACCGAGGAGGCGAATCAGAATTTACAGATTTTCTTAAAGAAAAACAATATTCAATCGTACGCGGCGCTTGAGCTCCTGCGCGCGAATGCGGGAAAGTTTTTCTACACTGATTGGAATGACCGCGAATACGATGCCGTTGTGCGCGTGCTCACCCGGGCAAAAGAAATCGGCCTCTTGCCGCTCGACACGCCGCTTGCGGAGACCGTTATCAGGCCGGGCGAGCTCTAGCCTCGGCCGTGTCGTTTAGGGCTGAGACTCTGCTACAGACATCCGGCGTCCTTCGGTTCTCAAAAATAAACTACCCCCAAAACATAGCTTTGCGGGTAGTTTATTTGTCGCTATAGGGTAGATATACTTAAATCGGTTATAGTGTCTGAAGTGCACTTTGGAGGACCGTATGCCACAGAGACCTAAACCAAGGGGTCAGCACCCCCCGCATCTTCAACTGGTTGTAAAAGATGGCAAGCTGATAGAGGCGCCTAACCGGGAGGAGCACATCTGCAACCATTGCGGAGAGCTCTTCATTGGCTCGGTTGAAGACTTTCAAGGGCATCTGAAGGGTTGCAGAGACCTCCATATGTCGTATCGTGATTCCTGATGCGCGCGCGTAACTCTGCTTAAAAGCGCCCCACCACGCGGGGCGTTTTTCTTGTGCTACAATTTGCAACTATGGATGGCGTTAAGCTTAATGAGCGGAAAATACTCGCGCGAAAAATGGCGGCGTCGCTCAAGCGATTGTTTCCGGATGCGAAAATTGCGCTTCACTACAAAACTGACTGGGAGCTTCTCGTGGCGGTTGAACTTTCCGCGCAGTGCACGGACATTATGGTTAACAAGGTGACCGAAAAGCTTTTCAAGAAGTACAAGACGCTCAATGATTATGTGCGCGCATCTCAAAGTGAGCGGGGTATCCGCGCGTTTGAAGAGGACATCAGACAAACGGGGTTTTACCGCAACAAGACGAAAAACATTCTTGCGGCCGCGCGTATGATGGAGGAGAAATATAATGGTCTCGTGCCGAAGACCATGGAGGAGATGCTTGCCATTCCAGGCGTGGCGCGCAAAACGGCAAATGTGGTTCTCAAGGAATGGCACGGCATCGTTTTGGGTATTGCGGTTGACACGCACGTGCGTCGGTTCGTTACTCGTTTTGCACTCTCCGATTACCTTGACCCGACGCGCATTGAACGCGACCTCATGCAGATTCTTCCAAGAAAGGAGTGGGGAATGTTTACGCACCGCCTTATTCACTATGGTCGCGAGGTATGCCCCGCGCTTCGGCATGAGTGCCGCGACCATCCGCTCACCAAGCTCTATCCGCCCGCTGCCCTTAGATGGCCAAAATCACACTAGCGAAACGGCACCCACGCGCTTCTCCGCTCGCGCGGCCTTTGTGATACTATTTTAGTATGCGCAAGGTCGCCATCTTTGATGTTGACGGAACAATATTTCGCTCCAGTTTTCTCATTGAGCTCACCGAGCGGCTGGTAGACGAAGGCATCTTTGACGAGCGCGTGCGCGAAAAATACGAGCGACAGCGGCGGCGCTGGCAGAATCGCGAGGGCGGCTACGAGCACTACATTGACGCGGTAGTGGAGGCATTCGTGCGCAACTTGAAAGGGGTACGTTACGTTGATTTCAATCGTGTTGCCGAAGCGGTTGTTGCGGAACAGAAAAAACATGTCTATCGGTACACGCGCGATAACATTGCTGAATTGATACGTAAAAAATATTTTCTCCTCGCCATTTCCCAGTCCCCCAAAACAGTGCTGGATGGTTTTTGCAAAGGGCTCGGCTTCAGCAAGGTCTATGGACGTCTCTACGAGCTCGGGCCTTCGGATTGCTTTACGGGCAAAATAATTGACGAGCATCTCATTGCCAATAAAGCCAACATTGTGCGCCGCGCGATTGAAAAAGAGGGGCTGACGCTCAAGGGCTCCATTGGTGTCGGCGATACCGAGGGCGATATTCCGTTCTTGGAAATTGTTGAAAAGCCGATATGTTTCAATCCGAATGCCACACTTTATCGCCACGCGAAGCGCCTCGGCTGGCAGGTGGTTGTGGAGCGTAAAGATGTTATTTATACGCTATCCTCTGAGCAAAATAATGTATGAAAAAACTTGCCCCGCTTTTCATCCTGATAATCGCGCTTTTCTTGGCGCTCAAAGTGGCGCCGACGGTCGCTTCCTTCATCTCGTCTCTTGTGCGGCCGATTCTTAAAAGTCCAAGTTTTGCAGAGGTGCTCACCACGACCCCGATGGTTATAGCGCCGCAGGCTGAAATGGTTCGTGTTGTCTCGCCTCAGCCAAATACCTTGGTGGCGAGTCCGCTATTGGTGGAAGGCGAGGCGCGGGGGACATGGTTTTTTGAAGCCTCGTTTCCCGCGCAGATTGTGGATGCCGATGGCGCGGTGCTCGGCACGGGAATTATGCAGGCAAAGAGTGAATGGATGACCGCCGATTTCGTGCCCTTTAGCGGGACGATTGAGTTCAGTAAACCGACCACCTCACTCGGCGTACTTCTTCTTAAAAAGGATAATCCTTCGGGATTGCAGGAATATGATGCGTCGGTGTATGTGCCAGTTCGCTTGCGGCGACCGATTGATGAGAATAGGTAGTTCGTATGGCACTCCCTAACCCGCATGAGGTGCACGCATTTCGCCGCCTCGTGTATGCCCACTATCGAAAACACGCTCGGCAGTTGCCGTGGCGCAAAACGCGCAATCCATATCGGATTCTTGTTTCTGAAATAATGCTACAGCAGACGCAGGTGGAGAGGGTCATTCCGTATTATCGCAATTTCCTCGCGAGATTTCCGACCATAAGTGTCCTCGCCCGCGCGTCTTTGAAAGAGGCACTCGCGGCGTGGCAAGGACTCGGCTATAACCGTCGCGGCAAACTTTTGCACGAATGTGCCCGCACGGCGATGGAGGCGCATGGCGGAAAATTGCCGCGCACTGCCGCCCTACTTGAAAATCTTCCCGGCATCGGCCCCTACACGGCACGGGCGATTCTGGCGTTTGCCTACAACAAGGAGGTGGCGATGATTGAAACGAATATCCGCACCGTATACCTCTATCACTTTTTTAAGAATAAAACGAATGTGTCAGACAAAGAAATTGTACGATATATCGTACAAACACTTGATGGGAAAAATCCGAGAAAATGGTACTCGGCGCTCATGGACTACGGCGCACATTTGAAAGAAAACGGCATTCGGCTAAACGCTAAAAGCAAGCACTACGCCAAGCAGTCAAAATTTGAAGGCTCTACGCGGCAATTGCGCGGACGGATTTTAAAAGAGTCGCTCGAGCGGGGAGTGATTGATATTAAAAAAATTGCAAAGGAAATGAGAAAGCCGCCGCGGCAGGTTGCCGCGGCGGCCGATTCATTGGCGCGCGAAGGGCTATTGCAAGATTATTCTAAACGCCAAGGAGCACCGGAATGACCAGCGGGCGTTTGTTGGTTTTCTCAAAGAGAAATGCTTCAACGGTGTCCACCAGCCCGCCTTTAATGTAGTCAAAATTGATAGGATTCATACCGGCGGTTGATTGTTCCACATTCTTTTTTATAATGAGCCGCGTTTGCTGAAGGAGGTCCTGCGACTCGCGCAGGTACACGAAACCGCGCGAAATAATGTCCGGCGATTTGCGCAATTTTCCAGTTTTCAAGTTGATGGTCGCGATGATGACGAACATGCCGTCCCCCGCAAGCAGTTTGCGGTCGCGAATGACTACCTCCTGGATGTCGCCGATGGAAAAGCCGTCCACCATGCGGATGTTTGAGGGCGCGCGTTCCTTGAGGTGCGTGATTTTTTCTCCTTTCTCGCTTATTTCAATAATGGAGCCGTTGTCGGGAATGACGATATTTTTCTCCGGCATGCCAAGCGAGAGCGCAATGTCCGCATGAACGCGCAACATATAGTGGTATCCGTGCACGGGAATAAAAAATCGGGGCTTGATGTGGGAATGAATCCATGCAGTCTCATCGCGGTTGGCGTGTCCGCTTGAGTGCACATCGCTCACTTGGTAGTGAATGATGCGCGCGCCTTGTCGCGAAAGATTGTCTTTGAGTTTTTGCACGGAGCGCTCATTACCCGGGATTACCGAGGACGAAAGAATGACCGTATCCGACTTTTGGATTTTTACCTGCTTGTGCGCTTTATTGGCCATGCGCATGAGCGCGGCAAACTCGTCTCCCTGCGCGCCGGTCGCAAGAACCATGATGTGACTTGGCGGATACTGCTCCATTTCTTCGGCAGAGATAAACGTTTCTTTCTTTGCATTGAGAATGTTGAGCTCTTTGACGATTTCAATATTGACCTTCATACTCCGTCCCTCCACGACAACTTTCTTTTTATATTTTTCGGCTATTTCAACGATTTTGCAGATGCGCTCCAGCTGGGAAGAGAACGTGCCTATGATAATGCGGCCTTCGGCGTCTTTGACGAACTGCTCAATGGTCTCAAATACGACCCGCTCCGGGGTGGAGAAACCCGGTCGCTCCACATTCGTAGAGTCCGCCATAAGGAGGAGCACTTTTTCTTTTTCAAACTTTTTAAATTCTTCCACTTCCCGCGGCACCGGTATGTCGTTTTCATGCTCAAGCTTGAGGTCGCCCGTGTGGACGATGGAGCCGTGCGGCGTTTCAATGATGACACCCATGGCGTCCGGAATGGTATGCGTAACCGCGAAAAAACGCAGGGTGAGCGAACCGACTTTGATGGCATCGTCCTTTTCAACCTCGCGCATATCAAGCCGCGGCAGGTGCGGAAATTCCTCCTGGCGTTTTTTAATCATCATCATGGTAAGTCGTCTCGTATACAGCGGCGGATTCCCAATGGTGTCTATGAGGTAGGGGATGCCGCCGATGTGGTCAAGGTGTCCGTGGGTGATAACCATCGCGCGGATTTTTCCGCGACGTTCCTCGAGGTATTTGGTATTAGGAAGAATGTAGTCAATGCCCGGCGTGGTTTCTTCGCGGAACTGAAACCCGCAATCAATGACGACAATATCGTCGCCGTATTCAATGAGCGTCATATTGCGACCAATTTCCTCCACCCCGCCGAGCGGAATGATGCGGATGGTACCCTCCGCAATTGGCGTCAGAATGTCGTCTTGTTTCCCGTTTGTGTTCTGGGAAACGACATGACGATAGCCAGCCGTGTTTCGATTGTTGCCGCGGCGCATGCCGCGCGCGGGGTGTCCCACGCGTCTTTTGTGTGGAGAGGCGCCGCGGTTATCTTCGCCGCGTGGATTCCCTGCGTGCCTACCGTCTCTATTTTGAGCGTTTTCCATTATAGTATTTTTTGTTATTGCGCATTGGTATTTATCGGCACCAGCACGTTCCATACTCGATTCGTCTCAACATGCCATTCATATACGTTTGCAAATCGCTCGCTTGGCGTGGTGACCAGCCCAAGCTTCACCCTCTTGAAACGGGGTGGAATGATGTAAATAAAATCCGGTGTGTACAGAAAGATTGCGCCGACATCGTCCGCCACTTTTTTCTCAAACGCACGGTACGTTTCAAGGCGTTTCTTAAGGTCGGCAGTGGCGCGCCCGCTTTCCAAGAGCTTGTCGGCGTCCGAGTTGGTGTAGAGCGCAACATTCAATCCCGGGTCGTTCCGTTGGGATGAGTGCCAGAAGGCGAAAAAGTCCAGGTCACGGCCGACGATTTCTCCAAAGAGAAGCGCATCATACTTGCGCGGCCGAATGGCGTTTTGATTCAAATCGCTCGTTTCAAAAATTTTCAAATCCACATTTGCCCCAAACGCCCTCAACTGCTTTTGTACGAGTTCCGCCGCGGCTTTAAGTTCGGGGGCGTTTGAGGTTGAAAGACTGAACGCGAGCGTTTCCTGCGGCTGACCCTTCTTTGAAGACGCCTTTTCCCAGATACCGGATTCCGAGTTTTTATTCCACCCCGCTTCGGTAAGAATATCCGCCGCGGTTTTCTCATCCGTTTTTTCTTCGGCTACGCTCTGGTAGCCGGGAATGCCGGGGGGGATGGGACTTTTTATCACCGAGCCGTAACCAGCGAGCACTTCTTCAACGATTTGCTCTTTATTGAGTGCGCGGTCAAGCGCTTCCCGCACCTCTTTATGGGAGAAAATCGGCGCCTGATTTTGATTCATGAATAGGGCAAACACGCGGGGGAGCGGTGCCGTAAGTATGTGGGCGTTTCGTGCCAAGAGCTCGCTGAGGCGGCTGAATGAGACGCCGCTCACGCTCTCAATATCGCCCGCTTCCCACGCGGCAATGAGCGCGTCTTCGCTCGCGTAAAAATGCACGTTGAGTTGTGAAAGGTAGGGCGTACCGAGCGCGTAGCGGGTAAATGGCACAAGCGCGTAGTTCTCCGGCGTGCCGCTCTTTGCGCGGCTCATGCTTGAAACGCGCAGTGGGCCTGAACCGATTGGTTCGGTATTGAGCGGGCTTAGCGCAAATTCTTCAGTGGTCAGATTGCCCCAAAGATGTTTTGGAAGAATGCCTATGGTCGTGTTTTCAAGGAACGGCGCATAGGGCTGGCGCAAGGTAAAGCGGACCGTTCTCTCATCAATCTTCTCCACACTGACGCCGTCCCAGTTTGGGCGTTTCGGACTCTTGAGCGCCGGGTCCTGCGCACGCACGACCGTGAGAATGACATCGTCTGCCGTAACCGGCTCGCCATCATGGAAGTACGCATTTTGCCGTAAGGTGAAGGTGTATGCCAGTCCGTCTTCGGAAACGTGATAGCTCTCCGCGAGGTCTGGGATAAGTGCGCCTTCGGGAGTGGCACGCATGAGCCCGGAGTACACGAGCGCGGTCATATCGCGGTCGGCGTCTGAAATGGCAAGGAGCGGATTTACATAACGGGGAGCGCCCACAATGCCCTCGGTGAGATTTCCCCCGTAGTCGGGCACCTCGGTCATGGTGTACGCGCTCAAGTTGTTGAGGACGAAAAAACTGCTTCCAAAAAGGCACACCACCAGGAACCACCACAGCACTTTTTCTGCGGGGGAAAAGGTTGGCGGGATTGCCTCAAGTGAGGCGAGTTTGGTCGGCGCAATGGTGCGAAAAAGCGGCGCGCTCATCGCCCGTATCCGACTAATCGCCCATAATGCGTATCGTACCAATGAAATCATACAAGAAGACCCTGTTTTGCGGTTCTGGTGCGCTCGCACCGAAGTACCATGCGCACGCTGAAACGGAATAGATACCGACAGAGTGAAATGATAGCGCACACAGGGAATGCCCTGTGTGTCGAGCGTTCATGTGTAGATATTAATGAATAATGAGCGCAAGAAATGCGGATGCCACAAAAAGCACGGCAAGCACGATAGTTGCTTGAAATAAAAACTTTTCAGCGCCGCGTCTTGTATGAAAGCCGGAACTGAAATTATCGCCCCCAAACGCTCCTCCAACGCTCGAGCCGGTCTGCTGAAGCATTACCGTGGTCACGAGGAGAATGGAGAGGGCAATCTGGATGTAGGGCAATACTGCCGCTAGTCCTTCCATGTACCGTACAGTATAGCATGAGGAAAAAATCGTGCAAATCGTTTATCCCATCTTCGCCTTCGCATTGGATGCGATGGGGATGTCTCTATACCGTTATGATACGGTCGATAGGTTACTATCTAGTCCTAGTCGTTGAAGTATAGCAATAGCACTGCTGTAGCCGTGCTATTGCTATAGGGGAGTTCTATACACGTCACATATCATACACATCATGACATGGTATAAAACCGAGAGTCAGGAAGAAACAGGCGCCGAGCACCCGTAGCGTGTTTGAGAACATAGCGCAAGTCCTTTTCTGTTGAAGTTCCAAACAAACTTATATCAATCATATAGTTTTTGTCAACTGTTTGACATACTATGAAAATGCCCCTATAATCTTGTCACTTTTTAGAAAATCGTCGTGTTAATTACTCGTGTAGCAATAACAAAATTATGGTTAAGAAAAGCAAGAAAGCGGTAACGGTTTCAAAGAAGATGCCCAAAAAGCTGCCGTACAAGGCGACACCGAAATTGCAAGGACCTGTCCGGACGGGGAAGCAGGAAGGTATCCGACCCTTGGGAGACCGCGTGCTCATTAAACCCGTGAGCGAGGAGGAATCGGCAAAGACGCTTCCTTCAGGCATTATCATTCCCGCGACGGTAGATAAGGAAAAGACGGACCGCGGCACGGTGGTCGCCGTTGGTCCCGGCAAGATGAATGAATCCGGCAAGACCGTGCCGATGCAGGTGAGGGTGGGCGAGACCGTGCTCTTTCAGTGGGGCGATAAGGTGGAAGTGGACGGCACGGAATACTTCGTGGTGAGCGAATCAAGCATATTGGCAATCTTAAAATAGCTTTTAAGCTTCCTGGCTCTCAAGCTTTTCAGAATGGAAAGCTGACAAGCCAATCAAGCTGACAAGCTGATAAGCTATTAAACTATGGCAAAACAAATCATTTTTGACGAACAAGTGCGCCGCTCGCTGAAGCGTGGTGTGGACACCGTGGCAAACGCGGTCAAGGTAACGCTTGGTCCGCGCGGGCGCAATGTAGTAATTGATAAGGGTTACGGCGGTCCTACTATCACGAACGACGGGGTAACTATTGCGAAAGAGATAACCCTCAAGGATAAATTTGAAAACATGGGTTGCGAAATCGTGAAGGAGGTAGCCAACAAGACGAATGATATCGCGGGCGATGGCACAACGACCGCGGTGGTGCTCATGCAGGCGCTCGTTGAGGAGGGTCTTCGTCAGACCACCATGGGCGTGAACGCCATGGGCGTGCGTGTCGGCATGGAGGCGGCCGTGGCAGATGTTGTTGAGGCGCTTCATAAACTGGCGAAGCCGATTCAAGGCAAAGAAGAAATTACGCAAGTGGCGACCATTGCCGCGGAATCGGAAGAAATCGGCACGATTATCGCCGACACCATACAAAAAGTAGGGAAAGACGGTGTCGTAACGGTTGAAGAGTCGCCCTCATTCGGCATTGAGTCGGAAATTGTGGAAGGTATGGAATTTGACCGCGGCTATGTGTCGGCGTACATGATTACGAATCCCGAGCGCATGGAGGCGGAGTACCGCGATGCGCCGATTCTCATTACTGATAAAAAAATAACCTCCATTCAGGAGATTCTTCCGCTGTTGGAAAAGGTTGCCCAGACGGGCAAAAAAGAGCTGGTCATCATTGCGGACGACGTGGAGGGCGAAGCGCTTGCGACTTTTGTGGTCAATAAACTGCGCGGCGCGTTTAATGTCCTTGCGGTAAAAGCCCCTGGCTACGGCGACCGGAAAAAAGAGCTTCTGGCGGATATTGCCGCGACCGTCGGTGGGCAGGTAATTTCAGAAGAAGTAGGACTTAAACTTGACCAAACGGAGCTCGCGATGCTCGGGCGGGCGGACAAAGTGATAGCGACCAAAGACAGCACCGTCATCGTGGGCGGCAAGGGAAAGAAGTCAGATATAGCCGACCGCATTTCGCAGTTGAAGAAGCAAATCTCCACAACCGATTCAAAGTTTGACAAAGAGAAACTGGAAGAGCGTCTGGCAAAGCTCTCGGGCGGCGTGGCGGTCATTCGCGTCGGCGCGGCGACGGAAACCGAAATGAAATATCTGAAACTCAAAATTGAAGATGCGGTAAACGCGACGAAAGCCGCCATTGAAGAAGGCATCGTGCCGGGCGGCGGCACGGCGCATATCAAAGTCGCGGAGAAGCTCTTGAAGGAATTTGAGGTAAAAAAGGAAGACTGCGTCCACGAATTTGAAATCGGTTATCGGATAGTGCTTAGGGCGCTTGAAAGACCGCTTCGTCAGATTGCTAAAAATGTCGGCAAAGATGACGGTTCGGTTGTGGTGGAGCATGTGCGCGCCAGCAAGGGCAATGCTGGCTATGACGCGCTCAAGGATGAGTTTGTCTCGGACATGCTTGTTGCGGGTATCATTGACCCGGTGAAGGTAACGCGAAGCGGCATCCAAAATGCCGTCTCTGCCGCGGCGATACTTCTCACGAGCGAAGCGGCGATTGCCGACGAGCCGGAGGAGAAAAGCGCGCCGACTGGCGGAATGCCGCCGGGAGGAATGGGCGGCATGGGCGGAATGGATTACTAAATACAAACAATATCAGCAGCAAAAAATCCCCGTGAGCGGGGATTTTTTGCCGTGGGAGTATGTTATGTGTTGTGCCGTAAAAGGTAAAACGCCGCGAGCAGAAGCTCGCGGCGTGTAGTATGTATAACCGTCGCTAATCATCAAAGTCCGCTACTTCCTCAAAGTCTCCCTGTTCTATTGCGTTATCGGGTTTCGCAATTTCTCCGGCGACGGTATCAAAGAAGGCAAGCGACTTCTTTGAAATTTCCGTATGGGCTTCCCAAAGCCGCGCGAACCACACGAGTGGGAAAATGGGGGGGTTGTGTTTTGTCTCTGCTTCCCGCGCGTCCGATTCTGATTGCCTTGTGCCGTTCCCCAAAGAGGGGGTCAAATGCCGATTCCGTGTGCTGGAATCCGAATTTTTTGTTGAGCACCGAGGTTAGCTCGTCAAGTACGCCCTCGTTGTCAACGATAGTTGCAGAGCTAAGTTCGTTCAACCTAAGAAATTCTTCTAATCTGGCGCGTCATAGGACCGCGATAGGTTTTGAAATGGGTTCTAGGTCTTTAGCATTTATAGCATATTTTTTTGTTTTTGCTATTCACTTTTGATATACTGAAATCGTCTTACCGCTAATTTTTTGGTGTGATTCGTACGCGCTCAATACACAAAAAAGTACTTGTTTGCATCGCAATTATTTTGCTTTCTTACGCGAGTGCCGGGAAGACGGAGGCGTTCACGGAAAAGCAAATCGGCTCCGTTCTCCAACTTCTCGCCTCGTTTCAAGTAAGCCAGCCAACCATTGATGCCGTTAAAGTGGCGCTTCGCGCCGGTCCTCTAAGAGTTTCCCTGTCGCCCACTCCTCCTATGGGACGCATTCAGCTCACGGCACAGCCCGTTGTTTTTGCAAACTATATTCTTGATACGGCAGGTGCGGCGGAAGATTTGAGCATCTCGGCGTTTACGGCGAGTTTTGAAACGAATGGAAATCCGGATAATCTGACAAATTGCCAATTGCTCAAAAGCGGCACGGCACTTACCACAAGGGAAAACAGCAACAGCTCTTCAGTAAGCGGAAACATTTTTTTTGCGCTGGACGATGCTATTGTTTTACGGCAACAATCGGTCACGATACTTTCGCTTGTCTGCAGTCTCTCGCCCTTTATAAAGAGCGGCACCTACTTTGCATGGGGCTATGACTCATCTTCGCCGCCGGCCGCCAGGGGCATTATTTCCGGCAAAAATATTCTGGCACAAGGTTCCAAAACGGTCGGGTCGCGGATAACGATTGATATGCCGGAAGTCTCAACCGCACAAAACGCTCCTCGGCGCGAATCGTCCTTTGCAAACGTATGGGAGGCGTTTGTCGGTCTATTCCGATAAATGCGGTATGGCTCAAAAAAACCACTTGATAAGACGCTACGCGTCTTATCAAGTGGTTTGTCGGAGTGGCGGGTTGCTAACTCCAACGCCCATTTTTATGGTATAATGGAAAAGTATATTAATTAATAGACATTCATCATGACCTTTATCTACATTATTTTAGGTATTCTTGCCGTTATCGTGCTTTGGGCGGTTTTTTCCTACAACTCTTTCGTTCGGCTCGTGAACCGTGCAAAAGAAGCGTGGGCGGACATTGATGTGCAGTTAAAACGTCGCTACGACCTCATTCCCAATTTGGTGGAGACGGTCAAGGGCTATGCGACGCATGAGCGCGAAGCGTTTGAAAATGTGACCAAAGCGCGCGCCGCGTCCATAAGCGCAGAGGGCCCTGCCGCGAAAGGGCATGCGGAGAATATGCTCACGGGCGCTTTGAAGTCGCTTTTTGCGGTTGCCGAAGCGTATCCTGAATTGGAAGCGAACCAGAATTTTCTTGAGCTTCAGCGCGAGCTCTCCGACACAGAAAACAAAATCCAGGCCGCGCGGCGCTTCTACAACACGAATGTGCGCGACCTCAATACCGCGCTTGAGTCGTTCCCCCAAAATCAGATTGGCATCCTGTTCAAGTTTAAGATGCGCGAGTTCTTTGAGCTCGGCGAAGGCGAGGTGGCGGCAAAAGAACCAGTGAAGGTTAGCTTTTAAGCTTCCCAGCGTTAGCCCCTGTTTGAACCCTACCTAATACGCTTGCAAGCCGTTATGTCTCTCTACACGCATCAAGACCGCAACATTCGGAAAACGTGGTTTCTTATGACCGCATTTTTGCTCGTGGTCATAGGTTTTGGATGGATGATAAGCCGGGCATACGGCGACCCACTCCTTCTCTACATTGCGGTTGCCTTTGCGATTATCATGAATGTCGCAAGCTACTGGTACTCGGACAAAATCGTGCTCAAAATGTCGGGAGCGAAGCCCGTGGCACGGGAACAAGCTCCGGATTTGTGGAATGTGGTTGAAAATCTCTCCATCACCGCGGGGCTCCCGATGCCGAAAGTCTATGTGATAGAAGACCCCGCGCCGAATGCTTTTGCGACGGGGCGCGATAAAGAGCATTCGGTAGTGGCGGTAACGACCGGGCTCTTGCAAGTGCTCAACAAAACCGAGCTGGAGGGCGTCATCGCGCACGAACTTTCCCACATCGGCAACCGCGACATGCTGGTATCAACGGTTGTGGTGGTGCTGGTCGGCTTTGTGACGCTTCTCTCCGATTTTTTCCTGCGGGCTTCGCTCTATGGCGGGGGCGGGGGAGGCAATCGGGATAATCGCGCCGGGGCATTCTTTGTCATTGCGGGTTTTGTGCTGGCGCTTTTGGCGCCTATAGTTGCGACCCTCATCCAGCTTGCCATTTCCCGCAAGCGCGAGTTTTTGGCCGATGCTTCGGGCGCGCTTCTGACGCGTTATCCGGAGGGGCTTGCCTCTGCGCTTCAGAAAATCGGCGCGTACAACAAGCCGATGCGTCGGGCAAATCATGCCACCGCCCATCTTTTTCTTGCGAATCCTTTTGGCGCTGACGGCCGGCTTACCAAACTTTTTATGACGCACCCGCCGATGCAAGAGCGCGTACGCGCTTTGCTTGAAAGCTGACTTCTAATCCCCGCCGGAAAATCTTGACATTCTTATTCATGGTAGTACGCTCCATAACAGAATTTGCACAACAAAGGGGAGGGTGATATGCCCGAGGGATTCAGAAACGGCAAACCTTTCTGGGAACTTCGGACGCGGGTAAAGAAGAAGTTTGAGTGCACTGAGAAGGAACGGGCCGAAGCGATGAAGCTGTATCGTCGCAAAAATCCGCAAGAAAGAATGGGACACATAGTCGTCATTCGCGTAAAGCGGACAAGTTCCTCATCTTTTCCGGCGACGTAGCCGGCAACGTGCAGTAAAAAGTACTATGGGGCGGCTTACGAGCCGCCCCTTGACTTTTGTTTTCTGCATCATAGAATGCGCCTTACGTTCATTAAGGGAGGGGTTTGTTAATGTCGATCGTGAGTACAAAAATAAGTGGTTCTTTCAGTTCGGCGGGGGTGCTTGCACTTCCCGATTACTTGGTTCTGCAGAGACGCATGCATCTTCGAGCGCTTCGGCAGGAGCATCGGACTCGTGGAGGAAAACTCCCACCGTCTCAACTTTCTCAACTTCGTGAGAAGGATGCCCTCCACCTTCTCACCGCCGCGGCATAGCTCGCGGCTTCAGGCGGCGCTTCGGCGCCGCCTTTTCCTTTGCCTGTTCTTATTGTAAGGTTGCTTTGCCAGTCTGTTATTGGAAGAGGCGTCGCATAGCGCCTTGGTGCCAACCGTTAGGTGAAAAGCGGGAGGGTATCTAAGACAACACACATAAAACGGAGGCGTCGCATAGCGGTCTAGTG
>CAYGEN010000008.1:0-22630 GCA_964348955.1 uncultured Candidatus Saccharibacteria bacterium | reverse complement strand
AAATTCATCATAGGAACAAAACAGGGTATGACCCAGATTTTTGACGAGAACGGCGTCGTGCATCCGGCGACGGTTCTCTCCGTAGGCCCTATGACCGTCACGCAGATAAAGACGCCGGAGAAAGACGGCTACCGCGCGGCGGTTTTTGGCTATGGAACGGCGAAAGAAAAACATCTTACCAAAGCCGAGCGCGGCAAGATGGGAGAAAAGCTTTTCGCTGGACTAAAAGAATTTCGCTCCAAAGCCGGAGTGCCTGAAGAGTTGGTGGTTGGGACATCAGTTGACCTCTCGGCGTTTACCGAGGGAGACAAGGTCTCCGTTTCCGCCATTTCAAAAGGAAAGGGATTCCAGGGCGTGGTGAAGCGGCATGGGTTCCATGGCGGGCCGCGCACGCACGGTCAGAAGCATTCGGAGCGCGAGCCCGGGTCTATCGGCGGCGGCGGGCGTGCCGGCGGGCGCGTAGTTAAGGGCATGCGAATGGCGGGGCGCATGGGAAGCGACCGCGTGACGGTTAAAAATCTGAAAGTGCTTCGGGTGGAGACTGCACACAATCTTTTGATAATTAAGGGGGCGATTCCCGGCCGACGGGGTACTTTGGTTGAAGTGAGAGGTACGAACTAGGAATCAAGAATCGTATAAAGCGGCATTTCTATAAATCGCGTTTCATCATTCGTTATTCAAATTCAAAATCATGGTTACCGCAGAGAAAACAAAAAAAATAACAAAAGCAAGAAAGGCACCGCCGGTCTCTCTTCTGGCGCGCGTATATTCGGCGAAAGGAAAAGAAACGGGTTCGGTGAAGTTGCCGGCCGGCGTCTTTGGCGTAAGGTGGAAGCCAGCGCTTGTGCGTCAGGCGGCAACCGTCATGCAAGCAAACGCGCGCGTGCCTCTCGCGCACACGAAGAATCGCGGTGAGGTGCGCGGCGGCGGTCGCAAGCCGTGGCGGCAGAAGGGCACCGGGCGGGCGCGACACGGCTCCAGCCGAAGCCCGCTGTGGCGCGGCGGCGGCGTAACCTTCGGTCCGCGCAAAGAAAAGGTTTTTGCGCGCAAGTTGAGCAAGAGCATGCGCGTGCAAGCGCTCTACAGCGCGCTCTCGCGCAAGTATCAAGATGGCGAGGTGTTTTTTCTTGACGCACTGCCGTTTGCACAGCCGAAAGCGGCTGAAGCAAAGCAGGTGCTCGGAGCGCTTGCGGGCATTGCCGGCTTTGAAAAAATTGGCGTCAAGAAAAGGAACACTTTGTTTATCGCACTGCCTTCGCGCGATGAGATGGTGGAAAAAAGTTTTCAAAATTTTGGGAATGTCATGGTGGGAGAGACGCGAAACTTAAATCCCGTTCATACCCTCGGCTACACGTACCTCGCCATTGTTTCGCCCGAGCAGTCACTTGCGACACTCGCCTCAAGAGGCAAGGCGAAGTCCGCGAAAGATGCTAACGGAGATGCATAAGACCTATGGCGCTATTCGGACAAAAAAAGAATACTGAAGAAAAGTCGCCGTCAAAAGCGAAAAAAACAGCGGCGGCAGTGAAAACAGCATCTGCCGTTAAAAGAGTTGCGCCGAAAAAGCAGGCAGCTTCGCGGTCTCCGCAGAAAGCGAATGCCGCGGCTACGTTCAGGGGCGAGAGCGCGTGGGTTTTGCGCGCGCCTAGAATTACCGAGAAAGCGTCGCGTCTTATGGAGGGAGGTGTGTATGTATTTACCGTTTCTCTAAGGGCGACGAAGAGAGATGTCGCCCATGCGGTGCGAGAAATTTATGGGGTCCTGCCGATGAAGGTGCGTATGGTGCGGATTCCTGATAAGGTTGTTTACGCTGCACGAAGTAGACGGCGGGGAGTGAAGCGCGGCGGCAAAAAGGCCTACATTCATCTGCGCAAAGGCGAGACGATAAGCGTCGTCTAAAAATTCTTAACGCTTAACATAGCGTAGCCCAAGACATATAATATGAAGCACAGACGACCAACAACTCCAGGACAGCGCGGCATGACCGGTATTGATTACCGAAGTGCTTTAACGGCGTCTAAGCCGTTTAAGAAGCTCACGCACGGTGGCAAGCAAGCCGCGGGGCGCAATAGTTTCGGGCGCATAACCGTAAGGCACCAAGGAGGCGGGCACAAGCGCCGGCATCGCGATATTGACTTCCGCTATGAGAAACGCGATATCCCCGCAAAGATTGAGACCATTGAATACGACCCCTATCGTGGTGGATTTATTGGACTCGTGTGTTACCAAGACGGCGAGCGGCGTTATGTGCTTTTGCCGCGCACCGTCTTGGTGGGCGATTCGTTTGTGGTGTCTGAAAAGGCCCCGGTTAAGCCCGGGAATCGTTTGCCTCTCGGAAATATTCCCGTTGGTACCTTTGTATTTAATATTGAAGTGAAGCAGGGCGGCGGTGCGAAGCTCGCGCGCGGCGCCGGCAACTACGCGGAGGTGGTCGCGCACGATGCCCCTTATACTCAGCTTAAAATGCCCTCAAGCGAGATACGGAAGGTGCCCGACCGCGCATGGGCGTCTATCGGAGAGGTTTCAAATCCGGAACGCAAACTCATAAATATCGGTAAAGCGGGGCGCAGTAGGTGGATGGGTATTCGCCCGACCGTGCGCGGTTCGGCGATGAATCCGGTTGACCATCCGCACGGCGGCGGAGAGGGGCGTTCCGGCCGCGGCAGGCGCCGCGCGGTCTCTTTGTGGGGCAAGCCGACTGGCAAGGGACAGAAATCTCGCCGACCAAAAAAATATTCAAATATCTTTATCGTTTCCCGCCGCAAAGTGGGCAAGCGGCGAAAGGCGAAATAAGGTACCCGACCCATGTTATGAGCGGGCTCTCGGCGCGCCAGTTTAGGGTATGATAGAAACGCGACATCATTTTAATTTTATGGAATTCCCAGAAATCATCATTGTTCGGGAACCGATTACCCTTAGCGCCGTTCAAGCGCTTGCGAAAGGATGGCACGGGAATATGGTGAAGGGCGTTGCTGATTGCCGACGGGGCATCATGGCGCTCGGCGGCGAGTGGCACATGGACGCGAATGTATGCCTGCTCAAAGATGGCTCCGCACAGGAAGACTTGTGGGGTTTTAGCATTTACCCCGCGGAGCGTGGCGGAGACGCGCTTGACTATCTTTCGCTCATCAACATTCGGCCCACTCAAGGAAACTATGAGATGGAACTTGGGCATCCCGAATTTCGCAATGCCATTCGCGCGCTTGTCTTGAAATACCTACCCGACTTGCCACTATGATTGAACCGATTGCCGCATTGCAGTTTGGCAATCTCTCAGCGGATATCTTACGCTCTATTGCCGCGCTTGACCACGGCAATCTCGCGCAGTATCAAAGTTCTCTTGACCGCGCCTATACGACGCTCTCCGCGCTTCGCCAGAGCGGCAACCCGCGCGCCTATGAGGAAGGTCTTCTCATGTTGCGCGGGTTTATGCACGCGAAAGCGCGCGGCACACTTATACGATTTAAGAATGAACTCAACCGTCTCATGGTTGCTTTCCCTGCAGTTTGAGGTAGTATGGCATATAGGCCTGGAGCCGTGCCTTTCCGGCGGGTGCTGTCTCGTCGTAATATAAGGGCGGGAGGTCTTCGGCTTTGGGCAATAGGATTTTCAGACCTTCTCCCAATACAGCCGGGTGGTGCGGCTTGTTTGCAGAGATATTTTTCGTTCGTTCCTTGCAAGTCAACCCGTAACTGATATGCGCCTTCTTTTCACTCCTAGGCGTTGTAAATATCAGATGCGCACCCCTCTTCGCTCCGCCACCAGCGGAGCTTTTTGTTTGTTAGGCGCGCTTCGGTACGCGGCACCCGTTATGGTTTTGTTGACTTTCGCAGACGACTTGCGTAGTATAGGCACACGCTCGCGAGAGCTATTTTGTTATGGCACGTTCACTTTCAAAAGGCCCCTATGTTGATGAAGCGATTTTGAAAAAAATCGCCGGCAAACGCCCCAAAGAGACCGGGGTTATTAAGACATGGGCGAGGCGCAGTGAAATATCGCCGGAAATGGTCGGATTTACGTTTGGCGTATACAACGGCAAAGCGCATTTGGAAGTGTTTGTTTCGGAGGATATGGTAGGGCACCGGCTTGGCGAGTTTTCTCCCACAAAGAAGTTTCTTCGGCATGGCGGCAAGATGCAGAAAGAGCTTGAGGAGAAAAAGAAACAGGCCGAAATCTCCGCCGCACAAGCCGCGAAAGCAACCGCCACGGAAGGGGGTGGCGCGGCGCCCGGAGGCAAAAAATAATCATGCGCGCGACTCTTAAAAATTATCGGCAGTCGCCGCGCAAGGTGCGGCTCATTGCGGATGCTATCCGCGGCAAGAGCGTGTCGCGCGCGCTTGAGCTTTTGGAGCACATGGACAAACGCGCTGCGGGGGCTATGCGCAAACTGCTCTCTGCGGCGCTTGCCAATGCTAAAGAGTCCGGTGCGCCTTTGAGCGAGCTTGCCGTATACCGCATTGCCGTCAACAAGGGTATCGTGTTTACAAAGCACATGCCGCGCGCCCGCGGGAGAGCGACACCCATCAAGAAGCGCACCAGCCATATCACCCTTGAACTTGGCAAAAGCGAGCAGGCGGAAAAATCTAATTAAGCTAAAAAGCTGACAAGCTAGTACACTACTCCCATGACCCACATCGTTCATCCTTACGCGCACCGTCTCGGCATTATTCGCGATTGGAAATCGCGTTGGTTTACGACCGACCCAAAACAATATCGGGAATTTTTGCGATGCGATGTCGTTATTCGCAGCTACCTTGCGAAACAGCTTCGCGGTATGTATGTGAGCGGAGTGGAAATTGAGCGCAGTTCAAAGACTTTGCGAATCGTCGTGAAAACTTCGCGTCCGGGCATCATCATAGGGCGCAGTGGGGAAGGTTCAAAGCGGCTACTTGACGGGCTTAAAGCGATTATTGCAAAATTGAAACTTGCCCAAAATCCGGAGTTGCGTCTTGATATTGAAGAGGTGCGCTCGCCGGAATCCAATGCCGCGATTGTAGCGCACATGATTGCAGAAGGCCTTGAGAAACGTATGCCGTTTCGCCGCGTGCTTAAGCAGACTGCGGAGAAGGTTATGGCGAATCGAGACGTGCTGGGCGTGCGTATCGCGATTGCGGGCCGCTTAGGCGGCGCGGAAATGTCACGCCGAGAAGAAATTAAGCGCGGGCGCATCCCACTCCAAACGCTTCGTGCGGACATTGACTATTCACGCGAAAAGTCGTATCTTCCTTACGGCGTGATTGGGGTGAAAGTATGGATTTACCGCGGCGATGTGTTCAATACATAGTTTTATTGACCCGTCATTCTAAACATCCCGTAACCAGCGAAACTAAAAGCGACAGGTATGTTATTCCCCAAAAAAGTAAAATTCAGGAAGTGGCAGACGAAGCGCCGCAATCCCAATAAGCTGCGGGTTGAGACACGGGGACTCACGCTCGCATTTGGTTCGTACGGTCTCAAGGCACTTTCCCAAAAGCGCGTTACGTCAAATCAAATAGAAGCCGCGCGCCGCGTCGCTTCCCACCAGCTCGGGAAAAACGGCCGTTTGTGGATTCGCATTTTTCCAGACCGCCCCTTTACATCAAAGCCGGCGGAAGTGGGGATGGGCAAGGGCAAGGGCGACTTAAAGGGGTACGAAACGGATGTATTTCCCGGACGGATTATTTTTGAAGTTGACGGCGTGCCTGCCCCCATTGCGCGCGAAGCGCTTCGCAAAGCGGGGGCAAAACTGCCGCTCAAGACAAAAACCGTCGAGCGTGACCAATGATGCCTATGGCTGATATCTCAAAAAAAACGGACATTGAACTCACCAAACTGCTTCTTGAAAAACAGGAAGCTTTGCGCGTGTTCCGTTTCGGCATCTCGGGCAGTAAGGCGCGCAATGTGAAAGAGGGGAGAAACATCCGCAAGGAAATTTCTCGCATCAAGACGGCGCTGAATCAGATGAAGACAACGTAAACGGCTATGAATAACTCTATGACAAAAACACCTGCTCAAGAGAAACGCACAAAAGTGTTTGCCGGCACAGTAGTGTCCAGCCGTATGAAAGACACGGCGGTTGTGCTCATCAAGCGTTTTGTTATGCACTCGAAGTATAAGAAATTTCTTCTTCGCACGAAACGCCTGCAAGCGCACGACCCCGGCAACGCGCATGCGGTTGGCTCTGCGGTGCGTATTCAGGAAGTCCGACCAATTTCAAAACATAAGCATTTCAAAATTATCGCAGAGACGACCGAAAGCTAATCGGCCACTTTTATGATTCAGCCACAGACATTGGTAAAAATTGCCGACAATTCCGGCGCAAAACTCGGAAGAGTTTTTAAGATACTCGGCGCTACGCGCCGCCGCTACGCGCGCATCGGCGATGTTGTTGTTATTTCGGTGCAGACGGCCGAGCCGCGAAAAGCCGTCAAGAAAAAAGAGGTTCTGCACGCGGTGGTGGTGCGGCAGGTCCAACCATTCCGCCGTCTTGACGGCTCCTACATTCGTTTTGATGAAAATGCCGTTGTCATTCTGGAGAAAACCGAAAAAGACAAGCATTCCCCAAAAGCGGGACGCATCTTCGGCCCCATTCCGCGCGAGCTTGCCGAGCGCGGCTATCAGAAAATCATTTCGCTGGCACCCGAGGTTGTGTAGAAAAAATAATATGAAAATTAAAAAAGGAGACATGGTGGTGGTCATCACCGGGAAAGATAAGGGGAAAAAAGGGAAGGTCATACGGGCCTTTCCGAGCGAGAATCGTGTGATAGTGGAAGGCGTCAATATCCGCAAGCGGCACCAGCGAAAAACGCGCGAGAATCAAAAGGGGCAAATTGTTGATAAAACCATGCCTCTCAACGTTTCCAATGTCATGCTGGTCGGCTCGGGCGGAAAGCGCACCAGGAAACGCGCCACATAATAAACGGTACGGCTATGTTAACCAAAGAAAAACAACTCCATGCTTTTGAGAAGATGCGGGATGCATTCAAATATACGAACCGGATGCAATCGCCGCGGCTTTTGAAAGCGATTGTCTCAAGTGGCGTCGGGAAGGCGAAGGATAAAAATCGCAACATTCTTGTCGCTGACCGGCTTGCAAAAATTACGGGTCAGAAAGCCGCGCCGCGCGGAGCTAAAAAGTCAATTGCCGCGTTCAAAGTGGTGCAGGGCGATGTTGTCGGTTTTCAAGCGACCTTGCGCGGCAAACGCATGAACGATTTTTTGGACAAACTTCTCAACATTACCCTTCCCCGTACCAAGGACTTCCGTGGCATCTCGCCAAGCGCCATTGACGAGATGGGAAATCTCACCATCGGCATCAAGGAACAGAGTATTTTTCCGGAGACCGCGGACGAGGACATTAAGGACCTCTTCGGGCTTTCCGTCACGATAGTCACCTCCGCAAAAAATAAAGAGGAAGCGCGGGCGTTTTTTGAGCATGTCGGCGTGCCTTTCAAGCAAGAAGGGTAAAATTGACACAGGAGAGCTAACTTGCTAGTATTTTGCGGCAAGCTCTTGAGAGCTTTTTTGTTTCGTGAATGGAGAGACAGAGTTTAGTTGGTTGCCCGTTTACGGTGCCATCTATATAGCGCACCATGGTGCGGGCAGGCAGTCATCTTTCTTGCGTGCGTGAAGAAAAACTGAAATGGCAAAAACATCAACGATTGCGCGTTCCCAAAAACCGCCCAAGTTTAAATCGCGGGTGGTTCGTCGTTGTTTTCGTTGTGGCCGTGTCAGGGGGTACATGCGCGATTTTGACCTCTGTCGCATTTGTTTTCGGGAGCTTGCCAACGAGGGAGAAATCCCCGGGATTAAAAAGTCTTCCTGGTAATTTTTTAAAAAAACTGGAAAGCTATAACGTATTCATATGGTAACGGACCCAATCGGTGATTTCATCATACAGCTCAAGAATGCCGCCGCGGTGCGCAAGCCGTCAGTGGTAACACCGTACTCCAAGATGCGTTTTGCGGTCGCTGAAGCTCTGCGCAAAGAAGGATATTTGGTGTCGGTCGCTTGGCACGGCAAGAAAGCTCACAAGTCGTTGGTGGTTGATATTGCCTACGGGAAAGGAGGCGCGCCGCGCATGGTGGGGGTGAAGCGGATGTCAAAACCAGGCCGACGGATATATGAGCGCGTTTTAACGCTTCGTCCGGTAAAATCGGGCAAAGGTTCCCTCATACTTTCCACCCCAAAGGGCATCTTGAGCGACCGCGATGCGCGTAAAGAGCGGGTTGGCGGGGAAGCGCTATTTAAGATTTGGTAAACAATATGTCACGTATCGGCAGACAACAAATTACGATTCCCGAAAAAACCGAGGTGCATCTCTCGGACGGGCGCATTGTCGTCAAGAGTCAAGGCGGCGAGCTTTCGCGTCCGTTTCCGAAAGGAATTGGGCTTACTGTAACCGGTAACATTGCCGAACTTACACTGGAGGACAAGAATCTTGGTGCGCTCTGGGGAACCTCATCGGCGCATTTAAAAAATATGGTTGCCGGCGTCAATGTGCCATTTACGAAACAACTCATTATAGAGGGTATCGGATTTCGCGCCGAAATTTCCGGCACAACGCTCACACTCCTGCTCGGGTTCTCACATCCGGTCAAGGTGGAAGTGCCGGTGGACCTCAAAGTAACCGTTGAAAAAAGCGTGCTTACGGTTTCTGGTTCTGATAAAGAACGCGTTGGGCAATTTGCCGCAAAAGTGCGGGCGCTTAAAAAACCCGAGCCGTACAAAGGAAAAGGTATTCGGTACAGCAATGAAGTTGTAAAGCGCAAGGAAGGGAAACGCTCAACCACCTAACGTATGACGATACGCAAGACAAAAATTGAACAACGACAGCGGCGCCATCGGCGCATTCGTGCGCGCATCGCGGGGACCGCGGCGCGTCCGCGCCTTTCGGTTTTTAAATCAAACCGCGACCTTTACGCGCAGGTCATTGATGATGAAAAAGGCGTGACCATCGTCGCGGTTTCCTCGCGCGGACTTAAGGGCCTGCCGCGCGAGCGCGCCACGCTGGCAGGGAAACGGCTTGCAGAGAGCGCCGCCGCAAAAAAAATTCATACCGTGGTTTTTGACCGTGGCGGCTACCGCTATGCGGGCAACATTAAGCTGTTTGCGGATACCGTTCGTGCCGGTGGCCTGATTTTTTAATAACGCTATGGTTGAAGAACAGAAAAAAGAAACAGAGGTTGCCGTCAATGTATCCCTCGAGGGCGCGGGCGAGGCGCCTGCGGCGGATACCAAACCCGCCGCCGCGAGCAGAGCCCCTCAGCGTGAGAGGAATGCGCGGCAAAGAAACACGCGTCGGCAGTCGCGTCGTTCCGAGTGGAGTAAATCGGCGTTTGACCAGCATATTATCTCTATTCGCCGCGTTGCGCGCGTGGTCGCGGGCGGCAGGCGTTTTAGTTTCAGTGTGGCGATGGTTATCGGCGACCGCAAAGGCTCGGTCGCCGTCGGTCTCGGAAAGGGTTCGGATACCGCGCTTGCTATCGGCAAAGCTTTGAATGACGCAAAGAAAAACGTACTCAAGCTGAAATTGACGAAAGATTTTTCGCTCGGACATGATGTGGCGGCAAAATACGCGGCGTCGCACGTTATTATTATACCGACACCGGGACGCGGTCTTACGGCGGGCAGTTCGGTCCGGTATGTGCTTGAGCTTGCGGGAGTGCGCAATGTATCCGCAAAAATTCTCTCGCGCAGTAAAAATCAGCTGAATAACGCGCGCGCGGCGGTTAAGGCGCTTACCACCCTTTCTTCATAACACGCGTATGCAACACAATACACTTCAATCGCCCTATGTTCGGGAGAACGCCAAGCGGGTTGGGCGTGGCGGGAAGCGCGGGAAGACCTCGGGACGCGGTACAAAAGGCCAGAAGGCGCGCGCGGGGCACCGTATGCGCCCGGAAATGCGAGACATTATCAAAAAGATTCCCAAGCGCCGCGGCTTTGGCAAAAATAGGGGCAGAACGGTGAACGACGGTCGTCTCGACACCACGGCGGTTTCGCTGTTGTCGCTTGTCTTGGCATTTACGGACGGCGAGGAAGTGACGCCTGCCGCGCTTCGCGCGAAAGGGCTCGTCAGGCGGGGCAAGAGCATAAAAATTTTAGGGAGCGGAAAACTTGACCGGAAGTTAATTATCAAAGACTGCGCCGTGTCTCTGCCCGCCCGCGCGAGCATTGCGGAGGCAGGCGGCAGTGTTGCGTGACGCCTATGTTTGGGAATTTTCTCACCAAAGTAAAACTTATTTTCTCGGACACGGTTCTTCGGAAACGGCTCCTGTTTGTTTTTGCCGGTCTTATCGTGTTTCGGGCGCTTGCAACCATTCCCATTCCCGGGATTGATGTCGTGCGTCTTGAGCAATTTTTCTCAAACAACCAGTTTCTCGGTCTTTTGAATGTTTTTTCAGGCGGCGGACTCTCAAATCTCTCGCTCATGATGCTTGGCGTCGCTCCCTACATCACCGCTTCCATCGTGATGCAGCTTTTGACCATCATGTCGCCGCGTTTGAAGGCGCTCTATCAGGAAGAAGGGGAAGCCGGTCGTCAGCGCTTTACGCAGTATTCTCGCCTTCTCACGGTGCCGCTCGCGATTCTTCAGTCGGTTGCATTTTTACTTCTCTTGGAGCGGCAAGGTATCGTGCCGGAGCTTGGACTTTTCTATTTCATTACGAATGTCGCGGTGGTCGCCGCGGGTTCCATTCTCCTTATGTGGATAGGCGAGCTCATCACGGAGTTTGGCATCGGCAACGGCGTCTCGCTCATTATTTTTGCCGGTATCGTCGCCGCTCTTCCGAGCGTGATATCGCAGGCGCTCTTCAGTTTTGACCCATCTCAAATTCCGATATATCTTGGCTTCTTGGCGGTTGCGCTCGTTATCATATTCGGTGTGGTAGTCGTTACTGAAGCGGAGCGGCCTATTCCGATTACCTACTCTCGGCGCGTGCGCGGCATGAAAGTTTACGGCGGCGTTTCCACCTATCTGCCGCTTCGGGTGAATCAGGCAGGCGTCATTCCGATCATTTTCGCGCTGTCCCTTCTCCTCCTGCCGCAGATGGTTCTGCAGTTCTTGAGCACGGTTGCCACCGGCTTTCTCTCCACCGTTTCCGCGTTTCTTTTAAAAGCACTTTCAAATCAGCTCGTATACGCAATACTCTATTTCACGCTCGTGTTTCTTTTTACGTACTTCTATACGGCAGTTACTTTTGACCCGCATTCTATCGCAACCAACCTGCAGAAAAACGGAGCTTTTATTCCGGGCGTCAGGCCGGGACAGATGACCGCGGGCTACATTGGCAGTATTTTGACGCGCATCACGCTGGTAGGTGCACTGTTTCTCGGTGTTATCGCTATTTTACCGCTCGGTATGCGCGCTCTTACCGGCATGCAAACGCTCGCCATCGGCGGCACGGCGCTCCTCATCGTCGTTTCAGTTGTCCTTGATTTTGTGCGTCGTCTTGACGCGCAGGTCTCAATGCGTGAGTATTAGGTATGCCGCCCAAACCCGTTACCGTCATTTTTATCGGCCGCTCTGGAAGCGGAAAGGGAACACAGGCAAAACTTCTTATGGATGCGCTTGCGTCAAAGGATGTGGCGCGCTCAGTTTTTTATGTAGAAACGGGTGCAAAATTTAGAGAGTTTTTTACATCGGCAAATGATGAGCGCGTCTATTCACGCGAACTTGCGTCAAAGATAACCGCCGCGGGCGGTCTCCAGCCCGAGTTTTTAACCGTATGGACATGGGCCGACCTGCTCTTAAACGGGATACGCGGCAATGAGCACTTGGTGTTTGACGGTACACCGCGCAAAATTCATGAAGCACAAGTGCTTAATTCGGCGGTAGAGTTTTACGGCTGGCAGAACCCTCTCGTCATTCATTTAGATGTAGACCACACGGTGGCGGCAGACCGTCTGGTAACGCGCGGGCGCTACGACGACCAGCCCGAAATTATTCAAAAGCGCATGGGCTGGTTTGAAACTGATGTTATGCCGATTCTTGACTACTATCGCGGAAATCCACGCTACCATGTATTTGATATTGACGGCGGGCAGGGAATTGAGGCGGTGCATCAAGATATTATGAAAGCACTCGCCCGTAACACGCTCTAACCTCTCACCCATGATTGCGAAAAAGAAAGAAGATATCGCGGCGCTCCGTGAAGGCGGTAGGCGGCTCGCGGGCGTGCTTGGGGCGCTCGCGAAGGCGGCGGTACCAGGCGCCACGACGACAAATCTTAATGAGCTCGCCGAAAAACTCATTCGCAAAGGAGGAGACGAACCGGCGTTTTTGAACTACATGCCCCAAGGCGCACAGAGGGCGTATCCGGCGGCGCTGTGCATATCGGTAAACGATGAAGTGGTGCACGGCATTCCGCAAGAAAAACCCCGCACGCTCAAAGAGGGCGATATTGTGGCGCTTGACCTTGGGCTCACGCACCGTGGGCTCATCGTGGACGCGGCGATTACCGTGCCGGTCGGAAAGGTTGATGCCGCGGGGAAGCGACTCATTACGGCAACGAGGCGCGCGCTCGCGGCGGGCATTGCCGCCGCCACGCATGGCAAGGTGACTGGGGACGTGAGTTTTGCCATTGGGGCGGAGATAAAGAAATCGGGGTTTGTTCCGGCGCGGGACCTCGGCGGACATGGCGTCGGCGAACGAGTGCACGAGGAACCTTATATTGCGAATTGGGGTAAACGCGGCGTCGGCACGGTTCTGGTTTGCGGTATGGTTCTCGCCCTTGAGCCTATTGTAAACGAAGGGACGAGCAATATCCGCATGACGTCGGATGGCTACACGATTAAAACAAAGGACGGCAAACGAAGCGCACACTTTGAACACACGATTTTAATAACAGAAGGAGAAGCGGAAATCCTTACCGCCACAAAATAACGGATGAATTATTTTCACGTGCCCCCGACCAAAGAAAAACAGTTGGCGGAAAGAGTCTTTATCTTATTTATTAGACACTCTATTTATTAGACACTCGGTGTCTAATAAATTTTTGGAGCGTTGAATTTCAAAAGCCGTCCCCGTATAATAGGGAGCTATGAATGAACACAAAAAAGAACAGACGCTTGTCCTCATAAAACCCGACGGCGTTCAGCGCTCGCTTGTCGGCGAGATTGTAGGGCGGCTTGAGCGAGTAGGATTGAAACTCGTCGCACTTAAAATGGTTGTACCGAGTGCCAAGCACATAGAAGCGCATTACACGCTAGACCCAGAGTGGCGCCGCCTTACCGGCGAAAAATCCATCAAGGGCTACAAGGAGAAAGGGCTCACGCCGCCCTCGGAAGACCCGCTTGAAATCACTGCGCGCGTCATTGAAACACTAAAAAAGTATATGACCTCGGGGCCGGTTATTGCAATGGTATGGCAAGGAGGGCACTCAGTCAAAATCGTGCGCAAGCTCATCGGCGGTACCGAGCCCCTGTCTTCGGATGTGGGCACGATTCGCGGCGACCTCGTGCTTGATTCCTATGAGATGTCGGATTTCGGCGGCCGCGCCGTCAGAAACCTCATGCATGCTTCTGGGTCTGTCGGCGAAGCGGAAAAGGAGATACCGCACTGGTTTTCAGACGGCGAAATCATGAAATATCGCCTCGTGCAAGAAGAAATTCTCTACGATGTGAATTTAGACGGACTCCTGGAATGAGATTTCACTCTTCGCGCAGAATTCCCCAGAGCTAGGCTGTGGGGATGAATGCGCTAAGAAGCGTAAAAAGTGTACGATATATCGTACACTTTTTACTTGTGCGGGAGGCAACAGGGGAGGCAACGTTATCGGTGAAGGATATAGATGAGTGGCCTTATACAATTTAATTCCCTTTATTTTTCTCTTTGTGTTATACTACGCGCAGGGGTTTCTGATGGCGTATTTTCCACTAAATTATTTTGCTCGGGAATCCGAATACATTGCGCTCCAATGAGAACTTTGCTTCGGCAGAGATTTCAGCGGAGTGCGAGTGAGGATACCCACCTGGAATTTCCAGGATTATACGCCATCAGAAATCCTCTCAAGAGTCCCGCATTTGGAAGCACTCGGCTCCGCGGGATTTTTTAGTTCCCCTTACTCTTTGTCCACAACCCCATTCTTCTCTAATTCGCGCGAATGGTAGAATAGATGAATAAATGCCAAGAATGCAGGGTAAAGAAAAAATGAAAGAGAAAGAGGAGGAGAAAAAATTGGAAAGAATATTAAAGGCGTTTGCAAATCGTCGGCGTCTTGCAATACTTCGCTACCTCAAAAAGAAGAAAGAGAAAGAGGCGGTGGTCACTGACATTGCGGAGACGATAGACCTCTCATTTAAGGCAACCTCAAAGCATCTCGGCATTCTTTTCGCCGCAAACATTGTGGACCGGGAACAGCGCAGTCTGCAGATGTTTTACCGCCTTGCTGACGATCAACCGTCTGTTGCCCGTGCGCTTCTCCATATTTTATCGTAGACACGCAAACATTCACGCAGGCGCCATACTCATTCCGAGAATAAGCTATGGTGATATTCTTATGTGATATTCATAAATTATCTTCTCTAATTCGCGCGAATGGTAGAATAGAAAAAAGTGGCGCGGATAGCGGATAGTGGATAGTGGATAGTGGATGAGGTGAGGTGAGTGGGGAGAGGAAGAGACGGGGGAATAAGGGAGGCACCGCTTTGTTTTGCTTGGTATACTGAACAATTGAACGGCATGTTTTAAAGCGAGAAATCTATGGCATCTCAACAACTCACACTCACATTTTACGGCGGCGTCGGAGGAGTTACCGGCTCCAATTTTGTGCTCGCGGGGGACAACTTCAAATTTATGGTTGACTGCGGTTTGTTCCAAGGCGGGAGGGAGCAGGATGATGAAAATTACAAGCCATTTTCCTACAATCCGGCGGAGATTACGGCGCTCATTGTAACGCATGCGCACCTTGACCACATCGGGCGCATTCCGAAGCTCGTACGGGAGGGATTTAGTGGCGCTATCTATTCAACGCCGGCGACCAAAGATATTGCCGAGGCGATGTTTGACGATGCGCTCTCCATTTTGGCTGAACGCGCGCATCGGGACAATCATCCGCCGCTCTATACGCAAGATGATGTTAAACGGACGTCGCAACTCTGGAAGACTGCCGCCTACGGCGTGACCACACCGCTTGCGGGCGATGTCTCGCTCGTGTTTCGCGATGCCGGACACATACTGGGTTCGGGAATGGCAGAGATTGTCTATCGTGGGAAAAAAATTGTATTTACGGGCGACCTTGGCAATTCACCTTCGCCTCTTCTCAATGATACGGAAGAGGTGACGGATGCAGATTACTTGGTAATGGAGAGTGTTTACGGCGACCGAAATCATGAGACGAGAGATACACGCAAGGATGAGCTTGAGGACGCGATTGAAAACGCGGTGCTGTGGGGCGGAGTGCTTCTTATACCGGTATTTTCCATTGAGCGCACGCAGACGCTTCTGTACGAGGTAAATAAGCTCGTGGAGGGACATGAGGTTCCTGCGGTGCCTGTATTTGTGGATTCGCCGCTGGCGATACGGGTAACGGAGATTTATCGCAAGCGCATTCACGAGCTCAACGTGCGCGTACAAGAGGAAGTAAAAAAGGGTGATGATATTTTTGCATTTCCAAAGCTCACTTTTTCTCGCACCGCCGAGGAATCGAGGATGATTGCGCGCGTCGGCAATCCAAAAATAATCATTGCCGGCTCGGGGATGTCGAGCGGCGGCCGCGTTCTCTATCATGAAAAAAAGTACCTGCCTGACCCTAAATGCACGCTACTGCTTGTGGGGTATCAGGCGGCGGGCACGCTCGGGCGCCAACTCGCGGAGGGTGCGCGTTCCATTCAGCTCCATGGCGAAAAAGTATCGGTGCGCGCCCGCGTGGTGACGCTGTACGGCTACTCTGCGCACAAAGATTCTGACGATTTGTTTTCTTTTGCGGCGCAGACCGCCGACACGGTGAAAAAAGTGTTTGTCGTGATGGGAGAAGCAAAGTCGTCTCTTTTTCTTGTTCAGCGCTTGCGTGATTATCTCGGCATTGATGCGCGCGCGCCGGAGCGGGGAGAGACGGTTATACTTCCTTTTTAGTATTGGTATGCCGTTGCCATTCCCCGCTTCATTACTGCGCGGCAGTTGATTATTGTGGTAAACTTTTTATATGGACGAAGCTCTGAAGCGGCACCAGCATAATAAACTGAAACTCTGCGTTTCGGGCGCGGCAGAGACGGGACACTGCGCGTTTGACGCCTTTGAAAAAGGGAAAGCACTCGGTCGCGAAATTGTCCGGCGCGGCGCGGTGCTCATTACGGGCGCAACGACCGGCTTTCCGCTGTGGGCGGCGATTGGCGCAAAAGAAGAGGGCGGCATTTCAATCGGTTTTTCTCCTGCCGAGACGGAGCAGGAGCATGTGCAGAGTTACAAACTGCCGCTTGATAACATGGATGTTATCGTCTACACCGGTTTTGGCTATAGCGGGCGCAATCTCATTTTGACGCGCGCTTCCGATGCGGTATTTATCGGCTGCGGACGCATCGGTACCATCAATGAGTTCACCATTGCCTTTGAGGACGGCAAGCCGATTGGTGTTTTGGTGGGAGAATGGGCGACCGACGAAGTTATTAAAAATATCATTGAGAATGGACACAAGCCGAGCGATAAAATAGTATTTGACACGGACCCGAAAGCGCTCGTTGAAAAAGTGATTGAGCTTGTTAAAAGGGACAAACAGCGCGATTATCGCGTGTACAAAAATTACGACGGCACCGAAGGAAAGTTCGGCGTGCCCATACCGTAAGAGATAAGAGCGAACTCAATCGCCCCCCCCTGCCTGCGGGCAGGGGGGGGGCGGCGGCTTAATTATTTATTCAATACGCAAGCGCCTGTTCAACACCGAGTGTTGAACATTTTAGCGCTCGCTACTTAATTTTCGCTACAATGCGGCTAAATACATCTGCGCGCTCGCGCGCAATGGTCGCAAGCATTTTTCGGTCAAGCTCACTATGGCTCTTTTTGAGTGCGCCCATGAAGGCGCTGTAAGAGATGCGGTGCGCCTTTGCCGCGGCGCTGATAACCATTTGCCAGCCGCGACGGAAATCGTTTTTTTTGTCGCGACGGTGGGCGAACGCATAGCTCCCCGCATGCGCAATTGCCTCGCGCGCCTGCCGTTTCTTTTTTGAACGACCAAAACGATACCCCTTAACTTGTTTGAGAGTATTTTTTCGGCGCTTTTGTGAGGTTACTCCTCCTTTGACCCTGCTCATAATGGTAAGTTGTTAATTGTTCGTTACGGGTCTACTTGCCGGGCAAAAACCGTTCACGCGTTTTGTTCTTCATAACAAGCACTCTACTGCGGCGGCGTGCCATGCGCCCGCTCCGCGATTCTTTCGCATTGAAATGATTTTGACCGGCCCTGCGGGCGACCAATTTTCCATTTCGCGTCACCCTAATGCGCTTTGAAAATGATTTGTTTGTTTTCATGAATAGTAACTTACAACTCATAACTTTTAATCAACAACAGAGGGCGGAAATTCTTTTGTTGATGGTGAGTCGTTTGTCGTTGGTCTATGCTTTTTCTATGGTGGTGGAGAGCCCTTTTGGACTCTTTGCGATTTGGTCGGCGACCCGGTATTCGTGGGGAATAATTTTTAAGAACCGCTCCAGTCGCTCTTTGAGAAAGCCGAACTCCATGTATTTATAGCGGCCCCAAAGGAAGAGGTCAATCTTGACGCGATGTCCCTCGGCGAGCCAGAGGGCAATTTTTTTCGCCTTGAGCATAAGGTCGTGCTCGCCCGTGCCGATTTTGATTTGTGCCGATTTGGTCTCCGTTACGTGCGATTTTGCCCGAATCTCCTTCTGTTTCTTGTTGAGCTCGTACTGGAATTTACCATAATCCATTATTTTTGCAACCGGCGGGACGGCATTTGGCGAAACCTCAATAAGGTCAAGCTCGTCTTCCTCGGCGCGCCGAAGCGCTTCTCCAAGCGACAAAACGCCTAGGTTCGCGCCTGTAGCGTCAAGTACGCGCAACTCCTTTGCTTTAATCTGATGATTGATTCGCACGGTTTCTCTCAAGTATTCTCGCTAACGCACTACTCTAACACAGCAGGAGCCTGCAGGGCAATGGGTCGGGGTAATAGGTCAAGAACAACGAATTATGCCCGCTTGGCCGGTGAATTATGAACAATCTCACCTCTCGTCCTCAATTCGTTGTATCTATAGTTTGATGTCGCGCTTCTTCACCACCTCATTTATTTTGCCGACAATGTCTTTGGGCACCATGTTTGCCTTTACGAGATAATCTTCCGCACCGAGCGACATCCCGCGCTCTATGTCACTTTTATCGCCGAGGTTTGAGACGATAATAACCGGTATCGCTTTCGTCCGTGCATCGGCCTTTATCTTTTCAAGCACTTCAAAGCCGTTAATGCCGGGAAGAATGAGGTCAAGGAGAATGATATGTGGCAGGGCTTTTTCAATTTCTTTAAGCCCTGCATCACCGTCGCGCGCGAGAATCGGTTCAAAAGAATACCGCCAGAGCGCTTCCGAGAGAAGCGTTCCCATGAGCATATCGTCCTCAACGATGAGGACTTTCAGCCGATTAGCCATGGACATATTGTAGCAGAGCGCCTTCAGGCGGCAACGTGCCGCTGTGCACAAGTTCGTATGTTATTGTTTCAATACTTGATATGGTGTGAGTGAAGCTTTAAAAAGCATAATATAAAAAAACAGGGAACTATGTCTAAAAAAACAATATTACTCGGTGTCATGGTACTTGCGATTTTGGCGGTCGGCGGCTATGCGCTCTACCAGCAAGGGTTCCTCGGTTTTCGTCCGGTGGAACAGAAGGCTCTGCTTAAGGTTGGCATCATTCAGAATGTAAAACATCTTGACAATGTTATTGATGGATTTAAGCAGGGTCTCGCGGAAGCGGGATATAAAGAAGGGACTGATATCGTATATGAGTATCAAAACGCCAATGGCGATGAAGCTAAGATTAAAGAAATAGCCCGCGGGTATGTTACAGAAGGAGTTGACCTCATTCTTGCAATTACCACTAACCCTGTAAAATTCGCTTTTGAAGCGACAAAGGAAGCGGGAAAACCAATTCCCATTGTTTGCACTAATTGTCCAGGTATAGTGGAGAGCGGTCTTGTAGAGAGCTACCAATCATCGGGGAATAACATAACTGGCGTTGTTCCTGACGACATCGGGATAACGCTGAAAAAGCTGGAGTTTTTGAAGAAAATCAATCCGTCTGCGAAGCGAGTGGGCGTGTTCTATAGCAGTCTTGTCCCAAGTGTCGCAACGGCCTCGGTACTTAAGGCACTGCGCGAGCAGTCACCTTTACTCGGGCTGTCAATTGTTGAGTATGATATTAAAACACTGCCTTCGCCGGAATCAACCATCGCGATGCAGAAAATTGCCGATGCCATAAAGCCCGGAGACATTGATGCCGTCATCACCATTCCAGAAGCAACCGCCAACTATAAGGAAAACCCGAAGATATTGATTTCGCTCTCCAAGCGAATCAAAATTCCCGTTCTTTTTCTCACACTGCCGCTCGTATACGAAGGGGGGCTTCTTTCCTATGGTCAGGACCCCATCTTATTCGGCAAACATGCGGCAGAGCAGGCGGACAAGATTTTCCACGGGACGCTTCCAAAGGACATTCCCTTTCAGTATTCCAAAGAGAATATTCTCATCATAAATCTTAAAACTGCCAAGGAACTTGGTCTTACCGTTCCTAGTTTGCTTCTCTCTATTGCCGACGAGGTGATTCCCGCCGAATAGATATTGGAGCAAAGTTCTCGCACCGCAAATCCCGCCTTCTGGCGGGATTTGCGGTGGTCGTAGAAACTAATACATCGCGTTAGAACCTGCCAAATAAAAGAAGTCCCACGGTGTGAAGCGTAGAAGCTCCTCCTTTGGGACTCGATTTTGTAGCGGGCGAATCAGTTTTCCCACCCCTCGATCATCCGTTGGATGGCGTGGGCGGGAACTTTGTGAATTGTTCTTTGTGCAGCAACTTCCGGCGCAGGATGAGGCAACACCACAAGCGCGACCAGATACCCTGTCGATTCTGCCGCCTCGACATATCGCTCGAAGTGCCAGCGCCTCGTGTTGGTGTTATCCAATATGATAACGGGAACGCCGTTATTCAAATTGTTGCGAAATGCCTCAAAGTTCAGGTCGTGGTATTCCCGCAAGCATTCAGGGTTGAAACGGTACTCTCCATCGACGTAGAAGAAATCGTCCGTTGAATGGACAGAGCCGTTGTCTCCCGCGAGCTGTTTCGCAATGGTGCTTTTACCGCTTCCCGGCACACCTCGCATGATATAAGCGACTTTCACTTTCACAGCCCTCCTTCTTGTTACGGTTTGTGTCAAACTCCTACGGAAATGATAACATTGCCTTATAAATATGTCAATGCTTTCAAGGTGGCACTGAATCCCTGCGTTTACCTCTGATGGGCGGAATGATCCCGCGGTTTCTAATCTCGCGCGCGCTCAATAAGAACCACTGGACGCAGCTCGCCGTCGCAAAAGCGACATGCTCCGCTGGTTCAATTCCGCGCGCGAGTGAAGCAGTTCACTCGCTCCATCTTCACCGGATTTTTGTAAAACAAAAAGCCAGCATTGCTGCTGGCTTTTTGAACAAAATCGGTGGAGATGGGCGGAATTGAACCGCCGTGCAAGAAATGTTTTCAGGTGATTCTACAGGTGTAGTGTGCTTTGTGTTTTTTAGAAGTAGCGCGTATAAAGCAAACCAAATCGCATTTCCTCGAGCTCATTTTTTTCGTAAATAATGACGAGCGGCATTATTTCTTATCCTAACGATATTACGCCCAGAGCAAGCTGTCAGGCAGTGCTTGCGCGGACGGTAGCGAAGTAAATTCTTACGCTACAGCGAAAGCCGGCTGTGCGAACAGAGCCGCGACAGACGACTTCACTTTAGAGAGTACATTTGCATGTATCTGTTTCTAGCAGTTTGAGAAGTTGCTAGAGCTTCACCTGCACACAAGAAAAGTGTTCCTTGTCGATGCCAAGCATCCCCAATATGAATAGCTTATAGCCTCCAAGCTTTTCAGCTTGTTAGCTACTAATTTTTCAAGGTTCTCTGAATTTCGCGGTCGGTGTCGCGCTTTTTTAATACTTCGCGCTTGTCGTATTTTTTTTTGCCGCGTGCCACACCAAGTGACAATTTCAACCGCCGTCCTTTATTATATACCGAAAGAGGCACAATTGTCAATCCCTTTTTTCTCTCGTAGCCCGCAAGTTCGGTCATTTCTTTTTTGGTGAGAAGGAGTCGGCGGGTGCGCGCCGGTTCGTATTCCGCCGGCGTGTTGCCGCTCTGGTAGGGCGGAATGGTGGCGCCGACGAGATACGCCTCATTTCCGCCCATGCGCCCGCTCGGGCGCACGACCACATGCGCGCCTTCAAGCGAGCCGTGTTTTGCGCGAAGCGATTTCACCTCAAAGCCGAGCAATTCCATACCCGCCTCGTATGTTTCAAGGATTTCATAATTAAATCTGGCTTTCTTATTTTCAATAAGGTGCATGTTTATTGTTTAGTTTTTTTGCTTGTCTCGCAGTTTCCCGAGCGCAACGGGGGACGGGGGAATGGCGCCGTGATTTTCTATGAAGCTTGCCACAAACTTTCTTTTGTGGCACGTCTGTGTATAATGGTACTTTACCATGGATATCTTCGGAAAAAATATCAATAAAATCGGCAAAAAAGAGCCGGCAGAAAAAAAGAGAGCCGGCGGCGACCTGCCGGGCGGCGGGCACTTTTGGGCAAACCTCGTCGGAACACTCCTCATTTTTCTGATTTTGGTGAGTCTGTATTCCTTTATCGTCGAGCGACAAAAGAAAATTGAGACCATTCCGCTCTCGCAGGTGGCGCTTGATATGGGAGCGGGGAAGATAACCGGCATCGTCGTAAAGGGTGATAGTCTGGAAATAACCTACACGGATGGGGTGGAGCGGAAGTCCAAGAAAGAAGCCGAGTCGGCACTCTCCGACAGTTTGAAAAATTATGGCGTTACATCGGCGACGTTTGATACGGTGTCCATTGAGGTGCAAGACCAGAGCGGGTTTCGGTTTTGGTTTTTGAATCTTGCGCCGTTTCTCATACCCCTTATCTTTATCGTTTTCTTCATTTGGTTTTTGTCGCGCCAAGTGCGCGGCGCGGGCATGCAGGCGTTTACTTTCGGGCAATCAAAGGCGCGCATTATTGACCCTTCCGACAAAAGCCAGCGGGTGATGTTTAAGGATGTCGCGGGCGCAAAAGAAGCGAAGGAAGAGCTTTTGGAAATCGTTGACTTCCTGCGCAGTCCGAAAAAGTTTTTGGATATCGGCGCGCGAATTCCAAAGGGCGTCATGCTAATGGGCGCGCCGGGCACGGGAAAAACTTTATTGGCAAGAGCGGTCGCGGGCGAAGCCGGTGTCCCGTTCTTTTCAATTTCTGGTTCTGAATTTGTTGAAATGTTTGTAGGTGTTGGCGCTTCACGAGTTCGCGACCTTTTTAAGATGGCAAAAAAAGCCGCGCCCTCAATCGTGTTTGTGGACGAAATTGACGCGGTCGGGCGCGTGCGCGGTACGGGGGTGGGCGGCGGCAACGATGAGCGGGAGCAGACACTCAACCAGATTCTTGTAGAGCTTGACGG
>CAYGEN010000007.1:0-23200 GCA_964348955.1 uncultured Candidatus Saccharibacteria bacterium | reverse complement strand
GGCCATCATTAAGGCCTTTGAGCCCATTGTCCGAAAAGCGGGCGTTCGGGCGGCAATCAAATTTCAACTTCGCGACCTTGATACTTTCATACACCCGGATTTTAAGAAATCGGCTGAATACAAACACATACCGCGTTTTCTCTCAACCGAACTTCAAAAAAAAGATTTCCAATCGCTCGTACAAGCCGTACATGATGCCGGCATGATTGCGATGGCGACGCCTTCTGACGAGACATCGGTTGACACCGCGGTTAAGCTTGGCGTCAATGTTTTAAAAATTGCGAGTGCGTCTGCCACTGACTGGCCGCTTCTTGAAAGGATAGCGGCGGCGGGGAAGCCGGTGGTATGTTCAACGGGTGGCCTCGCGCTCTATGAGGTGGACAACTTGGTAAGTTTCTTCAAACACCGCGGCGTTGATTTTGCGCTTATGCACTGCGTCGCTATTTACCCGACATCGCGGCACAAGCTCAATCTCAAGCGCATAGAGATGATGGTACGACGCTATCCGGAAATCGCTATCGGCTTCTCAACCCACGAAGCTCCAGAGGAAACCAATATCATGCGTGTTGCCTATGCGCTTGGCGCACGGCTGTTTGAAAAGCACATCGGACTTCCCACGGAAAAAATCACGCTCAATGCATACTCGGCGAATCCGGAACAGTTTGCCGCATGGCTTGATGCGTATAGCGATACGATTGCCGTTATCGGCTCCGGCGTAGTTGATAAAGACGATAGGGAAGAAGTGGAAGGGCTACGGCTCCAGATGCGCGGTGTGTACGCAAAAAAAGCAATTAAAAAGGGAGAAAAGCTCGCGCGTTCTTCGGTGTTTTTTGCCATGCCGCTTCAGGAAGGGCAACTATCAAGCGGGCAGTGGAAAGCGTCACTTGTGGTAGATAGGGCATATACCGCGAAAAAACCGATAAGCAAACAGGTGGTTGCCAAGCAGTACCCAAGCAAGAAAGAAATAGTATATCGAGCGCTCCATGAGATAAAAGGAATGCTGAACGAAGCAAATATACCCGTTAATAACGATTCTTCCGTGACGATACTGTATCCTGAAGGCGCGGCAGACTTTTTTGAAACAGGCGCGGTGCGCATCAATTGCATTAACGAGCGGTATGTGAAGCGGATTATCGTACTACTTCCCGGACAGGCGTATCCCGCAAGCTATCACAAGCGCCGCGACCTGACGCTCCAAGTACTATGGGGAGAGCCGGAGATTCAAATTGAGAAGCGAAGAAAACTGCTCTATTCTGGAGAAACGGCACTCATTCCTGCCGGTACTTGGTATGCGCTTGCGGCGCCGCACGGCGCGGTGTTTGAGGAACTTTCTCTTGCGGCGGAGTTTGAAGAAACAGTCTTTATTGACAAAGATATCGAGGCCTTGGCGCCGGAACTTCGCGAAACAAAGCTCGTGCACTGGGGACGGCACCAGTTTGATGATGAAAAATAAGTTTTCTCCGCGTGTACTCGTCTTTGACTTTGATGGCGTTATTGTTGACTCTAATCGCCTGAAGCGCGATGCGTGGTTCTCGTTGTTTGGGGAAAAAGATTTAATGTCGCCCGAGCTAATTGAAGAAGCGCTTGTGGTTGCAAAGGCGCCACGGCAGGCAATTTTACGCTATCTTTTTGAAAAGCAAGGGAGAGATACTTCGACAATTCCGGCACTTGTCGCCGCGTACTCCAATCGATACGACGAGGTGGTGCAGGAAGGACTGCTGGCGCAAGGAGTCGCGGTGCCTGTGCGGCAGGCGCTCGCGGCGCTTGGCGAACGGCATACCTTGTATGTGAATTCCGCAACACCGGAAGATGCCCTCAATCACAGTATTGAGCGGCTTGGTATGGTCCCTTTTTTTCGCGGTGCCTACGGTATGCCGCGCGACAAGTATGAAAATCTAAAGCGTATTGCCGAAGCTGAAACGGTACAGGCCGATACCATGCTTTTTATCGGAGACGGTGAAAGCGATTGGGAAGCGGCTAAAACATTCGGGTGTCCTTTTGTCGGTGTTTCAAATGAACAAAATAATTGGGATAACATGTCGTTCCCGCTCCTCTCTTCAGTCACTGAACTGCCAAGTTTACTCAGTACTTGAGTTCTAGTCTGAATTGCAACACTCTCTGAAAACCTCCCGCGGTTTCGCATAGCCCAGCCGTTTGCGTGGCCGGTCGTTGAGGAGCCAAATTTATTGACTTCTCTGGAGCGGTGTGCTACCTTATTTTTGGCCAGAACTTTACATTCGCAGGAGTATAAAATATGCGTTTCCTTCTCTTTGCCTTTACACCGGGACCTGACGCAATGCTCAAACTCATTGCCGCCGCGCTTAACGCCATCTTGCACAAGGCAGTGGTGCTCAAGACCGGGGCGCCTATTGAGAATGATGCGGTCGATCGTGTTGACGAGTGCGACGCGCTTGTTCTCGGAGGCCCTGATTCGGCTTATCCGGAGCATCAACGCAGACTCGTAGAGCGGGCGTTGTCTCTGGGAAAACCCATTATCATCCTGGAGGATATACCGGGAAGCTCGCGCCGACCGTGGTTCAAGGAGTATGCTCCGCGTGTGCGGCAGGTACTCCTTGCCATGCCGGGAGAGCAATGGAAGCAACAATCCTCCGACCACGGCTATCCCGAAGTGCTCCACGTGGCGCTTCCCCCGCACTGGGGAGTCGCCTACGAGGCGATGACTAGCGGCATGTCCAAAGAAGCGCTTCGGCGTAGTTTCCAAAAGTATCGCGGGAATGTTTCCATGCCGCTCGCCGCCGAAGACCGCGTAGTGTTCTTCAACGGGATAAAGAACCATCCCATCAACACCACTATCATTCGTCTTATGCGTGAGGCGGGGGAGCGAGTGCTCGAGGATCGGTTCGTGATGGGTTTTCGGCCGCACCCGCGCGAACCGGAAGATGGGGCGGCGGTCGCCTTGCGCGAGAAACTGCTCCAAGGCGTCTGGTTACTTGAGACGGGAGAGGCAACCCAGCCGCAAATCATCAAATCGGTTGACATTCCCGTCTTTACCGGTGGCGCGACCGACTCAATCGTGGCGGCGTACGCGCGGCTTATCCCCGCCCACTACGTTGACGGCACGGTGGTGGAGTATATGGAACACGAAGGAGGGCATAAGGACGGCAAATGGTTCGTCGCCGAGCTCGGCGGTGTTTACCCCATCCGCAGTCAGGAGCAGTTTGAGCCGGCGCTTCGCGTACTACTCTCTCCTGAAGGGCAGGAAGAATTGCACAGGACGCAAGAAGCAAACTTTCCTCCGCCGTTCCCGAGTTCCGAGACAGCTCGCGCCATCGCAAAACATCTTGTGGTCTCGCTTTCCAAAAAAAACCTGTCATTATAGCGGAGATGGCAAACTTAAACTCTGGCAAAAGTGTTGGTGCGCTTATAATGCGAGAAGGGAAAACTCTCGCGCTCTACCGCAAGGTGTTTCCGCTGGGACTTGCGCTTCCGGCGGGGCACATTGACGAGGGCGAGATGCCGGAAGAGGCGCTCGTGCGCGAGGTGCTGGAAGAAACCGGGCTTCGGGTCGTGCACCACGAGCTCCTGCTTGAAAAGACGTTCCCCAATCCCTGCTCCAAGGGGCATCCGGAGCATCACTGGTTTGTCTACCTCGTAACTGCCGATGGAGAGCCGAGGGTCTGCGAGCCCGACAAGCACGAATGGGTCAAATTTCTCGCGCCGGAGGAAATCGCCGGTTTTCTCTCCCACAACGACGCGGACCCCGCGTGGGAAGAGTTCATTTTTCCCGCACTTGAATTGTTCCAGTCCTCCTGATGACTTGACGTGCCCGTTTCGCCATAAGCGAAACGGGCTTTTTCTTTTTAGAGCAGCGTAAGCGCTATGCCGGAGAGCATGATGCCTGCCCCGATAAGTTTTCTACCAATGTGTTTTTCTTTCAAGAACGCGCCGCTGAAAAGAATCGCCCAGAGCGACCAGAGACGCTTCACGCTTGACGCGTATGCGACAAACGCATAGTTAAGAGCCTGGACGGTGAGGAGCGCTCCGCCGGCAAGTGCCAGTATATAGAGCGGGAGCCAGCGAGCCGTTTCCTTCGGAATAGTATAAAAAGTACGACGGCTTTCTGCCAGCGACCAGCCGATAAGAAAATTGCCGGCGGCAATTACCAGGAACGCAAGCGCTATAAACAAGAATGCCGATGAGGCGACCACTGCTTTTTTATCAAGCGGGAGTGATACCGCGAAAGCAAGAGCACCGGCAATACCATAAAGGAGCCCCGGGCGGCGCAGAAGTCCGGCAACCGAAATTCGCCGGATACCGCTCCCCTCGGTAAGCAGAAACCACAGACCTACAAAGGTGGTGAGCACACCGAGTATTCCGAAAAGACCAGGTTTTTCTCCAAGAATAATGAGTCCGGTGAGGAGTGTCAGAGGCGGCGAAAGCAACCGAAGCGGAGACACCAATGACGCTTCTTCTTTTTTGAATGCCTTGAGGAAAAACCATTGAGCGAATATATTGAGAAATACCGTGCCGGCAAGCGCGCCCCAAAAGCCCTCACGGATGTCGGGGATGCCGGTGAAAAAAAGCATGCTTGACGCAATAATGCCGACTCCGCCGAAGCCGATTGATATCATCAAGTGTTCGTTGATGTCGGCAGAGAGAATTTTTTTTCCAAGCACATCGGAAAACCCTAAGAATATCGTGCCGGGCACCATCGTGAGCAAAAAGAGAAGTGTGATGCTCATATATTTTTTAGTATGGCAGATTCCTTCATGAAGAGAAGCGCCTTCCCTTGAACCCTGTCGGCGCGCGGGAGCGGAGAGGAACCCCCGTCGTTTTTGAGCGCGCGGATTGTGTACCCGCGTTCATTGAGAAGCGCGGCAATTTTCTCGCCCTCGCGCGTAACTTCGCAAACGATGGAGAGGGTGGGCGTTCGGGCGAGCAGTTCCCGCATTCCCTGTAGCACTTCTAGCTCGGCGCTCTCCACATCAATTTTAATAATCACGCGCGCTTGTTTTTGAAGCGGATTTTGCGTCAGAAAGTGGTCCAGAGTGATTACCTCCGTTTTCTGTTCAAGCGCGGTATCGGGGAATTTCTCTCTTATTTTTTCATGCGACCATCGCTCCTCGTCGTCGGCGTAGGTCAAAATGGGAATGAGACTGCTTCCTCCCTCATTGAGAGGATTGACATGCAGTGACATAAATCCCTCCTTTGCGCCGACCGCCTTTTGCACGCAGGTTATGTTTTGCAATTTATTGAGACGCACATTTAAAACAAGCGCGGCATAATTGTTTTGTTCCGGCTCAAAAGCGATAACACGGCCGCCCTCGCCGACCTGCCGCGCGGCAAGAAGCGTAAAGTAGCCGACATTTGCGCCGATATCAATAAAGGTATCGCCCGGGGAGAGTGTGCGGGTGAGATAAGAGGCGAGATACGGTTCATAGATTTTTTGCAGGTATAAAATACGCTGTGTTTTTTTTGTAACATCAAGTTTCATTGTAAATATGCCCCCCATTGTTCTTTGCAGGAGCACTGGCTGTTTGTTATCACGATACATTCTTTTTCCTACTTGGTAGCCAAAGAGAAAGAGCCCGGACGACAGCTTTCGAGGCGCATGCGTTATAGCCGCACAGAACACTCGCATCACCGCGCTTTGAAATGAACGAGGGAGAAAGCGGAACACACTTCCAAAGAATTGACCTGACCGCTTGAGTAGGTTGAGAGCAGGTTTGGACATGAGAGCGTAGCGCCCATTATTTGCCATTACTTGGAATTATGCAACACGCGCAGTGGATTCTGCCATACCTCTCATCATTTTTGCTCGCAGAAGTGATGAGAGGTATACTCGCGACTATGGACACTTCCATACGACCGCGGCGCGTTTACGCGCGTACACTCCTCAAGCGACACTATCTTGCGTTGATACTCGCTATGGCAGTCGGACTTGTCTATGTAAGTCCCCATGCATTTATAAGTGGCATATTGGCAGACGACAAAGGGGTTTCGTACTACCCCGTCACCTTTCAGACCTCTTATGATGAGGCAGTTGCCTATGGACCGCGCGCGAAGGCAGTTATGGAAGGGGACCTTCTTGTTGGTGATATAAGTCTTGATGAGTATGGACGCGGGGGGCCCGCTATTTTGTCAATACTCAACCCGCTCATCATGGGAGGACTCGGGTCCCTACTCGGCTCTTTTGAGCGCGCGATTATGGTTGCCGATTTCCTGTTTCCGCTTCTCATCTTCCTCGCGCTCTACGCATTGGTATTTGAGGTGGTGCGGTCGCGAAAGGTGGCGCTTGCCGCGGCTCTCGTATTCATTTTTATTCCTGATATCAACAACTACCTCCAGCTGCCCACCTTAACCGCCCTCTCGGATATTTTCAGCCGATTTTTTCCATTTCTCAACAGCGATACAAGCTCATTATATTTTTCTAAATTTGAGTATCCCCAGATTACGTTTCTATTCTACCTTGCGGCACTCTACACGCTGGCTCGGTCATTATTACGAAACGAACGATACACGCATTGGTTTTGCGGCCTTGCATTCGGTCTCTTATTCTACACCTATTTCTACGACTGGGTATATGTAGGCATTACGCTCGTGCTTCTCGCACTGTGGTTTCTGCTGCGGCGTGAGTTTTCGGAGCTTAAAAAAATTGCCATCATCATCGGCACGGGGCTTGTGGTGTCTATGGGTTACTGGATAAATTTTTTTTGGCTTGCGTCGCTCCCGGGCTATAGCGACCTCATGACTCGAGTCGGTCTTGAAATTTCACACGCGCCTCGGATATCTTTGTGGACCAATTATCTGCGCACACTCCTTCTCGGAGGGCTCGTTCTCGTGGTTGCCTATCGTTACGCCAAAACCACGGTCTTCTATCTCATCGCACTTCTTCTGCCTTCAGTGGTCGTGTTCAATCTGCAAATCATCACCGGCTTCAACCCGCAACCCGACCACTGGTTCCGTATGCAGTTTCTGCCCATGGCGCTTGGGGAGCTATACCTTCTGTACGTTCTTGCGCAAAAGTATGCGCGCGACTTTTTCTCTAAAAAAGTGGCGATGTGGTTTCTTATAGGAGTCATCGGCACCATGCTCTCCGGGGGTCTCTACGCAACATATGCGTTTAGCATTGCGCGTGCTTCTAATTTCTCGGTTGACCGAGAACTCCTTGAGGGCTTTTTGTGGCTTGATGAACATACGCCCAAAGGCTCGGTCGTCGGCGCACTGTCTTTACCGTTTAACAGTGCCATACTTCTGCATACCCACAACCAAGTTTTTCTCCCCTTTGGACTCAACACGTATGCAGAAAATAGTGAAGTGTGGAATCGCCTTATGTTGCTCTCGAGTCTTTACGGGGTTACGCCCGCGGAGTTTGAAGCGTGGCTCCAAGGGGTGAAAAGTGGAAGCAAAGAGAAGGATTACAACAGCTATCTCTTCCACAATACCTACGCGGACACCTCGCTTGATGCGTATAATGGCTACGTCAACAACAAACTGAAACGGGAGATACCGCCGGAACTCCAGCATGACACTCTGGCGCGCTACCGCGTGTACTATAACAATAGGGCCACGGTCGCCGATACCATGCCCTACCGCTTGGATTATCTGGTAGTGTTAGTGGGCAGTGAGTTTGAGGTACGAGACCGTTTGCGCGAACAACCCGTGTTTCAAAATAAGACGCTCCGCATATACGCGCGGTAGTCCTTGGACATCTCTTGTATCCAACTTTCTATGCTCAAACTTTCTGTCGTACTACCTGCATATAATGAAGCCCACGTGCTACCTCGCGTGGTTTCCGACCTCTCTAGGGAACTGCGTCGCCTTGAACCGTCCTTTGAGGTGGTCGTGGTCAACAATGGGTCAAGTGACGATACCGCCCTGGCGCTCGCTTCCTTGCAGAAACGATTTCCTGAATTGGTCGTTGTTTCCGTCCATCCGAATGAAGGCTTTGGGCATGGGGTTTTATGCGGTCTTCAAGCGGCTCGAGGAGAAGTGCTCGGTTGGGCGGGAGCGGACGGGCAGCTTGTTGCCGAGGAGATAGGTCTGGTGTATAAAGTACTCCTTGAAACAGGCAGTTCTTTTTGTAAGGGCGAGCGGAAACAATCAACAAAAGATTTGGCGCGGAAGGTACAGAGTACGGCCTACACGGCGCTGTTTCGTTTCTTGTTCGGACCGCTCTCTACTGATGTGAATGGGTCACCGAAATTTATACGTCGAGAACTCCTCGAGAAACTGCATCTGGAATCTAAGGACTGGTTTATTGACTCCGAATGCATAATAAAGGCTGCCCGCGCGGGGCACCGGCCGACCGAGGTGCCGGTAGTGTGGCGCAAGCGAGAGGCGGGATATTCTAAAGTAAACATTAAGGCCGTTTTTCAATTTCTCAAAAATATGTTTGTCTATAAATTAAAGAAAGGATATTAATTTTCTATATGCCGAAGAAACAAACAGCCATTCATGCGAAGCACGCCGATATCCCCGTCGTTATTTTCTGCGGCGGCAAAGGTACTCGATTACGAGAGGAAACTGAAAGCATTCCAAAACCGCTGGTACGGATAGGGAACATGCCGATTCTGTGGCATATCATGAAAATATACAGTGCCTACGGTTTTCGGCGCTTCATTTTGCCGGTCGGTTACAAAGGGGAAAAAATAAAGGAATTTTTCTTAAATTACCACGCACTCCACGCGGATTTCACGGTCTCCTTAGATGGCAATGGCACTACTCTGACGACCCACACAAAAGCTCATGAACCGTGGGAGGTTACCATTGTTGATACGGGAGACGATGCGGAAACGGGGTCGCGTCTTTTGCACGTAAAGCCCTATCTGAAAAATGACCTTTTTATGCTGACGTATGGGGATGGTGTTGGCGATATTGATATCTCTGCGCTTTTGTCATTTCACGTCTCACACAAAAAATTAGCCACGGTCACCGGTGTTCTTCCGCCGGCTCGGTTTGGCATTTTAGTAACGGAGGGCGACTTGGCGGTTCAATTCCGGGAAAAAGACCAATCTGATGCGGGCAGGATTAACGGCGGCTTCTTTGTCTTACAGAAGGGCATCTTTTCCTATTTTTCAAAACATCGGAATCTCAATTTTGAACACGACGTGTTGCCGAAAGTTGCCAAAGACAGGAAACTTGCCATGTATCGCCATGACGGTTACTGGCAGTGCATGGACACGAGGCGCGACATGGAGTATCTGAGTAAAGAATGGGAAACCGGCAAGGCGGGCTGGAAGGTGTGGTCCGCGTAACCATTATGGCATATGTGGAATAACCGATCAGTGCTCATAACCGGCGGTGGCGGATTCGTCGGTTCATGGCTTGCGCGCACCCTTGCGGGAAAGGGCGCGCGTGTCGTGGTGCTTGACCGCAAGAAAGCGCTTCCGAATCTTGGGAGTGCATTCCCGAAAAAAGAGGTCGGTAGCGTTACGTTTATTTCTGGCGATATTCGTGACGAAAAGTTGCTCACGGCCCTTTTTGCAAAGTACTCTTTTGAAACGGTATTTCACCTCGCCGCGATAACGATTGTTGAAGAGGCGCTCAATAATCCAGCCGAGACGCTTGACGTCAATGTGCGGGGAACGAGCGTTCTTTTAGAGGTTGTGCGTATGAGTTCTGGCGCCCGAGTGACGCCTTGCGTGATTGTCGCCTCCTCTGATAAGGCCTACGGCGCGCAGAAAATCCTCCCTTATACCGAATCGATGGAGCTAGAGGGGGATGAGCATCCTTATGATCTTTCGAAAAATTGTGCCGACCGCATTAGCCTCATGTACGCGTCACTCTATCGTTTGACGGTTTCGGTGACGAGGTGCGCCAATATTTTTGGCGGTGGAGACCAAAATAAATCCCGCCTCATTCCGAGCGTTATAGAAGCGCTTATGGAAGGGAGACCTTTTCAGATGAGAAGCGATGGAACGTATGAGCGGGATTTTATCTACATTGAGGACGTCATCCGTGCGTATCTTACGCTTGCCGAGCATATGGCAGTGAAGAAAGAGTATGGGAAAGCATACAACTTCGGGAGTGATAATCCCCAGACGGTCATGAGTGTCATTCAGGCAATCGGGAAACTGTTCGGGGGAAAAGAGGTCCCTATGGTGGTCTTAAACACGGCGAAGCAGGAAATCAGACATCAGTATCTTGACTCCTCAAGGGCCCGCGCCGAGCTTCAGTGGAAGCCCTTGTTCTCCTTTGATGAAGGCCTCCAAAAAACGGTCGAGTGGTATAGGAGCGAGGAGAAGGCGCGGTAGCAAATACTATGGTGGCACGACGCTTCTTTCTCACAGGCGGGGCGGGGTTTATCGGTACGCATCTTACCGAGGCGCTTCTTCAGTCGGGAGGAGTGGTTGCGCTCTATGAAAAGCGGGACAAGAAAAAGGATTCCTCGCGGAAGGGTGTGCACCTCTACCCCGGAGATGTGAGAGATGAGAAAGTGCTCGGAAGCGCACTACGTCACTTTCGTCCCGATATGGTTTTTCATCTTGCCGCGGTTATATCAAAAGAGGAGAGCGTACTTGAGAATATGTTTGAAACAAATGTGCGTGGCACGCTTAATCTGGTGAACGCCCTGTCCACCCTTTCACTCGTAGGCAAGCGCCCGCGGCTCGTGAATCTTGGCACGCTCGACGAGTGTGTCGGCGGAGAGGTATTTCCCGTTGACGAGACGAGTCGGGAGGTGCCCATTTCATTCTACGGACTTACGAAACTTATGGAGACCAAAACGGTGGAGTTCGCGATGCGCCACTTTGGTTTGGCGACCGTTACCGTACGCACTTCCATTGTGTACGGTCCCGGGCAAGAGGGGTCTATGTTTATTCCCGACTGTATCACGACGCTTCTTCGCGGGGAAACATTCAACATGTCACCGGGAACGCAGAAACGAGATTTTCTCTATATTGACGACCTTGTCTCCGGTCTTATGGCTTTGAGAACCAAAACAAGTGTTAAAGGTGTGGTGCATCTTGCATCTGGACGACCGGTGTCACTCTCTGCGGTTGCCGCGATGATTGAGGCGCATATCGGCCTCGGCATGGTAAAGAGGGGTGCACGACCTCTGCGGAATGGCGAAGTAATGGTGCACGCGATTGATAGCATGAAGGCAAAAAAAATGCTCAGCTGGGAACCTCGCGTAACGCTTCAAGAAGGGTTACGAATGACGGTTGAGTGGAATAAAAGCCGATTGAGCAGTTTGGACCGTATGCGTCAAAAAAAGTGAGTGTGGTAAGATACGGTTGATGAAAATAGCTATCATCGGCGGCGGCATGGCGGGGCTCGGTGTCGCTTATGAGCTGCTCGGCAAGGGGCATACCATTACCCTCTTTGAAAAAAGTTCACAGCTCGGGGGGCTTGCCGCTTCGGTCACGGTAGGTGGCGTACCAATCGAGCAGTACTACCACCATCTCTTCCCGACCTACCACGATTTTTGGGAGGTGGCGAAGACGCTTGGTTTTTACGACAAGGTATTTTTTAAGAAGGCGACTACGGCGCTTTACTACGATGGCGTGCTCTATCCCTTTACCGGAGCCCTTGACCTTCTCTCGTTCACGCCGCTTCCACTCGCGGGTCGGCTGAAGACCGGGCTCTTCACCATTTATTGCAAGGGAAAGCGTAACTGGCGAGACTTTGAAAATATTTCGGCGGCGGACTGGCTCAAGCGGCATTTGGGCGAAGACGCCTACCGCGTCATATGGAAGCCGCTCCTGGAATCTAAATTTGGCGCCTACGCAAACGAAATCTCCATGGTTTGGCTTTGGGGGAGAATTTATGAGCGACCTTCAAAGTTCGGTTATTTTGAGGGAGGATTTTTTACCTTTATCAATGCGGTGGCAGAACATCTCAAACAAAGCGGGGTTATCGTGCATGCCGGCTCTGCCGTGCGCGCGCTCTCTAAAACGGGGAACTCCTTTGTCATCACCTCTGACGCCGGCACGGATATATTTGACCAAGTCATTGTTGCGGCCCCACCGGCGGCGTTTCAAGCCATTGCCGGAAGCGTATTGCCGGATGATGCCAAGCGCGCGCTTCAAGGGTATCCATATCTTGGCACCATCTGTGTGATACTTGGTCTTACGAGACGGCTTACCAATAACTACTGGGTCAATGTGAATGACGCCACCTCGCCTTTTGTTGTAGCGATTGAGCAAACTAATTTTGTTTCCGAGAAAACCTACGGAGGACTGCATCCGATGTATCTTGCGCGCTACCTTGCCATTACAGACCCGCTTTTTCAGCTTGGCGAAGAAGAGCTCCTTGCGCGCTTCTTCGCCAAGCTGAAAGAAATTTTTCCCAATTTTTCTGAAAAGCTTGTGGCCGAGCGGCACGTTGGCAGAGCGCCCTACACACAGCCCGTGGTAACGGTCGGATACGGTTCCCGCCGACCCGCCTTTAGGACCGCCGTTCCCGGACTCTGGTGGGTTTCCATGTCGCATATCTACCCGTGGGATCGCGGAACCGACCACAGCTTCCACGCAGGGCGGGAGCTTTCGCGAGAGCTTCTTGTGGCATGTTAGAGACACTCCAACAACATCGTCATGATATTTATATGTCAATCGGCCTCGGGTTCGCCGGGGGAGCGCTCATTGCTATGGCATTTTTTGCTCATGCAACGCCGCATTTAAATGTTCTTATTCCGTTCTCGGTGTTCTTCTCTCCCGTGATTAGTGTTGTCGGTTTTATCTCGTTTTTCTATCTTGCAAGATGGGTGCCGATACTGCCGCAACTTGCTCGATTCTGCATAGTCGGTTTTGTGTCAACCGCAATTGAGATTGCGGTCATCAACATCCTTATTGCGCTCACGGGACACGCCAGTGGTTGGTATTTCACTGCGTTTAAAACCGGCACCTTTTTGCTGGCGCTTCTCAACGGGTACTTTCTCAATAGGTTCTGGACCTTCCAATCGCTTGAAGAGCGGGTGCACCTTGAGTTCGGGAAGTACGCAGGGGTCAACCTCGTTGGGATAGTTATCAATGTCAGCACCGCATCCTTACTGGTGAATGTCATTGGCGTGCCTCAAGGTGTTGCCGCGGAGTTGTGGGCCAACATTGGCGTTATCGCGGCGGTGTTTGTAACCATGGTGTGGAATTTTTTGAGTTACCGCCTGTTTGTCTTTCGTAGCGTAAAGGGTATCGGTAACCTCTAGGGGCGTCATGGAGTATTCTATGAGTATGAACATGCAAGGTGGGGCGGGACGAAAGACCGTTTTTTTATTTATCGGGAGCCGCTCTTACATGTCTGATCTTTTGCAGACTCGCTACGTTGAGTACTTGAGTTCAACGTACCGCGTCGTGGTTTTTCTTAAAGACCTCGATGGCATTGATGACCCGGATACGGAGTATTATAAAAACGAAAACATTACCTATATCATCTTGCCGTTGCCGGACCGCAGGTGGCGGATGCTTTTTGAAGTATATTTGCGAAACGAACTTATCCAGAACTTTAATTGGGACAATGCCGTAGCGTGGCGCAACCGACGCGCTACTGACAAAAAGCGGCTTTTCTTGCGTCGTATCGGGCGTCTGTTGCCGAATACTTTGTTTTCGCCGAAACGGATGCTCTGGCTTGAAGCGCTCTATATTCCAGAATATCGGCAATTTAAGCACTATGTCAAAAAATACCAGCCCTCGCTCATTCTTACGCCGACGCCCGGCATTCAGCCTTATCACACTCACGCGGTGCTCTGCGCGCGCAAAGCGCGCATTCCTTCGGTCGCCATAAATTTTTCATGGGACAATCTGACAAGCATCCCGCGGCATATCCGCGCGACCGATTATCTCATCTGCTGGAATGAGTGGATTAAAGGTCGCGCCATTGATTTGCATGGCTATGACGATGCGCATGTGTTTGTGGCGGGAACCCCGCGGTTTGACCACTACTTTCTTCCTTCGCCGCATGAGCTTGACCGCAAGACTTTTCTTTCGCGCAAAGGCTTGGACCCAAACCGAAAAACCATTCTTGCCGCCTCGCGCCGCTACAGCTCTTTTTCATTTGATTTCATCCGCGCTTTTCTCAACTGGCAGGAGGAAAACCACTTTGGAGAAAAACTGAATTTGCTCGTGCGCGTCCATCCCCTAGACCCCATTGATTTGTATAAAGAGTTTTTTAATATGCCGAATGTGCGCATTGAGTATGGGAGCCAGGAATTGAAACAATCACAGACGAAAGGAGGGCACAAAGTTGAAATGGACGCGGAAGATATGGCGAACATGAAGGATACGCTTAAGTACGCTGATGTATGCGTAAACATTGCCTCAACAGTCTCCATTGAAGCGTGCATTTTTGACATGCCGGTCATTAATTCCGGTTTTGCCGATGAGTTCAGCGAGATCTTGAACTTTCCGCACTACAAGCCGGTGGTTGAAAGCGGCGCGGTCCGTGTGGCAAAGAACATGGATGAAGTGGCACAGTACATAATGATGTACCTTAAAGACCGCAGTATTGACCGAGAGAACCGAAAGAAAATCGTTGACTTGCTTATCAAGCCGACCGACGGTTATTCCTACAAACGAAATGTTGATTTTCTTAACGAGATTATAGGCCGCGAATCCTCTATCACATGAAAGAGATAAAGACGGTCCTCTTTCTTATCTATCACCGTCAGCAAGTGCGCAATATATTGCGGAATGACGCTTTTAATGCGTTTGCCAATCGTCCTAATCTGCGTATTGTCATTCTGACCGCAAAACACCGTGTCGCGCTCTTTCAAAAGGAGTTTGGTCGAGAGAATGTTCTCGTCGAAGGTATTGAGGACATTCCAGAGCCATTTTCGTTCCTCGATCGTTTTTTTCGTCATCTTTCATTTTTCTATGTCGATACCAAGTTAGTGCGGCACAATCGCAAAAGATTCATTCTGGCGGCTGGCGGTTCAAGATTTCACTTTTTCTACGCCATGACAGGAATTACGATTGTTGGCAATCTTCAACCGCTCCGTTTTTTTTTAAAGTTTCTCGATCGCCAGCTTATCAGGCGAAAGGATTATCATCAGTGCTTCGACAAGTATTGTCCCAATCTTGTTTTTCTTCCCCATGTCTCGTCAAGATTTGACCGTGCCTTTATTCGCACCGCACGTTCTTATGGTGTTCCTTCAGTCGGCATGATAAACTCATGGGATACCATCGGCTTTGCAAAGTATCCGATCCGCGGGCTCTCGGATTTTCTTCTTGTTCATAACGAAATCATCAAAGAAGAAGCTATGACATATCTCGATGCCAAGCCAAGCCGTGTTATTCCGGTCGGTATGCCGCATTTTGACCACTATGTAAATCATCCGCGTTCTTCGCGTGAATCATTTTTCAAGAAAATCGGCTTGGACCCGAATAAGCGCCTACTTCTCTTTGCGCCGTTTTTCGATACGGCGTGGCAGGTCGTGAGCATCCTGCAGGATGCGATTGTGTCAGGGGAGCTTCCTAGGGATGTTCAAATATTGGTGCGACAGCATCCGACGAAAGATATGGAGGCCGGCGACCTGAAGCTCACCCCTGGTATTTCGGTTATGGAGAAACCCGTGACCTACCACGAGGAGGGAGAGGTATCATATTCAGAAATCATGAAAGAAGATATGGAGCATTTGGCTGATTCCCTGTATCACAGCGACGTTACCTTCAATGTGGCTTCGACGATGAGTATTGATGCGGCGGCATTCGACAAACCGATTATCAACGTAGCCTTTGATGGGTGGGAGGAGCGGCCTTTTTACCAGAGCGTCAAGCAATTTTACGAAGAGAGTCGGGTGCACTATGTACCCGTTATGCAAAGTGGTGGTGTACGCATTGCTCACAATCGTGACGAAATGATTACGTATACGAAGATGTATCTCGGCGACCCCCGTATGGATCAAGCTGGGAGGAAGAAAATAGTTGAAGAGCAATGCTGGAAACTCGACGGGAAAGCAGGACAGCGGATTTTTGATTTTTTGCTCCGCTCGGTTAATCTAAAAACACATGTAGCATGAGAATATCGCGAGCACATCACTACGCACGGATTCTGTTTGAAAAAGTGCGAAGGCGTTATCTTGAGAGACAAGCGGTGGACTTCATTCAAAACCACGCAGAGCTTCGCAGGTTAATTACCGATTTTCAAACCATTTCAAGTGGTGCTTCCGCCATTCGCTACAAGGCGCTCTATGAGTATGTAAAAAAACACAAGCCCAAGGAGATACTCGAGTGTGGCTCAGGTGTGACAACGGTGGTACTAGCGCAGGCCATAAAGGAAAACGGGATGGGGGGGGGCGCATTACCTCAATGGAAGAGGAGCCGGAATACTACGCTGACATCACTTCAAAATTTCCTTCTGAATTAAAACAGTATGTAAATTTTCACTTGAGCCCTAAAATTGATGATTATCATTGCATGTTTCGGGGAGTGAGGTATCGCGATGTGCCGCGCGATAGAAAATACGATTTCGTATTTGTCGATGGACCAAAAATAACTTCTCCTACCGATGGACAGCAAACATTTGATTTTGACCTTTTACACGTCATCAAAAATTCTGATACACCAGTAACTGGCTACACAGATTCAAGATTTATAACAGTCTGGGTTCTTTCAAAAGTTTTAACGAGGGGGGTGCGTTTTGACTATGCGCGAGAAATGGGAATTATCGGGCCGTGTACAAAAAATGATGTGCGTTTTAAAGGTCGTTCAATTATGCGAAATCTAGGACCTCACGCAGTCTAGATTGGTAGATCACCCCCCAACCGGGTGCGGCCGTGCCCTCCTCGCTTTGCTTTAAGGTTACTTTGAGCAAGATTCTTTAGTTCTAAAATCGCAATGGCAATTCAAAACATCTGTGTATTCTCGGGGAAACGGGGCGGGTTTGGCGCCTACGTGCCTTTAATGAACCTTATTGAAGCCGACCCCGAGCTTAACCTTCAAATTCTTCTTGGCGACATGCATGCCTCGAAGGAATTTGGGAGCACGGTCGAGGAGGCTCGAAAGCTCTACCCTAAGACCACACTCGAGATAATTGAGATGGGGGCGGGCCGGGGAGATACGCCGCGGCAGCGCGCGGAAAACCTCGGTACTTGCCTTGAGAAAACCCCGGGTATCCTAGAGCGCCTGAAGCCCGATGTCATGATGGTGCACGGGGACCGTGGGGAGCATCTTGTCGTTGCACTCGCGGCGCTTAACCTCGGACTTCCCATTACGCATAGCCAAGGAGGTGATGTGTCGGGGAATATTGACGATATTCAACGGCATGCCATCATGAAACTCGCCCACATCCATTTTCCCGAAACAGAAGACTCTGCGGAGCGCATCAAAAAACTTGGCGAAGAACCCTCGCGCATTCACGTGGTGGGGTCGCTCTACATCGATCGAATCGTCAAAAAAATGTATACGCCGTTTGCAGACATACAAAAGAAATACGGGCTCAAAGAGGGTGAGCACTATTTCATTATTCTCCTTCACCCGGATACGTTTGAAACAAGAGACGAGAACCAGCGTATTATGGAGAACACGCTTACAGCAGTTCGCGAGACAGGGAAGCGCGCCTTCATCATCTACCCCTGTTCCGACCCCGGCTACGAAGGGATTCTCAAAGCTATTGAGGGTATTGCGAGCGACCCGCAGTTCATGATCTACAAAAATATTGAAAATCTAGACTTCCTGTCGCTCATGTCAGGTGCCGATGCACTTATCGGCAACTCCTCTTCGGCGCTCGTCGAAGCACCCTATTTTCAACTCCCCGCTCTCAATATTGGCAATCGGCAGATGGATCGAGATCGAGAAGAAAACGTGGTAGATGCCAAAGGTACCAAGGAAGACATTGCAAGAAAACTTACTTTTGTGCTTACTGATGACGTCTTCAGAAAGAAGCTCGCGACCTGTGGCACGCGCCTTGGCGACGGGCATGCCTCGGAAAAGATTCTCGAGGTGGTAAAAAACCTTACCGTTGATAAAAAATTGCTTCAGAAGCGCATAACGTATTGATATGAGCACTCTTGGTATCATTCCAGCTCGCGGTGGGTCAAAAAGCATTCCGCACAAGAACATCGTCGACCTCGGCGGCAAGCCGCTCATCGCCTATGCGATTGCCGCGATGCGAGAGAGCGGCGTGGTGGATCGGGTAGTGGTAACGACAGACGATGAAGAAATTGCCGCGGTGGCCAAAAAGCACGGCGCCGAGGTGCCTTTTATGCGCCCGAAAGAACTTGCGGAAGACGCGACTCCCGGCATCCCGGTTGTTGAGCACGCTCTTTCGTGGCTTGAGGAACATGAGCGCTATACACCGGAGTACGTGCTTCTCATTCAGCCGACGGAGCCATTCGTGAAGCCGGAGCAAATCCGGGAAGTGCTCGCGCGCGTTCAAGAAAAAGGGGCGGATTCCGGCATCACCGTAGTTGCAGTACCGCGCCGCCACCATCCCTTTCATATACGTGAAATAAACACCGATGGTTATCTGGTATTCAGTGACGAGCAAAATCACTACGCGTATCCGAATCGGCAATCCGACCCCAAGCGTTATGCTTTTGGCAATCTCTATTGGTTCAAACGCGAGGTGTTTCTGCGCGAGAAAAAAGTGGAAGTGGGAAAACGCGTCGGCGTGGAGATAGATCCGCAAAGTGCTCACGATATCGATGGACTATTTGACCTCGAACTTGCGCGGTTTCTGGTGTCACGGGAAAATGCATGACAAAACCGAAGGCGCTCTACTACTCCATGCTCAAATACCAGCCGAGCAACTTGCAGTTGCTCGTGGAGCATTTTGAGGTGGTGGAGCTTAATACGCCGGCGGACGATTCCGACGAGATATTGAAAAACATTGCGGTCGGTTTTGCGCCGCTTGGCTTTTTCTACGACAAAGCAAAAATTGACCGAATGCCGAAGCTCAAAGTCATTGCCTCCAACACGACCGGCGAGCCGCACATTGACCGCGCGTATGCGGAAAAGAAGGGTATCAAAGTTGTTTCGCTTAAGTATGAGCAGGAGTTTCTAAATACTATCACACCGACCGCAGAGCACGCCTGGGGGCTCCTCTTAGCGCTCACGCGCCGCACTCCTTGGGCATTTCAGTCGGTCTTGGGAGGACGCTGGGACCGTCGGCCGTGGGGTGCTCACGCGATGCTTTCGCGGCTCTCCATTGGGATTGCCGGCATGGGACGATTGGGGACGCTTGTCGCCGGCTACGCGGAGAGCTTCAAGATGCCCGAAATTTACTTCTACGACCCGCAGGTGGAAAAAAGTAGGACCGCAAAGGCACAGAAAGTTGGCAGTCTAGAAGAGCTGGTTGCAAAAAGCGATATTGTCACCATTCATATTCCGGCGGAAAAAGAGACGCACAAGATTTTCAACGCGGAACTTTTTGCAAAATTCAAAAAAGGCGCAGTGCTTATCAATACCTCACGCGGCGAGCTGGTAGACGAAGCCGCACTTCTTGCGGCGCTTGAAAACGGCACGCTTGCCGGGGCGGCGCTTGATGTCTTTGACGGCGAGTATGAGATGAACCACGACGAGCTTCTCCAGAAAAGTTCTCTTCTCGCTTACACAAAAACACACGACAACCTTATTTTGACGCCCCACATCGGCGGCTCCACCTATGACGCATGGGAGCTCACGGAGCGCCGCACGATTGAGCTTGTTCTCGAGTATCTGAAAAAGAGTTAAAAATATACCATTACAAAAAAGTTTTTCAATCATACTCGGCTGTGATATGCTTTTGTTAAAAGAGAGAAAAAAACCGCATGGCAAACAATCTTCCAGACTGTGTATTCATTCCAAAAAGTGTCACGGACGAGACGCTTGCCGTCCCTGCCACGCAGGGCAAGCGGCTCCTTGAGCCGTTTAAGTCGGCATCCGGCAGTTCTGCGATTTACATTCTTGAGGATTCGGAAGTGGACAATGAGTTTGAGGTGCACCGACACGAAGCTGACCTCTGGATTTGTTTAGAAGGCGAAGTAGAGTTTGAAGTTGGCGGCGAGCTCGTTTTGCCGTGGGCAAAAGAGGGTGATGACCGAGAAATCAAAGCCAAAGTGGGGAACGCTCGCGGTACCACAAAGTACCAGCTGAAAACAGGCGACGTTCTTCTTATTCCTGCCGGACAACCACACGCTCACCGCACCAAAGGTACGGCACGTCTTTACATCGTAAAAATTCCACAAGCCGAAGTGCCGCTCGAGCACGTTCCTGGCTGGAAGGGCTAGTAGTCCTTACTCTAACGCTCTAACGTCTCGCCAATGATTACGATATATCGTAATAATTTCCCCCGAACGGGCACACCCCCTACCCTAAAGGGTAGGTGCCCTCTCCACAATGATTACGATATATCGTAATCATTGTACTCAAGGTTCTCTCGCGGGACCTTTTTGTTTTTAAATAGTTATACAGTATACTAAAGTGTTTTCATGCCAATAAAGCAGAAAATTCTGGCGGTCATAACCGCCCGCGGCGGGTCAAAAGGTATTCCGGGGAAAAACATCAAATCCTTGGGCGGGAAACCGCTCATTGCCTACACGATTGAAGTCGCCAAGCGAAGCAAGCTCATTACGCATCTTATCGTGTCCACTGACGACGAACAGATTGCCGCGGTGTGCCGAGAATATGGCGCCGAGGTGCCGTTTATCCGTCCGAAAGAGCTGGCACAGGATAACACACCCCATCTTCCCGTGATGCAACACGCGACAGATTTCATGGAGAAAAAACTCGGCATAACCTTTGATATCGTTGTTATCCTCCAGCCGACTTCGCCGTTTCGCACCGTGGAAGACCTTGACGATACCATACAAAAACTCATTGACGCCGGCGCGGAAAGTGCGGTGAGTGTGTGCGAAATTGAAGGACGGCATCACCCGATGAAGGTGAAAAAACTGGAGGGCGACAGGATTTTGCCTTACACCATAGATGAAAACGTGACGAGGCGGCAGGATTTGCCGGTTGCGTATAAGCGAAGCGGTGCGGTATATGCTTTCAAGCGCGACGTGCTCATGAAAGAAAATCGCACGTTTTTTGACGGGCATGTCGTCGGTTACATCGTGCCCGCTCTGCGTTCAATAGACATTGACACACCGCTTGATTGGATAGAGGCCGAGTACCTTCTCAGCGAGTTTTTGAAAAAAGTTAAAGATCCCGAATGACCGCACACAAGCCACATCAGACGCTTTTTATGACGGTCTTCGCGCCCCAGATCGTAAAGAATTTTTTGCTGTTTCCAGACGGCGTGCTGGCACAATTAAAAAAGCACGGCATGCGCATCGTGTTGTTGGTGCCGACCGTATCGTACGAAAAAATGAAGGAGGATTTTGAGGATGAACACGTCCATATTGAGCCAGTCGCCGTGACATGGAAGCACAAGAATATTTTTGAGACGATTTATTTTTTCTTTGCAACCCATCTCATATTTACCGAGGGAGGGCGGCTGTTTGCGTCCATGGGAGTTCGTTTGGATAAACCAGTTGCAGGAGGCAAACGTTTTTTGTACCCGCTAAAAATATTCATTGCAAACACTCTTGGCAAAAGCCGCTTTGTAAAACATAAACTATTTCCCTGGCTTGATGGTCTTGTACATCGGGAGCGACCATATCGGGAGCTTTTTGAGACCTATCGGCCTGATGCGGTATTTCTGACTGATATTTTAAATAAGCCGGATGTTGCCGTGCTCCGTGAAGCAAAACGGCAAGAAATACGGGCGATTGGTATGCCGACAAGTTGGGACCACTTTCCAAAGCGCTTTGAACCTCTGCAGGTTGATAGTTTGCTCGTGTGGGCAGAACCGTTTAAAGAGGAGGCGGTAGCGCTCCATGGCTACGCTCCGAAGCACGTCAGTATGACCGGTATTCCGCAGTACGATATTTTTTCAAAACGGGAGTATCTTGTGGACAGGGAAACATTTTGTAAAGGCATCGGTCTTGACCCTCAAAAGAAGTTGATTGCTTTTTTTGGCGGGTCGTCGTATGCGCCGGATGACGGCGATATTGTTGATATTCTTGTCAAAGGAATTAAAGACGGGTCTTTGCCGAAGGACGCGCAACTTCTCATTCGTCCGTATCCTGCGGCGTTTGGAGAAGAGAAAAAATTTGAAATCTATCGAAATGAGTCGTTTGTGTATCTCGATGAGACGCCGATTCAGAAAGTATTTCCCCAGAAAGGAAACCGGTGGTATCCCACAATAGCTTCAGCGATTCACCTTATGAATCTGTTATATCATGCGGACGTAATCATCAACACCTACTCAAGTGTAAGTGTTGAAGCAAGTGTCTTTTTGAAATCAGCAATCAATATCAATTTTGACGGGTATCAAAAGCGCCCATTTAAAGAAAGTATCAAGCGATTCAAACATCTCTCGCACTATCATCATGTGTTTAAAACTGGCGGTGTATTGCAAGCAGAGAGTTCGTACGACCTCATTCGTTTCGTGAATGAGCTCCTGAATAACCCAACAAAGAATCAAGCGAGTGTAGAAAAACTGCGAGATACTATGTGTTGGAAAGTTGACGGGAAAGCAAGCGAACGAATTGTGCAGGCCATTCTTGCTACAATGGGAGTAAGTATATGATAACGAGATGAGCATACTTGGCCTTATGACCGCGCGTGGCGGCAGTAAAAGAGTGCCGCGCAAAAACATCAAGGATTTTCTAGGAAAACCGCTTTTAGCGTGGACTATTGAAGTGGGGAAAGCGAGCGGCGTGCTTGACCGATTTATTCTCTCCACCGAAGACACTGAAATCGCGGCGGTGGGGAAGGAGTACGAGGTTGAGGTTCCATTCATTCGCCCGGCAGAATTTGCCACGGACACTGCCAGCTCCTACAGCGTCGTAAAGCATGCGGTGGAGTGGCTCAAAGAGTATGAGTCGTATGAGCCGGACTGGATTATTCTTCTTGAACCGTCCTCTCCGGGTCGGCAAACGGAGCACCTCAAAGAGGTTGCGGAGCTTATCAAACAAGGCGGCAATTTTGACTCAATAGTCGGCATTTCCGAGACGCCCGGGCATTTCAGTTTTCTGAAACAACTTACCCCGGACAAAAATGGTATTCTCACGCGGGTTGGCGACAGAGCAATTTTGCGCAATTTAATTCATCGCAACCAAGATGTGCCGAAATCCTATTTCATCAATTCCGCCGTGTACGCATTTAAAACAACAAATCTTTTTGACGGCAACGACTCGCTGTGGGGCGACTCAACCTTTGGGTACCTCATGGATTCAAAATACGCACTTGACATTGACACTCCCGAAGACTGGCTGGTGGCAGAAGTGAAAATGCAGAGAATTCTTGAAGAACAAAAGAACTTCTAACCACACTTATAA
>CAYGEN010000006.1:0-27353 GCA_964348955.1 uncultured Candidatus Saccharibacteria bacterium | reverse complement strand
ATTAATCACATGATATATTTCTTCTCCGACATCAACACGAGCACATCGTGGCATGTTCGTTACTATACCACATATTTAATAAAGTAATGGTGCCTGTCCCCATTCCCGCCTCTTGAAATAGCTCGAACGTTCGCCGCCCCCACCGGCGGCAAAATGCCCCACGAGAAATTCGGCGCGGCGAAGCCGCACCTCTGACAATATCAAATTTTTCTTTGGCGGACCAGATTCGAGCGTGCGCAGCACGCACAAAATTGTTCTTTAAAAAAGAAACCCGCGCTCACCATTTCTGGCTTGCGCGGGCATTACGGGTTGAGAAGAGAGGTTCGGTTACGCGATCGTGGATTCGTTGAACGAGTCCATCGCCTCAACGAAGCCGTCGAACGCCTTCGGCCGGAACTTGACCGGGAGACGCTTGAGGAACTTGTACAGCCCCTCGGACTTCATCAACACTCCGATCAGCTCGTTGTGAGCCGTGACCGCTGTCGAACGCCGTTCCTCTAGGTGATCGACCGAGTTCTGCAGGACGCGGTTTTGGCCGCGCAGTTCCTGCAGTCCATCACGCGCCCGCTGCTCGGAGATGGCTCGCTGGTCGAGTTCCTCCATCGTCAGCTTCTTCGTGATGTACTCGAGAATCACTTCCATCGGCACGGACTTGTACGTCCACGCCGAGTCGGCGGTCTTGCGAGGCAGAAGATCAGAAACGTAAGCGATCTTGCGTTCCGCGTCGATCACCAGAATGTCGGCATCCGAGCGAGTGAACGAGTTGAACCTCGACAGCTCCGGTGCCTTCATGTCGTCGTCGGCCTTCACGAACATCTTGCCCTCGTCTTCCCACGCCAGCAACACACTGCTGCTCACTTTGGGATTGTGGTCGAGGTAGGTCGCCTTGCCGCTGCCCATACGGTGCGGACCTTCCACCCTGCAAAAGAACGCGAGGGCGTGAAGACCTTCCGGAACCTTCGTGGACAGTTTGTCGACGATAGTCCCCGTCGGTACGATCGGAAACGTTGCGCCGATCAACTTGACGTGGGGGCCGGGGCCCCATCCACTGTGAACGTTGACGCCTGCAGTACGACCCTCGACGCTGATGTATGTGTGCATTGGTAGCTCCTTCTCTTTGACATCGTCAAAGTACTTTCGGACTCCGTAGCATCGCCACGGCTCCTCAGCCTCTTGCCCAGCTGTATGGGCCCTCGGAGCATCGCTCTAAGTACGCTAATTATACACCAAAGACCATGAGTTTGTCAAGTGGTCAAGGGCAACTGCAAAAACACCATATTTATCAACCTAATTTCTTGAAATGAATCGTATGCCTAAAAATTTTCTTTTTCCAAAAACAGAACCGTCGTGTCGAAATTAATCCGAAAATGGAGTGGCGAATGGCCGCCGAGCGAGGCGAGGCGGTTGCCTCTGACTTGTCTTTTCCTCTAGTGTGGACCCGAGCGGATTCGAACCGCTGACCTCCTCATTGCAAATGAGGCGCTCTACCAACTAAGCTACGGGCCCGAAGAAACGCACGGCAGACAACATACAACTTACGACAAAATCTCAAAAATGCAACCGCATCACAACCGCCCTCAATCTGCGGTCTGCCCTAGCGGTCGGCTTGTATCTGATTTATTTTGGCGGCGAGAATGAAGTCATTTTGGGAAAGTCCGTGAATGGCATGCGTGGAGAGCGTCAATTTTACCTTATGGTACCAAATGGCAATATCCGGGTGGTGTCCCTCAAACTCGGCGAGGTCCGCCACTTCATTCACAAACGCCATGGCATACTTGAAATCAGCGTATTCAAATTCGCGCAATATGCTCTTGAGGTCATGGGCAACGCTCCAACCGGGCACCTGCGGCAGGTACTTTTGAATCATTTCTTGTTCAAGCGGCTTTGTTCCGCCCTCACATGGCACGCACGTTCTTTCTGTTAAATCTTCAGGCATAATTCCCTTTCATAAATCGCACCATTACCCTCGCGCAAGCGCGAGCGTGAGCAGATGGTCCAAAAGCTCTGGAAGATTTGAGCCGACCGCCTCAAGCGATTTCGGAATGAGTGAATGGCTGGTGAGGCCCGGCAGTGTATTCACTTCCAAAAAATAAATGCCGCGCGGCGAGACGATGAAATCGGAGCGTGAATAGTGCTGAAGTCCGAGTATACGATGCACCTCGCGCGCAAGCCGCATAAGCTCCTCCTTTTCGCCACGCGAGAAGTTTCCCGGCATGCGGTAGCCCGTCTCCTCGCTCACATACTTTGCGTCATAATCATAAAAACCGTTCTTTCCGGGCGGAATTATTTCAATCGGCAGAAGCCCATAGCGCTCTTCACCGCGAAAAGAGTTAAGCACGCCCGCCGTTGCTTCTTTTCCTCGAATATACTCTTCAATGAGAATGGATGGCGAATACTCAAACGCAAGGCGAACACCATCGTAAAAACTCGCGTAGTCGCGCGCAATCGTAACGCCGACCGACGAACCGCGATTCAGAGGTTTTATGACCGAGGGCTGGGGAAAGTGGCGGAAAATATCTACCAGTTCTCTCTCAAGCGTGTCGGATACCCGAAGTACGACATACCGCGGTGTTTTGACGCCTTCCCGCATGAGATACTGCTTTGCCAAGAGCTTATTCATAGCAATCGCCGAAGCAAACGACCCCGAGCCCGTAAACGGGACGCCAAAAATTTCAAGGAGCCTCTGAACCTTTCCATCTTCGCCCCATTCGCCATGGAGCGCATTGAAGACAACATCTGTTTGCTTCAGCACGCGACTCGGCAAGGCGGGAATCCCACGCAGGTGCCACACGCCACTTCGGTCAATAAAAATGTCCTGCGGCGCATACTTGTCCTCCGGCACATGCTTCAAAACACTCTCGCCGGTTTTAAGCGATATCTCATACTCGCTTGAAGGACCGCCGCGCAAGACCGCAACGCGAATCTTTGACATGCCATCAGTATAGCAGAGCTTTCAATCAAAAAAGAAAAAAAAGCTGCCCCAAAAAGATTGCGCTTTATGGTCATCAACTGCCCTAGCCGTGCCCCCGTCACCGCGGGCTAAACCCGACAGACCGACAGGACAGAATAAATTTCTACGTGCTCTATGCTGGTGTTCTTGAGAACACCAGCATAGAGCGGTGGGAGCGACACTAAAAAATATAGCGGAAAGAGAGAATTGCGATAAAGACGAGGATGACGAACAAACGAGCTCGCGAGCTCGTTATTTTTTTACCTATCACCGAATTTTTCGGTGATAGGTAACGGCAAACCGATGCGCCTCGCTGTTCGCGAGGAGAATTCCTCGCTCACGCTCGTGTTTCTCGCGCCCTTCGCCCAAGATTTCACGCGGGCGATGCCGCTCATCTTTCACCACGGCGACCACGGGAATGAGAACTCCCGCCGAGGACAGGACGCGCTCTGCGGCGTTTTTTTGTGCGACTCCGCCGTCCACCGCAATGAGTTTTGGAAGTGGCCACTCGGGATGCATGAGCCGCCGCTCAAGAACTTCAACGAGCGCGCCAGTGTCGCTTCCACGCACGGCGCGACGTATCCGAAACATCCGATAATCAGATTTTTTAGCGTACCCGTCTTCCACCACCGTAAACACCCCGACCGTGCCAGTCCCGCTTATGTGGGCAACATCATACGCCTCAATGCGATAACTGCCACGCCCATACTCCGGCAGTTTGAGCTCGCGTTTGATGAGCGCAACATCTTGAATATGTTCTAAAGCGAAAATTTGTCGCCGCGCTTCAGCCGCCTTTTCAAATGCTTGCGCCTTTGCGTATCCTTTCATGTCGCGCGCGAGTTGACGGACAAGCGCTTTTTTCTTCCCTTCAAACAGCAGTTTGATATTCCGTATGGTCTTTGCATATTCTGCCCTAGTCACCATTCCACTGCATACCCCCGGACACAATCCTATCTGCGCATTGAAGCAGGGTGTGCTAGAATCTTTATCAAACACTCGGTGTTTGATAATTTTTTGAGATGCTCGGCGTCTGATAATTTTGACAGAGCCAGAGGCAGGCGTGCAGGTGTCGCGATAGGGAAAAATTTTTCGTATCAGACGCATCGCCTCTTTGAGTGAGAGCCCGTGTGGAAATGGTCCGAATTGATACTTGATGTCCTTTTTTGAAATACATTCGACAAGCTCCTTGCCACGCACCACAAGCACGCGCGGGAAATCTTCCTTGGTGACTATTACATAGTTGAAGCTTTTATCATCCTTGGCGAGGGTGTTGTAGGGCGGCTGATATTTTTTAATGTAATGCGCTTCCAGAATGAGCGCTTCAAGCACTGAATCCGTTTTTTCAAAAGTCACGCTTCGCGCCTTTTGCATAAGCTCTGTAATGAGCGGCCCGCGCGTTTCGGCGAGGTCTTTGGAAAAATAACTCTTGACGCGGCTTTTAAGCGACGTCGCTTTGCCGACGTAGAGAATCTTTTGCCTCTCACCACGGAAAAAATACACCCCGGGTGCATCGGGCAGCTTACTTATTCCTGCTAATTTGTTGGTTGTCTTTTTCGGCATGTTGAAAGAAAGAAGCCGCTGCTTGCGCGCGGCTTCTCGACACAGGCGGGTCCGTCACGGGGCTATTATTCTTTGCCGAGAATGAGCACCTCGTACGCTCGTCTCATGTAATCTCTCGGAAACGGAATTTCACCCCTTAGAAATTTTTGGTAATCCTCGCGTGGACCCCAGAGTTCAGTATTGGGCGTGTGATACCACTGATATGCGCGGCAAAACACTTGCTCGCCGCTTTCCTGGGGAGAAGCGGCGGAGGGAATGTTGAAATGGATGCGCAGCGCTTCAACGATATCTTCTGGCGCGGCGGGTAGTGGAAAGTAATAGTCCTCCGGTTCTTCCTCATGCACTTTTCCGTTTACCACGAGTAACCCCCATATTTGTACACGCTCTAAAATCTAATGATAGCACGTGGACTGCCCGCTTGCAAACACGGCACGCGGTCAGCTACTTCAGCACTCTACGCAGATATTTTGCCGTATGTGAGCCGGCAGTGCGCGCCACTTCCTCCGGCGTTCCTTTCGCGACAATTTTCCCGCCTTTGTCCCCGCCTTCAGGTCCAATATCAATGACATAATCGGCGGATTTGATGATGTCCATATTATGTTCAATAAGCATCACCGAGTTGCCGCGCTCCACCAACTTTTGCAAAATCTCAATGAGCTTTTTGACGTCCTCATAATGTAGACCGATGGTCGGCTCATCCAAAAGATAGATGGTTTTTTGAAGGTGCGGACGATACAGCTCCGCAGAAATTTTAACCCGCTGGGCTTCTCCGCCGGAGAGCGTCGTCGCGGATTGTCCAAGTTCAAGGTAGCCGAGTCCAACCTCGTCCAAAGTCTTCAGCCGGTCATAAATTGCCGGAATGTCCTCAAAAAATACGAGCGCCTCTTCAGTCGTCATGGAGAGCACTTCGTAAATGTTTTTCTTTTTGTATTTGACCTCAAGCGTCTCTTTCATGAAGCGTTTGCCACTGCACACATCGCAGGTAACATACACGGTCGGCAGAAAGTGCATCTCCACGGCAATCATGCCATTGCCTTGACACGCCTCACAGCGTCCGCCCTTCACATTGAAAGAAAAGCGTCCCGGCCGCCAGCCGCGCGCGCGCGATTCTTCGCTTGCCGCAAAGAGGTCGCGGATGTGCGTAAATGCGCCGGTGTAAGTAGCCGGGTTAGAGCGCGGCGTACGCCCAATCGGCGACTGGTCAATTAAAATAACCCGTCCAAGATATTCCGAACCGGTAAAACTCGAGCAATTAAAGACTTCGTTGCTGCGGTAACGCCGGTCAAACCTCGCGCGCAGATTGCGATAGAGCACTTCGTAAAGAAGCGTTGACTTGCCTGAACCGGACACGCCCGTAACGGCGATGAGCCGACCGAGCGGAACATCAATATTTACATTTTTGAAATTGAAAATATTCACCCCGCGAGCTTTGAGCGCGCCCTTCTCCCCAGAGCGCCGTTTTTTTGGCATCGCGATGCTTTTTTCCCCGCGCAGGTAGGCAAGCGTGAGGGAGCCAGATTCATTTTTCTTTGCGGTTAAGAGATTTTCAAGCCAGCCGGCAACCACTACCTTGCCGCCATGAATGCCTGCGCCGGGACCGAGGTCAACAAGGTAATCGGATGCGTATATGGTATCTTCATCGTGCTCAACGACGATAATAGTGTTGCCAAGGTCTCGCAGACTCTGGAGTGTCTTGATAAGACGGTCGTTGTCGCGCTGATGAAGACCAATGGTCGGCTCGTCCAGAACATAGAGCGCGCCCACCAACCCCGAACCAAGCTGGGAGGCGAGGCGGATGCGCTGGGCTTCCCCGCCGGAGAGCGTGTTTGCCCTGCGATTAAGCGAGAGGTATTCAATGCCGACATTAATCATAAACTGCAGACGCGCCGAGATTTCTTTTACCACCACCTTTGAGATTTCCTTGTCCTTTTCAGAGAGCTTGAGTGTTTTCAAAAAGCTCTCCGCATCCAAAATGGAGCAAGAGACGAAATCAACGATGGTGATGCCTTTCTTGTCTCCCTCCTTCCACTCTCCGGCACTGCGCAGAAACACATTCAGCGCCTCTTGTCGCACACGCGCGCCTTTACAGACGGGACAAACCTCCGAACTGAAAAAATATTTCGTGCCAAGCCCGTTGCACTCGGTGCACGCGCCGTAGGGCGAATTGAATGAGAAAAGCCGCGGTTCAATCTCCGGAAACGAGAAGCCGTCGTACGGGCACATGAATTTCGCGGAGATGAGGCGTGTGTTTCCCTCGTGGTCCTCTACTTTAAGGAGCCCCGCCGATTCTTCCAGCGCTTTCTCAATGGCGTCCGCAAGCCGCTCTCCGACCCCGCTTTTTTGCGCACTCATGAGCTCTGATACAAAAAATTCATCAACGAGAATATCAATGTTGTGCTTTTTGTTTTTATCAAGCTCAATGCGGTCCCTCAAATTATGCACCACGCCGTCAATTGCCACGCGCGCGTACCCCTTACCGAGGAGGTCGTAGAGAAGCTGATAGTATTCTCCCTTTCTGCCGACCACCACGGGTGAAAAGATTTTCAGCTTCAAATTATTGTACGATATATCGTACACTTTTTTGCTCGATGTTTTGAGATTTATCTTTTGCACCGATTCAAGAATGGCGTGCATAATCTCTTCATTGGAAAGTTTTTTTATCTCCCGTCCGCAGGTAAGACAATGCGGCTTGCCCACGCGCGCATAGAGAATGCGCAGGTAATCATAGATTTCCGTTATAGTTGCAACGGTGGAACGCGGGTTGTTTGAGCGCGATTTCTGGTCAATAGAAATGGCGGGCGAGAGGCCGGAAATTTCCTCCACATCCGGCTTTTGCATCTGCCGCAAAAACTGCCGCGCGTAGGAGGAAAGCGATTCCACATAGCGGCGCTGTCCCTCGGCAAAAATCGTATCAAACGCCAAAGACGACTTCCCGCTTCCGGAAAGCCCCGTAAAGACAATCATCTTGTTGCGCGGCATCTCAACCGTGATGTTTTTCAGGTTGTGTGTCTTTGCGCCTTTTACGATTATTTTTTCGTGAAATTCTTGTGCCATAGTTACGCCAAACGCCCCCACGCACGTGGCCTAGGGGTTGAGACAAAAACTTTAGCACATTCCTCCATAAAAGAAAATTTGCTGGATATTCAGGAATTTTCACCGATTTCGCCGCGGCTTCGCTTTTTCCTTTTTCTCCCCTTCCAGCAGGCGAATTTCATCTCGTACCATAGCGGCTGTCTCAAAATCAAGCGCTTTGACGGCATCGCTCATCTGCCGCTTTTTTTCATCAATCACTTTTTTCGGTTCTTTTTCGTAGAGCGCGCGGTCAATTTCAAGGAGCATGCCAATCGCTTTGTCGTGTTCACTGCGAAGCTGGTCGGTGATGTCTTTAATGTTTTTGACAATGGTTTTCGGCGTAATGCCATGCTTTTTATTGTGAGCAGTTTGGATTTCGCGGCGGCGGTTCGTCTCGTCAATCGCGCGCATCATGGAGCCCGTCATGCGGTCTGCATAGAGAATCACCCGCCCGAGCACATTTCTCGCCGCGCGGCCGATGGTCTGAATGAGCGAAGTCTCCGAGCGCAGAAAGCCCTCTTTATCCGCATCCAAAATGCCGATGAGCGTAACTTCAGGCAAGTCCAAACCTTCGCGCAAGAGATTCACGCCGACCAAACAATCAAACACGCCCTTGCGAAAGTTGGTTAGAATTTCTATGCGCAAGATTGTGACGATGTCGCTGTGCAGGTACTCCGCTTTGATGCCTTTTTCCTTAAGATATTCGCTCAAGTCCTCTGCCATTTTCTTGGTAAGCGTCGTCGCAAGCACGCGCCCGCCTTTTTTTACCGCCGCCTCTACCTCCACGATAAAATCTTGCACCTGTCCTTGATACGCTCCGGAGGGAGTGATGGGACGAACGGTAAGTTCAGGGTCAACGAGTCCCGTCGGACGAATGATTTGCGCCGCCACATTCTTCCCCGAATGTTCAATCTCAAAGGACCCCGGTGTCGCCGAAGTGTAGATACTCTGTCCGATGCGCGCTTCAAACTCTTCAAAGGTGAGCGGTCGATTGTCAATCGCGCTCGGCAAGCGGAAGCCATGTTCAACGAGCGTCGTTTTGCGTGAGCGGTCGCCCGCGTACATGCCGCCAATTTGCGGAATGGTTACATGCGATTCGTCTATCACGGTCAAGAAATCCGCCGCGCCGTCTTTTGTGCGCGGAAAATAATCAAGGAGCGTGTAGGGCGCTTCACCCGGTTTCCTACCGTCAAAATGCCTCGAATAGTTTTCAATGCCATTGCAGTACCCGATTTCCCTTATGAGCGCGAGGTCATAGTTGGTGCGTCGCTTGATGCGCTCGGCTTCCAAGAGTTTCCCTTCCGCGGCAAACCGCTTTAGCTGTTCATTGAGTTCATCGCGAATGTCCCTCGCGGCGCGTTCCCGCGCTCCTTCGTCGGTGATATAGTGCTTTGCCGGAAACAAAAAAAACTCTGCCGATGTATGGCGAACGACGCGCGAAACGGGGTCAATCGCCGTAATGGATTCAATCATGCCGCCCGGAAGCTCCAAGCGAATGAGTACGCGCTCATTCACCGGCATTATTTCAATCGCGCTTCCGACGACGCGAAACATCCCCGGCGAAAGGTCGGCATTTGTGCGCTCAAAGTAAATTCGCACCAGTTTGCGCAGAAGCTCTTTTTGCGAAATGCGCCCGCCTACGTTGAGCCGCAGATGCACCTTTTCATATTCCGTAGGACTCCCCAAGCCATAAATGCACGATACCGAAGCCACCACAATAACATCAGGGCGCGTCAGAAGAGCTTGCGTCGCCGCGTGCCGCAGTCGGTCAATCTCATCGTTTATCTGCGCCTCCTTTTCAATGTAGGTATCCGAAACTGGCAGATACGCTTCCGGTTGATAATAGTCATAATAAGAGACAAAATAGTGAACCGCATTTTTAGGAAAAAATTCACGGTACTCCTGGACAAGTTGAGCGGCAAGCGTTTTGTTGTGCGCGATTACCAAGGTCGGCTTTTGCACGGCGGCAATAACATTTGCCGCCGTAAATGTTTTGCCGGAACCGGTAACGCCGAGAAGTGTCTGGTGCCGCTCTCCCCTCGTTACTCCCGCCACAAGCGTCTCAATTGCTTTTGGCTGGTCTCCCGCAGGATTGAATTGTTGCGCAAGCGTGAAGTGAGACATTGGAGCGACTATAGCATACGTACCAAACTCAACAATCTATCGGCACCATGTAGTCTTACAAAATTGTTGACCGTCATTATTCTCGTATTTCGCAAAACAATAGAATAGTGCGTTGGTTGGTCGTTGGCGCGTTAGATTATTGAACGCGGATTAAAAAAACGAGACCGTGAAAGGCCTCGTTACGCGCTAAGTATTCTCTGCTCAAGTTCTCTATTTACCTGTTCTAACGGCGTCCTCGGATTAACCGTGTATGGCTCACCGAAGGAGATACTCATTCCGTCGCGTAAAAAGCGTTGTAGAGTTCTCTCGGCTGACATGAGCGAGCCATCAGGATTTGTGCAGGAAAAATCAACCCATACCGGCATGATGCGCGCACTCGTCTCGCGAGCAAGTTTAACGACATGAGTTTGTGTGATACGCCGCAGACGCCGCTTCCCTTTCGTCACAAACAATTTACCCTTGTCGGTTCTGCCTCCCTCCGGATGCATAACCACTGATCTGCCGGCACTTAGTATGAAGTGGATGCGCCGAAGCGCGGTAGCACTACGCCGCCCCGTATTACTTCGGTCCACGGTAATGCACCGGAAAGGCCAATATACGAACCAGAGGAATCGCGGCAGGTAGGTGCGGCGGTCGGGCACCGAAAACGGCCACTGACTATCCGCAAAAATGAGGAAAAGCGGCACAAACATTGTTGAGATGATGATGGGTTCTATAAGCGAAGGATGATTTGCCGCAAGAATTATTTTTCCTTCACGGATAGTTCGGGCCACCCCAAAATAACCACGTGTTCTGATTTTCCCCATGCATTGCAGATAGAGAATGAGCGGGATGACAAAAAGCAAGCCGACGGTCCAGGCAACCGCGTATGCAGAAACTATGTGCAGAAGGCGTCTGAATGGCCGCGGCGTGAAGCGAAGCTTACGCCTGCCAACTCTTTTTTTATGCGTCGCCATAAGAAGCTCCTTTTGTTGCGGCAACGGTCTAAAAACAAGATTAGCAAGCGCACAGAGAAATGCAAGAAAAAACAAGAAAAAAATGGGCCGCCTATGAGTATGAGGCGGCCCGAGGTGCGAAACCTTGCGGTCTCAGTCTCATCAGGGGGAAAGTTTCATTATATACTATGCAAAATATAAGTCCAGTGTTTGTACCCCACTCTGCAAAGAAATGCCGGCTATCAGTCTAGGTACGCTAAACCCGTAAAACTATTTGCCCTTATATTGAGCCATAAAATCATCCTTGAATTTCTCAAGCCGTTCATCCAAAATCGCGTTACGGATGTTGTCAACGAGGTGTACGATAAAATAGAGGTTATGAATTGAAGCAAGTGTCGCCGCGAGCATTTCTCTGCCTCGAAAAAGGTGCGAGAGATAGGCGCGGGTAAAGTTCGTACAGGTGTAGCAGGCGCATCCATCGTCTATGGGCAAGAAATCGCGCGTGAATGCGGCGTTCGTTATTGCGAGCTTTCCGCGTCTCGTGTAGAGCGTACCGTTTCTTGCATTGCGTGTCGGTAAAACGCAATCAAACGTATCACAACCGTTTGCAATCCCTAAAAATAAGTCTTCCGGCTCGCCAATGCCCAGGAGATGCCGCGGTTTTCCCTCGGGTAATATCTCATTTACCATTGAGAGCGTCTCGCCCAAATCTTCTTTTGAAAATGAGCCGCCTATACCGAAGCCATCAAACGGCATTCCGCCAATTATTTTCGCGCTTTTTTTTCGCAGGTCCGCATAACGACCTCCTTGCACAATCCCGAATAGCGCCTGCCACGGTGCGGGTGATTTTCCGGCAGATATATCCTCTTGAAATGAATGATGTCTCTCTAGAGAACGCTTCGCCCATGCATGCGTGCGCTCCATTGCCTCCTCTTGGTACTCCCTAGGCGCGCTCGGTAACGTGCATTCATCAAAGGCAAACAGGATGTCCGCGCCAAGATTATGTTGAACTTCAATGGAGCGCTCCGGCGTGAAGCGATGCTCACTGCCATCAAGGTGCGAGCGGAAAGTAACGCCGTTCTCGTCAATCTTTGCGAGCCGCGGTTCACTTTCACCACCACTTTCACCACCACGTCGTATGCCCGAATCACCAATATCTATTCTGGTATTCTCAAGAACATTAGAATAGATAATAGTGGTGTTATTTTTTTTGCTTTTCAAATTTTCGGACGCGCTTTTGAATTTAGTATTGCCGCGGCCCATGCCGGCACCGAGTGAAAACACCTGAAAGCCGCCGGAGTCGGTCATCGTTGGACCATCCCAGCACATGAACGAATGGAGCCCTCCTGCCTCATGTACAAGCTCATCGCCCGGCTGAAGATAGAGGTGGTAGGTATTTCCGAGCACCACCTGTGCACCAAGCGACTGCACCTGTTCGGGTGTGAGCGACTTTACCGTCGCCTTTGTGCCAACCGCCACAAACGCAGGCGTTTGAATGATGCCATGAGGAGTGGTAATGCGACCGACTCTCGCAAGTCCTTTGCCGCGCTTCTCCACGCTAAACGAGAAATTACTCATGTTAATGCGTGTGAGTGTAGCACAAACACCGGCATAATCCTCCACTAAATTACTTCACAAACCGCTCCCGCAAGCTCGTGGAGGCGGAATGCGGTTTGTGGAGACGATATGGCTATCGCGATGGAGTTTTTTTACTCTTCGCGCAGGTGAGCCGCGAACCCGCTCTTTCTGCGGAAAGAGCGGGTGGGCGTTTTGAACCTTCGGTTCTCAAAAAAACTAACCTAAAGAATAGTTTTGGGGTTCGTTTATTTTCTGCCTACTTTTACTGTACGTCGCGAACACCGAGTAAATCAACCGTAAATACGAGCGTTGAGTTTGGAGGAATGGGGCCTATCTGCCGATTACCGTAGGCAAGCTCGGGTGGAATAATGAGCAGTCGCTTGCCGCCCACTTTCATACCAACGAAACCCCGCTCCCAACCCTCAATCACCTGACCGTCGCCAAGCGTAAACTCAAACGGCACGCCGCGGTCAATGGAGCTGTCAAATTTTGTGCCGTCCTTGAGCGTCCCAACGTAATTCACGGTTACGATTTTGCCCGGAACTGCCTCACTACCGGTACCGGTAATCGTGTCTTGGACTAAAAGACCCGCTGTATTTTCATCTTGTGCCATAGGAATTTCCGAATTTACATTTGCCGAACGGCCAGACAATCCAAAATATTGCTGGACAACACCTGAGCTAATAAAAACAAACCCTGCCAAGGTAACACCGACTGCTACTGCAATGTATTCGTTTGTCTTGAGTTTTCTCATTTGCGTGCTGATAATATGATATGCGTACAGTATAGCAAATCCCGTGCAAACAACAAAACCCCCGGAGTGGGGGTTGTGTTGTTTCGGTATAGCTATACCGTTTGTTTAGTAGCGTCCACCGCGATCGTTGCCGCCGAATTGCCGAGGCGCGCGTTCCGTCATGGGCCGTGCGGCATCTACGGTAATCGTGCGTCCGGCGAGTTCCTTACCATTCCACATTTCAATCGCGGAAGTGGCATCTGCGTCAGATGCCATTTCAACGAAACCGAATCCCTTTGAGCGGCCGGTCATTCGGTCGGTGATAACCACCGCTGATTCCACGGTCCCCGCTTTTGAGAAAGCGTCGGTAAGATCGCTATCAGTTGTGCTGTAAGGCAATCCCCCGATATACAATTTCTTTGCCATTGCGTTTCAATTAACTCACTAACCCTTTCGATGTAAGACGACCTCTCCGCAGTTGAACACAACGGCAAACGAGAACTTACACAAGGTATTGGCTATCCTAAAACAGCCCGTAAAAAAATGCAAGCGGATACTGACCTAATATTACCCCTCACCATGCGCGTTACTTGCCTTCTTTTTGTTTGGGTTTTCGCTGAGCCTTAATACCGCGATTTTCAACTTTCCCCTCAAGCCGGTGGCTGCGCCATACTCCAGAAGGCGGTGTTTTCCCGTGATGTTTAATTTCTTTTTTTGCCATAGTATGAGAATACGATTATGCGGGACAAACCGCAAGGCTGTGTTTTTGGAGGTAGTGTTGGTGGTATTCCTCTGCCCGCCAAAAGACCTCCGCAGGTACAAGCTCGGTAACCATACGTCCTGAAAATCGTTTTTTGTTCGTAAGTTCGGTAATTATTTTCTCGGCTTTCTGCCGCTCGCTATCTGTGTGATAGAAAATCGCCGAGCGATACTGGTGGCCAATGTCCGGTCCTTGTCGATTCTTTGTCGTCGGAGTGTGGTGTTCAAAAAATACCCAGAGGAGCTCTTGGTACGATACGACCAACGGATTGTAGGATACCCGAACGGCTTCGGCATGCCCCGTCGTTCCCGTGCACACCTGCTCGTAGGTTGGATGCAACGTAGTGCCGCCAGTGTAGCCGACCACGACGTCCACGACGCCTTTCACTTGCCGAAAGGTTTCCTCAACGCTCCAAAAACAGCCAGCGGCAAAAGTCGCAACTGAAGTTTTAGTATCGGCGTTGGTCATATATATTATCCGTATGAGTGTAGCACGAAACACCCTCGGTGCTTTGGTCAAAGCGCCGAGGGTGTTTCTTTTAGAATATGCCGGGGATACGTCGTTTACATTGCCGGGTTACCTCCCATAGGAGACCCTGTCGAGGAACAAGCTCGGCAATCTTTCTTATGGGTAACCACGAGATAGATGGCGGAAAGGCCAACCAGCCCGTAAATAATTTTTGATACTGATGCTTCCATGCCGCCAAAAAGGTTGCCGATTTCCCAGCCAAACACAACGCCGAGCCAGTTAAGGCCACCGATAATGACGAGCGTGAACGCGACCATGTGAAGTATCTTCATGTGTGGTTCACAATATTATAGTGCGTATACATCGACCTCGTGTTCCTATTATAGAATGCCACCGCAAATTCACCAGTTCGCTGTCCACTGTTTTGCCACACCGGAAGCCGCTTAGAGTCCTTAGAGTCCGCGGGCAAGGGCATGATGTCTTAATAACCGGGAAATTCCTCCACGCGGACAGAGATATCGTCGGCGCCGAGCTCTTCGGCAACCGCGCGCATGGCCTTTACGAAACTCTCCGAACCGGTGAGATAAAATACCGGCGCGGTATCGGGAGAAATATATTTCTCCACCATTCCCTTCGTGATGCGCCCTCGCTCCCCGCTCCAACTTTGCACTCCTTCGGGAAGCCGCGTCATGGTGCCGATGAACGTCAGGTTTGGATTGTCCACAGCCGCCTTTTCAAGGTCGCTCCAATACAACGCCTCTTGTAAGGTGCGATTGGCATAAAAGAGAAACAGTCGGTGCGGCAATTTTTCATGCGCGGCATTACGCAGGATGCTTCGCACGGGTGTTATGCCAATGCCGCCGGTCAAAAATACCGCCGAACGGGCGTGGTCGCCATGAAGCATAAAGTCACCACCCGGTCCTTTTAAGAGAACCGCGCTTCCGTCCGACAAGTCGCGAAGCGCCTGCTTAAAACGTGACGGGCCGATACGTGTCGCGATTTCAATCCACGGCTCATGCGGCGCCGAGGCGATGGAGAGGTCACGCCCCGCGCCCCGCTCATCCACATCCGTGAGTTCTTCAAGGATAATGTCCACGTGCTGACCGGGCTTAAATAAAAAATCGTCTGGCTTTTCAAAACGAAATGCCATGACGCCGGCCGCAAGCTCTCGCTTTTCAATCAGTTTTGACTGATATTTTGCCATAAATCTATTTCAAAAGTAGGAGTAAAAGAACCCTTGATTCAACTATGTCGCAAGCCACCCGCCGTCCACGTAGAGCGTTGCACCCGTGATATAACTCGCTTCCTCGGAGGCGAGAAAGACAACCGCCGCGGAGACCTCCTCGGGTTTCCCGATACGCTTCAGAGGAACTCCCGAGAGAAGCGCGTCCATCTGCTCCTTTGGAATATTTCCTGCCTGCGTCATCGGCGTATCAATAGCGCCGGGCGCGATGACATTAACGGTGATGCCAAGCGGCGCCCATTCAACCGCAAGCGTCTCGCTCATGCCTATAACTCCGCCTTTTGAGGCGGTATAGTGCGCACTGCCGCCGATACCCACCCCGACGCCGCCTGAAGCAATGGAGGCAATGCCGATGATGCGCCCCCAATTATTTTTCGCCATTTCTTGTGCCGCGCGTTTAGCGCACAAAAACTGTCCCTTCAAATTAATATCAATGGTGCGTTCCCATTCCTCTTCCGTGAGCTCCAGAGCGGGTTTCGGCTGGTAAATGCCGGCGTTGTTTACCAAAATATCCAGTCGGCCGAATTTCTTGACCGCTTGAGTTATCACCGAGTCCACCTCTTTGGCATTGGAGACATTGAGCGTAAAGCACACAGCTTCCCCGCCCGCGGCGGTAATTTCTTCCACGACCGAAAGGCACTCGCCTTCGTCAATATCGGTAACAATAACCTTTGCGCCCTGCGCGGCGAGTGCGACCGCATGCGTCCTGCCCATACCGCGACGCGCACCGGTAACAAGCGCGACTTTCCCCTTGAGTTCAAACATGATGTGCGTGATTATCCTGTTGGTAACGCGTATGCTCTCTTTAATAAGTATACACGAGTACGAGGATTCCATGAAAACCTATATCAAAACCCTTCGGTGAAAGAATAAGGTGAGGGGAACATGGTGTTACGTACCGTTTAATGCCGCTTAAGGGCGGACCTTCCGGGTCCGCCCTTACTTCTTATCTTTTAAAATGGATATCGCAAGTACCTCGCGCATCCATTATCAATTTTTATTTCATCTATTCTCTAATTCGCGCGAATTAGAGAATAGACCCGGAACGAAGGTGAACGTAGTACCGCAATTTTAATACGCAATCGCCGACCAAGTGTTAAACACTCGGTATTAACACTTGGGTGTTTAACCCTTGAGAGAAAAATGTCGGCTATGGTGCGCGGATGAAAAGTCAATAGTTCTTCAGTCGCTTCGCTTTGTCGTGGAGGCGAATGCGCTCAAGTGCTTTCGCCTCAATTTGTCGAATGCGCTCCCTGGTAACGCCAAACTCCCTCCCCACTTCCTCAAGCGTGTGGTAGATACCGTCCGTGAGTCCATGGCGCATTTCTAAAATCTTGCGTTCCTTTGGAGAAAGGTCAGAGAGAATTTCCTGAATCTGGTCGGCCAAAATGCGCCGCGAGGTTTCCTTGTCGGGAGAGAGAATTTTATCATCGGGGATAAAGTCGCCAAGCGTTGATTTATCATCGTCGTCGCCAACCGGAGATTCAAGCGAGATGGTATCCTGATTAATTTTTTCAATGTTGTAAATTTTTTCAACATCCACGCCCATCTCCGTTGCAATTTCTTCCGGCAGAGGGTCGCGTCCCAAATCCTGCGATAGCCGACGAGAAATCTGCTTGTACTTGGCAATGGTTTCCACCATGTGCACGGGAATGCGAATGGTGCGGGATTGGTCGGCGAGCGCGCGCGTTATCGCTTGTCGAATCCACCAGGTGGCGTAGGTTGAAAATTTGTAGCCCTTAGTGTAATCAAACTTGTCTACGGCCTTAAACAAACCGAGGTTGCCCTCTTGAATGAGGTCGAGGAGCGTCAGGTCGGGACTGCGTCCCACATAGCGCTTGGCGATGGAGACGACGAGACGCAAGTTTGCGCGGGCGAGCAGATTTTTTGCTTCCACCTCGCCTTCCATGACGCGCTTCGCGAGCTCACGCTCTTGCGGCGTGGTGAGAAGCGGATACTGGCCGATTTCGCGAAGGTACATCTGAATGGAGTCGTAGGTGCTTGATTGGCGTTTGTAGACATTTTTTTTATCAAGAAGCTCGTCTGCGGAACTGGCATCAAGCATACCGCCGCCTTCAAGCACATCAATGCCCGCAACACTTAGTTTTTCGTACAGCTCTTCCAAAAAGAAAATGTTCTCCTCAACCGTCGGAAATTCTTTAAGAATTTCGTCGTACGTTACATAGCCGTGCTCGCGACCTTTCTCAAGAAGCCGCCCCACTTTTGCGCGCTCAAGCATTTCTTTCTTGGATGGCTTTGCCGCTTTCGGCGCGACCCTAGACGCTCTGTTCCTCTTCAACCGGCGCTTTGCCTTCGCCGTGCGTTTGGGCATCCCTCTAACGTGGCGCTTTGCCCCGTGCGCAGCTTTTCGCCGCACCGCGCTCTTTTTAAGGGCTTTTTTTGCCTTTTTCCTCTTTGTAGTAACCATACTGCGCTAGTGTATCACTTTGTGGTAAGACGCGAAACGCCCGCGGAAAGCCGCTTAACATTCTGAAGCGCCTCCGCAATCCCCGCCTCATCGTGTTTGGTTTCGGCAAAGCGAAGCGCTTCGGTTGCAGAGGTAAGCTCCTGACGCGCCTTCTCAAGCGTAAGGTGCTGAAGCAAATCTTCAACTTCAAGAGAAATCTGTTCTGGGTTTTCGTATGCCCCTTCCGCCTCAAAAATAAACGCTTCTTTCTTTCCAAAATCTTCCACGGAAGCGATTTGTTCCGACGCCGAATCTCCGAGCGTCTCTTTAAGGCGCGCCCGAAGCGCCACCGTGTCAATCGCAGGATGAGCCGTACCCTCCTGCCACAAAAGAATGCCAAGAATCTTGCGAACAATGAGCTCCCTGCGTGGGAGATATGGGGGAGGCACGCGTGCCGCGCGTTCTTCAGTTTCCGGCACGCTTGGCGCACGGATGTGCGAGAGCTTTTCGAGCTCTTCCCAGACAGGAGTATCGGCAAGATTGAGACGAGAGGCAACGCGGGACACAAAATGTGCCTGGTCAATCTTGTTTGGAATGTTCGCGATGAACGGGAGGACCGCCGACTGCACTTTGAGCCGAAGCATGCGCAAATCCTTCGTCTCCGCCGCGAGCACCGTAAGGTAATACTCAACGATGTGCTCCGCTTCCCTGATTACCTTCCGCCAATCATCGGGATTTTTGCTTATGAGGTCGGCGGGGTCAACGCCCGCAGGCATTGCGGAGAGCTTCACATTCATTCCTTCTTTTAGTGCGAGCTCGGCGCTTTTTCCCGAAGAAAGAACACCGGCGCGGTCGGCGTCAAACGCAAAGACGACATTTTGCGAAAGGCGCGCGAGCATGGAGAGTTGCAAAATGGTAAGTGCGGTGCCGGATAGCGCAACCGTGTTTGAAAAGCCCGCCTGATGTGAAAGAACGAGGTCCATCTGCCCCTCAACCACGATTGAAAAATCATGTTTTCTGATGGAATTTTTTGCCTTGTCAAAGCCATAGAGAACACGTGATTTTGAAAAGAGGAGTGTTTCCGGAGAGTTGACGTATTTCGGCGCTTCAGTTTTTTCTCCGGTCGCGGCGGTCTCTGTCGGAGCGGGGTGGTCAAACAAGCGGCCTGAAAATGCAATCACGCGCCCCGAACTGTCAAAAAGGGGAAACATTATGCGCCCGCGGAAGCGGTCGTAGCAACCCTTCGGCGTTTCTTTCACCAGCCCCGAGCGTGCCAACAGCGCATCTGAATATCCCTTACCATGAAGATAGCCGTAAAGCGCGCGCCATTCGGACAAGGCGTAGCCGATACGAAAATGCCGGATGCTTTGGTCGGAGACACCGCGCTCATGGAGATATGCCGCCGCTCGCGGCTCTTTTTGAAAACATTCCTCATACCACCCCGCCGCCCATTCATGCACCGCAAAAAGTTTTGCCCTCTCCTCGTCGGCATTGGGGTCGCTATGGCTCAAAATAGAAACGCCCGCTTTCTCGCCGAGGAGTTTCAAAGCGCCCATAAAATCAAGCCCTTCAAACGCTTGCACGAATGTAAAGATGTCGCCTTTCGCGCCACAGCCAAAACAGTAATAGCTCCCGCGTGCCGGCGAAACGAAAAAAGACGGAGTTTTTTCCGAATGGAACGGGCACCGCGCCCGATAACTGCTTCCCGCCTTCTCCAATTTTACATAGGCGCCGACAACCTCGGTAATTGAGAGACGCTCTTTTATTTGTTCAACTTCTCCCGCCATAATGAAGATAAGTATAATATACCGGCGTCATTCACCGAGGGAAGAAGTCGGAGGAGTGCGCCCCAATGCGAGAACTCATTTCAAAACCTACCATGGCAATTAGAGCTGAAGCCATTTCGCATCGTCGCCGCGCAGGGTTCGGTAAAAAACGGTTCATGCTCGGTCGGAGTGCCTCGGCACACCTTCCTCGTCTTCACCGTTTTTTCCTCGAACCCTGCGCGTCATAGGACCGCGATAGGTTTTGAAACGAGTTCTAGGAAATTACCGGCGTTTCTTCTGCGGGGATAGGGGCGACCGCTTCGGTCGGACGATGCAGATGTTGGCTTATGAGTTTCGCTTTGCGACTTCCGGGCATACCGGTGCCGGCCGGAATAAGTTTGCCGATAATGACATTTTCCTTGAGCCCAATGAGCCGGTCATCCACTCCCTTAACTGCCGCTCCTATAAGCACCTTTGTTGTGTTCTGGAAAGAGGCGGACGAAAGGAAACTGCGGCGGGTCAAGGCGACATCCGAAATACCGAGCACGAGAGAATCGCCGACTGCCGGCTCTTTCCCTTGTTCTTTCGCGGCGCGGTTTGCAACCGCCAAATCAAAATCTTCCACGATGTCGCCGATAGAGAGTTCGGTATCGCCCGAGTCCTTAATTCTGCGGCGGGAGAAAAGCTGTTTGATGATAACCTCAATATGCTTGCGGGAAATGCTCGCTCCTTGAAGCTCATAGATGCGGCCAATTTCCACAATAATATACTCCTGCGCTTTCTCGCGCCCGGCAAACTCAAAGAGTTGTCCGATATCGGCGGAACCGTCGGTTAGAAAGTCGCCGCTTTTCACGGCGTCACCCTCCTTGACAAGCAACATGCGGCGAAAGTGTACCGGATACTCAAGCGCTTTTTTTGTTTTTTTCTGACCTTCGTCCGGAAGGACAATGATAAGTTTTTCCTTACCGTTATCTTGAATTTCAGAAACGATGCCGTCAACTTGCGCGATGATTGCGGGATTTTTGGGCGTGCGTTTTTCAAACACTTCCTCAACGCGCGGAAGACCTCTCGTGATATCTCCGCCCACTGATGCAGTTCCTCCCGAGTGGAAGGTGCGCATGGTGAGCTGAGTGCCCGGCTCACCGATTGCCTGGGCGGCAATCGTGCCGACTGCTTCGCCGATGTCCACCACCGCGTTTGTTGTTAAATCCATGCCGTAACAATGCTGGCAGATGCCGTGGAGCGTCTTGCACGCCATCGGAGAGCGGACGGATACTTCCACCACGCCAGCCGCTTCAATGTGCGCCGCCTCCTTGGCGCCCAGAAAAGACCCTTTCTTGAAGAGCGCCGTGCCGCTCAAATCCATTGCGTCTTTGGTAAGATATCGCCCCTTGATATTTTTGGCGAGCGATACCTCAATACCGGAGGCGCTTTCTTTCTGAATGACAATACCCTCTTTTTCCCCGCAATCCTTTTCAGTAATGATGGCGTCTTGCGCCACGTCAAAGAGCCGGCGCGTGAGATACCCCGCTTTGGCGGTATTGAGCGCGGTATCGGAAAGGCCCTTGCGCGCGCCGTGAGTCGTGATGAAGTATTCAATGGGCGTGAGTCCCTCCTTCATGGAAGCGACGATGGGAAATTCAATAATTTCTCCCGTCGTTGAGTTGATGAGTCCTTTCATGCCCGCCATCTGCGTAATTTGCCCGATGGAGCCGCGGGCGCCGGACTGCCACATGTCATAGACCGAACCGTTTTTTTCAAGCGCGTCAGGAATAAGTTCTTCCAGATCGTTTTTTGCCCCAAGCCATATTTCAATGATTTCCTGGCGGCGTTCTTCATTTGAGAGAAGCCCCTCATTATACTGTGCGATAATTTCTTCTTCCCGCGCGCGCGCGCCGGCAATGACCGCGGCCTTCCCTTCGGGAACGCGCACATCCGAAATACTCCAGGTGATGCCGGAGTGCGTCGCATAGCGGAAACCGAACGACTTAATTTTATCTATAATGTCCGGTATCGCGTCCAAACCGTAGTGGACGATGAGGTCGTCAACGAGACGCATCATCGTCTTGTGTTTTATTTCGTCGTTTAAAAAAGGATAGTCGCTCGGCAGAATGCTGTTGAAAAGCAATCGTCCCACCGACGTTTCAAAGACTTTGCCTTCAAGATGAGCGTATTTCGGGCTATCCGTTGAGAGCACTTTTATCTTCGCACGGAATCCCACCGCGCCGAAGTCGTACGTGGTTATCGCCGCGTTCGGCGTCTGAAAGATTTTACCTTCCCCCGTCTCGCCTTCCACAATCTTGGTCATCCAGTAACACCCGAGTACGATATCAAGCATTTTCGTTGAAATCACCGGGTCGCCGCTTCCTGGTTTCAGCACGTTTTTGTTTGCCGACATTATTTCACGCGCCTCAATCTGCGCTTCTTCCGAGAGAGGAATGTGCACCGCCATTTGGTCGCCATCAAAATCCGCGTTGAATGCGGGGCATACGAGCGGGTGAATTTGGATGGCGTTGCCCTCAATGAGAACGGGGCGAAACGCCTGAATACCCTGCCGGTGGAGCGTGGGGGCGCGGTTTAAGAGCACATGTCGGTCTTTGATAACTTCTTCAAGAATTGCCCACACTTCCGGAATGCCTTCCTCAATGAGACGCCCCGCGCCGCGAATGTTGTAGGCGAGTTCGCGCTCAAGCAATTTTGAAATCACGAACGGACGGAAAAGCTCAAGCGCCATGTGCTTCGGCAGACCGCACTGGTCAAGTTTCAATTCCGGACCGATGACAATAACGGAGCGACCGGAGTAATCTACGCGCTTGCCGAGAAGATTCTGACGGAAGTAGCCTTGCTTGCCTTTGAGATAATCCGAAAGGGACTTCAGCGGGCGCCTCTGCGACTGGCTCATCGCGCTGAACATCGTATTGCCGTGGCGAATGGAGTTGTCAATAAGCGCGTCTACCGCTTCCTGCAAAATGCGTTTTTCGTTGCGCAGGATGACATCCGGCGCGTTAATTTCTTTGAGTTTTTTGAGACGATTGTTGCGGTTGATAACCCGCCGATACAAATCGTTCAAATCGGACGTCGCATGCCGTCCACCCTCAAGCGCAACCATGGGGCGAAGCGCCGGCGGAATGACGGGAATGACCGTAAGAAACATCCACTCGGGGTGGACGCCGGAGCCTTGCATTGAGCGGACAAGCGAGATGCGCTTGCGCAATTTCACTCGCTCAACCGCCCCCGCCTTCACGCGAGCCGCTTCAAGCTTCTCGAGCAAGGTGCCAAGATTGATGTTCTTAAAAAGTTTATAGACCGCTTCCGCGCCGATTTCCGCTTCAAAGAGCGAACCGTATTTAATTGCAAAGCGGTGGTAGCTCATTTCGTCAAGCACCTTGCCCTCATCAATGCTCTCAATTTCTTTTTTTGCCGTCGTTGCAAGTTCCTTCAATTTCGCTTTTGATTTCTCGTCTTTTGCGGCTTTTACTTTTGTTTTGTATTCGGCATCAAGCTCGCGAAGCGCGCTTGCTTTCTCGGTAAGGGACACTTTGGTAATAATATAGCCGGCAAAATAAATAACTTTCTCCACATCGGCAGTTGACGTGCCGAGGAGGAGCGCGATGCGCGATGGAATGCCGCGCAAAAACCAAATGTGCGATACCGGGGTCGCGAGTTCAATATGCCCCATGCGTTCGCGACGGACAATGGAGCGCGTTACCTCAACGCCGCATTTCTCGCAGATGATGGCTTTAAAGCGTATGCCGCGATACTTGCCGCAATAACATTCAAAATCCTTTTCCGGACCAAAAATCTTTTCGTCAAACAAACCATTCCGCTCCGGCCGCTGGGTGCGGTAGTTGATGGTTTCCGGTTTGGTCACTTCTCCGTACGACCACTCCAGCATCACCTCCGGCGAGGCAAGCTTGAGCGAAAGCGTGTCAAAATCGTTCGTCGCGGAAATTGTTTTTTTCTGCATGGGTAAAGCCATAGAAAGAAAAGTTAAAGGTTCAATGGTTCATCGCTTCCTCGCTCCGGCGCGCGCCGCTTAAGCTCCACGTTGAGCGCGAGGCCGCGCAAGTGGTTCAAGAGCACATTGAAAGAAGCTGGCGTATGCAAGTTGCTGATGCGCTCCCCTTTTACCATGGCGTCAAAAGCCGCCGAGCGTCCGACAATGTCATCAGATTTAATCGTAAGCATTTCCCGCAAGGTGTAGGCGGCACCGTAGCCAAGAAGCGCCCAGACCTCCATTTCGCCGAACCGCTGGCCGCCGGATTGCGCCTTACCGCCGAGCGGCTGTTGGGTGATGAGCGAGTAGGGTCCGATGGAACGCATATGAATCTTGTCTTCAACCATGTGATGAAGCTTCATAATGTACATATAACCGACGGAAACATCCTGTTCAAACGTTTCGCCGGTGCGTCCGTCATAGAGCTTCATCTTGCCATTTTCGTTGAATCCCGCCGCGTTAAGCTCATCGCGAATTTCAGCCTCAGTCGCGCCTGCAAACGGCGGCACGATTGCCTGGTAGTGGAGCGTGTGTGCCGCGAGTCCCAAGTGGAGCTCGAGAATCTGTCCGAGATTCATGCGGGACGGTACGCCGAGCGGCGTGAGAATAACATCCACCGGTTCGCCGTCAGCCGTATAGGGCATGTCCTCAACCGGAAGCACTTTTGAGATAACGCCTTTGTTGCCGTGCCGTCCCGCGAGCTTATCTCCGACGGAAACATTTCTAAGTTGCGCCACTTCAACATGAATGCGCTTCAATATGCCGCTCTCAAGCTGGTCTCCGTTCTCCCTCGTGAACACTTTGACGCCGATGACGCGTCCGCGCGCGCCGCCCTCCAAACGCAAACTCGTGTCTTTCACATCCTTTGCCTTCTCACCAAAAATTGAGCGCAGGAGCCGCTCTTCAGGAGTGAGTTGCGTCTCACCTTTTGGTGTCACCTTCCCGACCAAAATGTCGCCCGGACGCACTTCGGCGCCAATCATCACCACACCTTCTTCGTCCAAGTTTTTAAGTTTCGTCTCGCCGACGTTTGGAATGTCATGCGTCGTAACTTCCGGTCCAAGCTTGGTATCACGCACGCTTACGGAAAATTCTTTAACGTGAATGGAAGTAAATTTGCTATTTTCAACCAGCCGCTGTGAAAGAATGATGGCGTCTTCGTAGTTGGCGCCGGACCAGCTCATGAAAGCAACCCGCACATTTTGTCCAAGCGCCGCCTCCCCCGCATCGCTTGACGACGTGTCCGCCAAGAGCGCGCCGCGCTTTACTTTTTCTCCCACCGACACGACGGGGCGCTGATGGAAAACGGAAAAATCATTGGTTCGTGAGAAGTTGACCAAAGGATAGGATGTTTCTTTTTTCGCGCCTTTGACGATAATGTGCCTGGCGTCCATGGCAGTCACCTCGCCCTCTTCCTTGGCAAGCGCGAGCCGACCGGTGTCGCGCGCCGCGCGCGCTTCAATGCCGGTAGCGATAAGGGGGCGCTCCGGAACAATGCACGGCACTGCCTGCTTCTGCATGTTTGAACCCATGAGCGCGCGGTTTGCGTCATTGTGTTCAAGAAAGGGAATCATGGAGGTCACCACTGAAAATGCCTGGTTGGTTGCCACATCTATAAATTGCACATCGCGTTTGTGCGCCCGGCTCGGATTGCCCTTCGCGCGAACCTCCACGAACTCGTCGATGATTTCTCCCCCCTCGTCTCTTAAGGTTGCGGCGTGAGCGATGTTGTATGTTTCTTCTTCAAAAGCATTCAAATAAACGACTTCGCCCGTTACCTTACCCTCGGCGACCTTGCCGTACGGCGATTCAATCATGCCGAACTCGTTGACGCGGGCATACACCGAAAGGTGCAGTATGAGACCGATGTTCGGACCCTCCGGCGTATGAATGGGGCATAGGCGTCCGTAGTGGGATGGGTGAACATCGCGCACTTCAAAGCCGGCGCGCTCGCGCGTGAGACCACCCGGACCGAGCGCGGAGAGCGTGCGCAAGTGCTCAAGCTCGGAGAGCACGTTTTCCTGCTGCATGAATTGGGACAGTTGGTTCGTCGTGAAAAATTCTTTGATTGACGCTTGCAGAGGACGCGGATTGATAAACTGAATGGGAAGTGTCGTCTCGACGTCTACCGTGGACATGCGGTCTTGTATGTTGCGCTTCATGCGCGACATGCCGACGCGAATGCGCTGTTGCAAAAGCTCGCCGATATAGCGAACACGCCTAAATCCGAGATGGTCAATGTCGTCCGGAAGCGCGCGCGGGTCGGCATTCAAGGTAAGAATGTGCGCAACAATTTTTACCATGTCATCAAGAGAAAGCGTGCGGCGTTCAAGCTCGCGCTCGTCTAAACTCATATTGAACCGCTGGTTGAAACGGTACCGCCCCACTTTTGAGAGGTCGTAACGCTCCGCGCTGAAAATGGAGTTGATGAATTCCTTGGCATTCTCCGGCGTGGCAAGGTCGCCGTCGCGTAATTTTTTGTGGATTTCTACGTACGCCTCTTCAACCGTTTTTGCGGGGTCTTTGGCGAGCGTTGCGTCAAGAAGCTCTTTTGCGCCCGGTACATTACCGAGGAGTGAATACATGTCTTTGTCAAAATGCGCGCCCAAAATGCGCAGGAGAGTCGTTACCGGGAACTTTCGCTTGCGGTCAATTTTGACATAGACCGCCTTGTCCGGCTCGCTCTCAATCTCAACCCACGCGCCGCGCGAAGGAATGATTTTTGCGCCAAAATAGGCCTTTCCCTTGTAATCGCCGGAGGTAAAAAATACGCCAAAGGACCTGGCTAGTTGGGGCACAATCACTCGCTCTACGCCGTTTATGATAAAAGTACCGTGACTGGTCTGCAGGGGAAAATCGGCAAGAAAAATTTCCTGCTCCTTCACCGAATTAAGTGTTTTGTTTCTAAGGCGCACAACGACGCGCATGACGGCGTCAAAGGAAAGCATGTGCTCCTTGGCATAGTATTCGTCGTACTTCGGCTCGCCGATTTCAATCTTTGAAAATTCCAATTCAAACTTCTTCCCGGAGTAATCTTTGATAGGCGAAAATTCCGCAAAAATTTCTTTCAACCCATCCTTAAGAAGTGCGTTGTAGGAATCAATTTGCGCCTCCACAAAGTTGGGAATTTCTGCGAGCGGTTTTTTGAATCGTCCGAAATATTTTTTCTCGCCAATTCCCTCTTTGCGCGTGAGCGTTTTTTCCATGCAAAATTAATTAACGCCGATTAAAGCGAGGTGCGCAGACACAAAAACAAACTGCCCCTCTGCTGAAGGTTGCAACCGTGACACCGTTAAACTATTTTATTTTTTTATGCAAGATGGTGAAGTTTCCTGCCACAGGGCGATGAACACCCTGCCCTCTCTTCCATCTGACTCCCTTCCCGCCGCTCCCGTAACTCAATCTTGCAGAAAATCGAAGTACTTTAGAGTATACTCGCCCGCTTTCCCCTGTCAAGCCTCTGTACTAGTCCAGCACATTTGCGACTCCGATTCTGGTAATTTAGTAACGATGTAGCGCAAGGGCGACACCAAGCCCAGGTGTCCAATTCAATACAGTCAAGTGACCAATGAGAACGGTAGATCGGGAAGACGACCAGTGAGGACGGTGCGTGCGTGTTGTACCACAGGTAAATTTACAAAGGGAAATGGGGTCACAAAGGGGGAGGAAATGGGGTCATGGAAATGGGGTCAGCCACCTTTTTTAGGCCTCCCCCTTGGTCTTCGCGTCTGTTCAATATCGAATTTGGTGACCATGGAGT
>CAYGEN010000005.1:0-29867 GCA_964348955.1 uncultured Candidatus Saccharibacteria bacterium | reverse complement strand
TATAAATACTTCTGCTATAGCAGAAGTATTTATATATTCTCTGTGACTTTTCTCTGTGACACATTTTGTTCAGCATGCGTTGCGGTATCTTGCGATAAAGCTAGAAAAAAATACCCCGCGACCACTAAAGGTCGCGGGGTGAGGAGGTGTGGAGGGGCGCATTTCATTCGTCTGATTCTGGCGGTTCCTTGTGCCGCTCAATCGTGCAGATGCCGTTAGCGGTTGGGCGAAGCGCATAGCCGCTTCGGTTGTCGCCATTTCGCATGGCATTCCCCGGCTCGCTTATCATAACGAGTAAGCCGTCTACCCAGATGCCGCGTTCACGGCTTAATCGCTCAAGCGCTTGAGCGAAGTCCAGATACGGGCCCCACGCGCTTCCGTTTCTCCAAGGCAGCTTTGGCCACAGCGCTTCAGCAAAGCGGGCGGCCGTCTGAATCGCCATTTCGTCCTCCGGCCACTTAGCCAAAAGCCGCTTCTCAGAGATTTTGCGTATCCGGTAGGGAAGTGCTCCCTCCTCCGGCTCCGGATTCCCAAGGAAGTACTCCACAAACGACTCCATGGCGCATGCGCCACGCGCATCGTAGAAAATGTCGTCTGGAGAGCGCACGGCGATGTGCCGGACTTGTTTTTTGATTGTGAGTGTTACGAGGGGCCAGCCGGTCCCTCGATGGAGGGCGATGGCGAGTATCTGGGAGGCGTTGCCAAGATACGCGAGACGGCACAACTGCTCCAGAAACGCATGGTCCTCGGTGCTCAATTCTTCAAAGATGGTAGTCATAGGTCTCTCCCAATACTGGGGGGAAAGACGCCTCACTAGTTTTTTCTAGCAGAACAGTACCATAGAAAAGTCGTATCTGTCCACCTCTCGAAAAACTTCCAAAAACAAATATTTTTGGATTGGACGTTCTATCTCTGGATGGAGCTCTGGGACGAAGTGGTTGGAAAACAATAAGAAAGGCGAAAAAAAATGTTAGTAATGCGGTCCTACCCTTCGGTGAACAGCATTTTTTTATCCAATTTTCCCGCGATAATCTAATTGCATGATAATTTATGATAATTTGATTGGCGAAGGGGAAGCGGTCCAAAGTTTAGCATTTAATATGTAAAGCTATGGTATGTCGCACAATATACCTTTTGCGACACGCACATAAAATAAAAGCGACTTCAAATCCAATGCCGCTTCCCTGAAATATCCAGAATAATTCAGCTTCAGCCCCAAGGCCACATGGTGCCAAATGAATGAACCCACGGCAAGCATTTTTGCAACCAGCTTTTTTTCCTTTCCCTCTTATCCTTGTGGTCGAGCTTAAATAAACAGCTTGACCCGCGCATGACCGCTACTCCCCTCTTGTCCCAAAAAAAAGAAAAATATTGTCTCGTCTGAATTGAGGTATATCAAAGATATGAGAGCGGATTCAAATATGCCTTGATGTCAGCGAGTGGCAAGGTATAAATTTTCCCCTTGCAGGCGAGCGCCTTACTGGGAAGAGTTGCTACTTCGACGCCTTGCGTCGCATACACGATAAAGTGCAGGTGTGGCCCGGTTGCATAACCGGTCGAGCCGCTGTACCCGATGGTTTGCCCGGTCGAAACTGATTGACCTTTAGAGACCGTCGTGAGCGAGAGATGCGCATAGAGTGTTGAGAGGCCGTTATCATGGCGAATGAGCACCCAGCGGCCATAGGAAGCATTCTTGCAGGTGAGGTCGGTGTCCCCAGCATCCACAACGGTACCGAGACGCGCGGCTTTAACGGGTGTGCCGGGCGAAGCGCGCAAGTCTATGCCATTATGACCCCCGCCGTTGTAAATTTGCGGGTTTTTAGTGGCAAAATCGGTATTGCCGAAATATTGGGTGACATATACAGAATCGAGCGGCCATAAAAGAACGCCGGAGCCGGTTTGGGGCAATGAACGGGGGTCAATGGCAATTTTTAGTTGTGACTGATAGTCAAGGAGTTCTTGCTCAAATTGCTTTCGCTCTGCGGCCTTGAACGCTATTAGCTTTTGAAAGTTTGATTCCTTGTTTTTAGTGTCGGCAAGAAGGGTATTTTTTTCTCGACGATTAATATCTAGAACTTTTTTTTGATTTGCCAGCTGGCCTTTCAGTTCCACGAGCTGTCTCTTTTTCACTTCGGACTCCGCTTTTCTTGATTCAAGGTCGGTTTTTAGAACCGTGAGTTCGGCTACATGGCCGCGTAAGGTCGTTTGAAATTGCTCGAGCTCCTCCACCTGATTCCACATGGCGCCGAAGTCTTCTCCGGCAAGCACAAGGGCCATCGGCGAGCGCCTATCAATGTCGTTTAAATTGCGCAAAACTTTCAAAACGGCGGCGCTTGATTCACCAATGCGCTCGCTTTTATTTTCAATTTCGGCGGCAAGCTGGGTAATGCGCAGGTCCGCCGCGACGATTCTATTTTCGGTGATACGTATGTTTGCGGTTAGTTTCTGGAGAGAAATATCCAGCGTAGAAATGGTGCCTTGCAGACTTATTTTTTCCCTGCTTGCCGCATCAAGTTGTGTCTGATATGCGGCAATTTCCGCTTCAAGTTTTTGGATGTCCGTATTGCGCGCGGCAATCTTTTGTTGCAGTTCGTCAATACCCGCGGCCTCAACGCCACCACCAATGGCAGACAGGAGTAAGAGTAAAATGACCATGTGTCGCAGAGATGTCATTCATTCTATTGTAGCAGAAGCTGCCGTGAGACGGGCTAACGTCTCATTTTTGCCGAGCACCTCCGCCAATATGAAGGGGTCCGGTGATTGCGCGCGCCCGGAGAGCGCGTAACGCATGGGCCAGAGTACGGACCCCCTGCCCTCGTTAGTCGCATATTCCCAAACGGCGTCCTTTATCTCTTTGGCGGTAAACGCGCTGTCTTGTATTGTGTGAAGTGCTTCCAAAAGAAACGCCAAATGTCTCTTCGCAGGCGTGGAATCGGAGTCATTTTTCCAGCGTAGGCTCTCCGGCGTCAGGACAGGCCTCATAAAGAAATAGCCAAGCTCACCATTCTCGGCGAGTGTTGCTATATCGGCAAAAGTGGTAATCCGCTCAAGAAGAATGGGCATCAGTCGCGCGAAGCGCTCATTTGTGTACTCGGGCGACTGCCGCAATGCATGAGGAAGAAATGGTAGAGCGGCAACCAGCATTTCATTCATGGGCATGGCGCGAAGGTATTCGCGATTAAACCAATTTAATTTCTCCTCGGAAAATATGGCGCCGCTTTTATTTATCTTATGTATATCAAACAAATGCGCCAAATCATCACGCGAAAAAATTTCCCTTTCGCCGCCCGGATTCCATCCGAGAAGCGCGAGATAATTTATAAGCGCCTCCGGCCGGTATCCTTTGAGACGGTATTCAAGCAGAGAAACAGCGCCATAGCGTTTTGAAAGTTTAGAGCGGTCAGGGGCCAAAATAAGAGGAATGTGGGCATATGCCGGCCGCGCAACGCCGAGCGCCTCTTGTATAAGTATTTGTCTCGGTGTGTTTGAAATATGGTCTTCACCGCGAATAACATGGGTTATTCCCATTTCATGGTCATCAATAACAACGGCGAGGTGATACAGGGGGTTTCCCCCGGCTTTTGCTATGACGAAGTCGCCGAGCTCCGTGGTGTCAAAGGAAATTCTGCCGTGGACAAGGTCGTCAAAAGCCACCAAGGTGTTTTTATTTTTAAGGCGGACCACTTCTACTTCAAGGTTTGGGTCATCTCTGCTTTGTTCTTTTGAAACATATGCGGCGCCACTTTTAATGAGTTTCTCTACATATCCGGCATACACAGACATTCTCTCTGATTGACGATACATCAGGTCGGGTGAAAGAGAGAGCCACGCAAGACCCTCTAAAATATCCTGCTCAAATTCTTTAGTACTTCGCTTTTGGTCAGTGTCTTCAATTCTAACGATATATTTACCGCCAAAGCGGCGGGCGAAAAGATAATTAAAAAGCGCTGTACGAGCGGTACCAAGGTGCAGAGGTCCCGTCGGAGATGGCGCTATGCGCACGATGACTTCCCTCTTTTCATCAATGAGCGAAGACCGCGCGCGCTCAATTCGTTCAAGCGTTTTCATGTTTTAGCGCAATTGATAAAATTGCCTCGGCAATGATGCGTCCCGCATTCGGCCGTGCAAACGACCGCGCGGCTACCGTCATTTTCATTCGAAGAGGCTCGTTACGTACCAAACGGTCAATTTCGGAAACAAGCAGATGGGGACTCAAATTCCCCTGCAAAATGGCCACCGCCGCGCCGGTGCGCGCATAGGTAAAAGCATTTTTTTCTTGATCATGCGATACGGAGCTTGGCAGGGGCACGACAATGCTCGGGATACCCCACAAGGCAATTTCCGAAATGGCGCCCGACCCGGCGCGCGAGACAATAAGCATCGAAGCTCCAACCGCCATACGGAGTGCAAGTTCGTTAAGGTATGGAAATGGTTTGTAGTTTTCTTTATGCTCGCTTTTTTCAAGCACAACGGCCGCGGTCTGCGACACTTCGGTAAATTTATTTTCTCCCGTTTGGTGTAACACTTGATACTTTGACACCATTTCGGGGAGAGCCCCAAGCACGACATCATTCAACACTTCAGCGCCCTGCGAACCGCCGAGAATGAGCACTACCTGATATGTGGAAGAAAGATGGAGAAATTCGCGCGCGCCTTCCTTTGCGATGGTATGGAGTGATTTGCGAACTGGATTGCCCGTGAGTGCGGTTTTCTCTTTCGGAAAAAATCGCACGGCATCGGGGTATGCTACGGCGATGCGAGTGGCAAATTTCCCCGCCCATGCATTAACCTTTCCGGGCTCTGAATCGGATTCATGAATGATGAGTGGAATTCGAAAAAGTTTTGCGGCAAATACCGTTGGAAAACTGGCATACCCTCCTTTGCTAAAAATAACATCGGGGTAGAGTATGAATACTTGGAACAGCGCCTTAATCACACCAAGAGCGGTTTTAAATAAATCAAAAAAATTCAAGAGAGAAAAGTATCTACGCATTTTCCCCGCCGGACTTTGTATAAAGGTCAGATTGTTCTTAAAAAGCGCTTCCTCATCAAATGGCGTTGGCCCCGCATAGTAGAGTTTTGGCGCGAGAAGCTTGCGTTCCATAACCACGGTGTTTAATTCTTCAGCAACGGCAATAATCGGATAAAAGTGTCCCCCACTTCCTCCGCCGGTAAATAGAATTTTCATAACTATGCGTTTATTCTCCGATATCGTGAAATATTAAGAATGATACCTATCTCGGCGAGCGCAAAAAACATCGCGGTGCCCCCATGGCTCACAAAGAGCATGGGCACTCCCGTAAGAGGCAAAACGCCCATCATTGAGGCGATATTAACAAACGACTGTGACAGAATCAGTATAACAACGCCGACGCACACAAGTCCACCATAGACATTCGGCGTTTGTGAAGCGATTCTAAGACCGCGCAGACCAAGGAAGAGAAATAGGCCGATAAGAAAAACGCCTCCGATAAATCCAAATTCCTCCGCGGCAACCGCAAAGACCGAATCCCCTATCGGCTCGGGAAGGTATTTAAATTTCTGGACACTCTGTCCGAGGCCGCGTCCTGAAAATCCGCCCGAACCTATGGCAATCAGCGACTGCTGAAGCTGATAGCTGGAACCCTGCGGATCGCGCGACGGATCAAGAAAAGTCATAATACGATCGCGCACATACAGTCGGGAATATGCAAGCATTCCAAGAACAAGTATTCCCGCAACCATAATAATGAGCGCATCGCGAAAACGTATACCGGCAGAAAAGAGCATGGCAAGTCCGGCCGTAGAAATAATAATAAAGGTGCCGGTATCCGGCTGTAAAAGCATAAGGATACTAACGAGTGCCGTTATAATGGCAAATGGCAGAATTCCGTAGCGCGACTCCCTCACTTTAGTTCGCGCGCTTGCAAGGATTGCCGCTAAATAGAGCACATACGCAAGTTTCAAAAATTCTGCAGGTTGCCACGATAGTGAGCCAAGATGTATCCAACGTGCCGCGCCGCCTGAAGAAAAACCCACGCCGGGAACGAATACGAGTGCGGTAAGCCCGAGCGACACGACGAAAATGTAAAAGGCATATTTTTGCAATACGCGGAAGTTAATGTGCAACATGATGAGGAGCGCAAGGCTCCCCAAGCCAATACCGAGAAAGGCTTGTTTGAATGCGATGACCGCAAAACTTGCTTCATTTGGACGTGCTAACAGCCCAAGTGATGCCGAGGTAAAAACAATAAACCCTACGACCACAAGCACAATAGTCGCGCCTAGGAAAACCCTGTCAAAAGTGCGAGGTTGCATGGAATTCATTTCAAAAAAATTGTACGGGTGAACTAAGGTAAAAAAGCGACAATCACTCCGATAAGCGCGGAAATAATGCCGAGTACCCAAAATCTCATGGTCACTTTATACGGCGGCCACCCAATAGCCTCAAAGTGATGATGAATTGGCGCGATGCGAAATACCTTTTTCCCATTTCGGAATTTTTTTGAAAGAACCTGTATAACGATAGAAAGCAAGGTCATGAGAAGGACCGACGCAATAATGGGAAGCGCAATGACTCCATGCCCGTCTCCGAGAGAATCGGTCATAAAGGCGACTGCGGCGAGCGTAATGGTGAGCCCCATGGTGCCTGTTTCCGACATGTAAAACCGTGCCGGAGGAATGTTAAACCACAAGAACGCGAGTGTCGCGCCGGCGATGGTTGCAGAAAACGCGGCTAAATCTATCTGGCCTTGATGAATGGCAATGCCGGTATAGGCGAGAAAGATAATCGCAAAAATGCCCCCCGCCAGACCGTCAAGACCGTCAATAACTCCGCTCGCGTAGAGCGCGAGCACGACTAACATGAAAAATGGAATAAAGAAAACGCCGAGAGAAATTGTTGCACCGGAGATGAGCGTGATGGTGCTCACTCCAAGCTTTGCGTAGAACCACCATCCGACAAAAAGGGCAATGAGGGCAACAATGACCAAGCGTTTTTTAAGTGAAAGTCCGCCCGCGATGTGCCCCCCTTTCCCGGATACTTCAAGGATGTCGTCAATCAGTCCGACCAGAGATCCCGCCATAAGAGTAAAGAGCGGTATCCATGTCTGGCTTCGACTTAAGAAATCAAGCTTTGAGAATACATCGTTTGGGAAAAGCTTGGCAACAAACCAAATCCCAACGATGGTGATAAATGACGAGAGCCAGATAATAATACCGCCCATACGCGGCGTCCCCACTTCTTTATCTTTATGAAGCTCGCCAAATATCACCGCTTCTCTGCCGTCTATGGTTGTGGTGCGCACTTTCTTTTTCCACGCTTTGTATTTATAGAGATAGTGCGTAAGCGCGGGCGTCATCGCGATACCAATGCAGAATGCAAGCGTCGCGGGGAAAATGACTTTTATTACATCAACAATCATGATACGGAGTTATCTGTTTCCGTAGGCAAAGCGGCACAATCGCTCTCAAGGCATGCAAGACTTGCCTCTATGAGCTTTCTCACGTCGCTGAATCTGCCACTTTGCGTAGAAGCAAGAACGACGACAATAACCGGGTGTCCAATACCTGCGTCAAATGCGATTGCGAGATTGCCACCGGCAAGGTTAGTATACCCCGTTTTTGAGGCAATGAGTCCGGGTATTATTCCGATATCGGCATTGGTGTTTTGCGCCCGGAAGTGAGCATCTTCGGGCGTTGCTACGGTTACTGACGGATAGCGGGTAACTTCAATGGTGTGTGGCACATGTTCTATCAAATACGAGAGGAGGAGCGCCGTATCGTACGCAGATCCGACACCTCCTGCCACTTCTGCATTGGTATCAAGTCCCGTTGGGTTAAGGTAGTACGTTTGACTTAAACCGAGTTCCCTCGCCTTGTCATTCATACTTTCAGTGAAAGTCTTTGGCATAAGGAGCGTGCCTGATTCAATGCTATTTTTGGCCTGGAAAGCCCCCGAAGCGGCGTTGGCGAGAGCTTGTGCACCTCGGTTAGACGAGATGACAAGCGTAAGGTCAACGAGATCTTTAAATTTCCAGCGATCGCCCTCATTGAAAACAGTATTAAAGTCATCGAGGTTTGCAGATGCCCCAATAGCGACCATATTTTCACTGGATAAATACTCCGTCGCGACAAGTACCGTCATGAGCTTTGTAAGCGAGGCAAGGGGAAGCTGGACATTGGTGTTTTTTCCGTAAAGTATAGACTTTCGATTTACGTCATATACTATGGCGGCTCCAGCCTCTATTGATATTTTGGAAAAAGGATTCTCTGTGGGAGCTTCAATCTCATCTCCCAATACTATGGGTTCGGCATGTGGAGTCCTCGGTGCCAAAAAACCAGGTACATAGGCAAATATCATGACCGTAAAACCGATGCAACCGGCTAACGCGAGCAATATATATATACGCGCATAATCTCGATAATTTTTTAAATATCCGGGTGTTTCGTCCATGAATTTATTCGTTATGTCCGAGAGTCTCGCCTTCCGTCTCGGCAAATTTGTCAATTTCACGCCGAACTGCATCAAAATCAGGTAACTCAGACACATTTTTCACGCCCAAGTGCGCAAGAATGTCAAAAGTCGGACGGTAGACGAAACTTCTTTGGTCCTTTGGGTTGGACACTCGCTCAATCAGTCCGCGAATCAAGAGATTCCTTAAAATAAATGTAGAGTTCACGCCACGTATATAATCAATCTCCGCGCGAGTTGAATGGCCTTGATACAGCACAACCGCGAGAGTTTCAGCGCCCGCTTTACCGAGATCGCGCGTCAATTCTTCTTTTCGTAATTTTTCTATGAATTCGCTCGCCTCGGGAGCCGTCCGCAGTTCCATCTCGCCATCCTTCTCCATTAGTTGTATGCCGCGGCCGACAAGCGTCTCTTTGAGTAGGGTAACCGCTTCCCTAATTTCCGACTCACTCGCGACTAAGAGCTTGGCGAGCTCTTTGTGGCCCATTGGTTCGGCGCGAAAAAATAACAACGCCTCAATTTTCTTTGAAAGTTCCATCTGGTTTGGAGCAGTCTTAATCAAAAAGCCCGCATAGAACACTTATATTATTACATTCTCGCCTCAAACTATTGTTCATATCTTCCTTGTTTTCATTAAATGAATCACGTTTCGGCTCCACCGTACCCGCAGAGCTTAATGGTATAGCGTATTAGAAATACTGGCGTTCTGCAACCTCGCGTTAGTGCGCACCTTTCACTAGTGGTAATGTGGCGTACCAACCGAGTCGCTCTTAATGGAAATGTCTTTAAAATGCTCGTCCTGCGTTACGGAGACAATGCCGCGCTTAACAAGCTCAAGAAGCGCCAGAAAGCTCAAGATAATCTCTCCTCTTTTTGCCCTCCCTACCCCCGCAAAATCGCGGAAGTTTGTTTGAAGCGCCGAGGTAACACGGCCGGCAAGGCGGTCAATCATTTCTTCAAGAGTCATAATTGTTTCAACTATCGCTTTAGGCATAAATACTTTGCGTGGAAGCCGAGCCACGACCACGAGGATGCTTTGTGAGAGCGCGGGCAAAGTCATCTTCTTATCAGGCGAAAAAATTGGCAATTCTGTGTGCGTGGGGGAACGGGGGAATAACCCTTCTCTGCCAAAGCGGCTTTGGACGAGAATAGAGATATCTTTAAAAAGTTTATGGAGCTTGAGCCGCCTTTCAAGGTCGCCAATACTCCCCTGCTCTTCTTCGGTAAGCTCCAACACAGGTAGGAGTGATTTAGATTTTATGAGCAACAGTGTTGACGCAACTAAAATGAAATTTGCGGTTTCTGCAATGGGAAGCTCACCTTGCGATTGCACATATATGAGATAGTCGTCGGCGACCGCCGATAGAGAAATGTCGTTGATATGCAGCCTACGACTTTCGATAAGCGTCAAAAGGAGGTCAAGCGGTCCTTCAAATGCGTTTATCTTGACGGTATACGCGGTTTTTTCCATTCCATTTTTGTAATCAGAATACCTCTCCAAGCTCTGCATTGACCCATAGACGCGCGTCCGTAAGCTATTCTGACGCTTCTCCCTCCCTCATAGAGGAGAGGCGGGTATCTATGCGGTGCATGTCGCGCGGGAAAAGAGTCGCCCTCTTTACATTCGGAATACGTAACAGGCGCGAGGTCAAGCGCTCAAGACCGGTCGCCGAGCCGCCATGCGGTGGCATTCCGTATTTAAACGCCTGCAAATAATAGGAAAATTTTTCAGGGTCAAGTTTGCGCTCAAGCAATTTCGTGACCAGCGTATCGTAGTCGTGAATGCGCTGCCCGCCCGTCGTAATTTCCAAGCCACGAAAAAGCAGGTCAAAGCTTTTAGTAAAACCCGGGTCTGCTTCATCCTCGCAGGAGTAAAATGGACGCTTAGAAACTGGGTAGTGTGTGACGAACACAAAATCTGAACGGCGTTCTTGTGCCGCCCATTCGCAAAGCGCTCGCTCCTGCTCGGGCTCCAAGTCAGGCTCTTCGGACGCGCCGAGAATGCGTTGCGCTTCGCGCAGTTTCAATACAGGAAAGGGCTCGCTCGCGATGAGAGGAGCGCTCGTCTTGAAGTGTTCCAATAACGCACCGTGCTCCTCCAAAAAAATGTGTACGATATATCGTACAGTTTTTTCAAGCACTGCCATGACATCTCGGTGGTCGTTAATAAACCCCATTTCAAAATCCAACGAAGAATATTCGTTTAGGTGGCGAGGGGTCGCGTGCTTTTCGCCGCGGAAAACCTTGGGTGTCGTAAAAACGCGCTCGTAGACACCGACCATAATCTGCTTATAGAACTGCGGACTCGTGGCAAGATAGGCGAGGTGGTCATTAAAATAATCCACTTGAAACGCCTCTGCGCCGCCTTCCGCGTCACCGCCCACAATTGCGGGTGCTTGGAACTCGGTAAATCCCTCTTTCTTTAATGAAGTGCGGAATGCGTCAATAATCGTCTCCTGTGCCTTGAACACAGCTCGAACATTTTCGCTCCGAAGAGTGAGTGGCATATAGTCAAGATATGTGTCCAAATTAACGTCGGTGCCGAGCTCAAACGGCAGCTCGTGTGCTTTGGATAAAATCTTAAACACTATGGCCTCAAGCTCAATATCTCCGTTATATTCATCTGCGTTTACCATTTTCTCCGGCCGCTTATGTACCTTGCCGGTGAGCTCTATTACCCACTCCGGCCGCAGCTCATGCGCCACTTTGTGCGCATCTCCATGAAGAGGTAATGCAACCGCTTGCACCTTACCGCTTCGGTCGCGAATATCAAGAAATATGAGCTTGCCGTGGTCTCGGCGCACGTCAACGGAGCCCGCGATAGTTACTTCCGTATCAACACGCTCGTGCAAATCTACAATTAGAGTTCTTTGTTCCATGGTTTTCTTTTAAATCAGATTCTATTGAAAGAAATGAAACAAATCGTTTTCTTCGTTAATATTATGATATATCATAATCTCTACCGCACACCGATTTTCTTTCGTATGTCCGCCATTTTTCTCTCGGCAATCGCGCGCGCTTTCTCCCCGCCCTCGGCAAGCACGTGGGTAACTTCCTCATCAGTAATGTCATGGCGTCTCTCGCGCATTGGCGACACGAGCGCATCAAAGTCTTCAACAAGCGCTTCTTTAAGCGTTTTATAGTTGCCGATGTTTGCTCGGTACAACCCTTCAAGCTCGCTTTCAGATTTAAGAAGGCGGTGGATGGCGAATACATTTTCGGGGCGCTCGCCGCTTGAATCCGTAACAATACTCATCACCGCGGTTGAAATCTCGTCTTTCGTGCCGAAAAGCGGAATAGTGTTGCGGTAGCTCTTGCTCATTTTCTTGCCGTCCGTGCCAGGGACAATGCCGACGCCCTCATACACTTTTTCTTTCGGTTCAGTGAATGTGTGACCATAGGCGTTATTAAACTTTCCCGCCGCTTCGCGCGCGTATTCCACATGTTGTCGCTGGTCTTCTCCAACCGGCACGATATCCGCATCGTAGAGCAAAATATCTGCCGCCATAAGCATTGGGTAGTTAAAAAGCCCCGCATTCGCCTCAAGTCCTTTCCCTATTTTATCTTTGTACGCATGCGCCTGCAGGAGGAACGGTACCGTCACAAGACATTCAAATATCCATGCGAGCTCGGTGTGCGCCGGTACTTCGGATTGCTTGAATATAACTGCCTGCGCAGGGTCTACGCCCGCAGAAAGATAGTCGCGTACAATGGCAAGTGTGTTTGCTTTGAGCACGGCGGGGTCGCGCACTGTTGTAAGCGCATGATAATCGACCGCACACAAAAAACTCTCGTAGTCCCCATAGAGGTCTACAAAAGGCTTAAGCGCTCCAAAGTAATTTCCGATATGCAACTGCCCCGACGGCTGAAGTCCCGTCAAAAGCCGCTTTCTCTCTTCTGCCATAGGCAAAGTGTATCAGAATGGCTACTCTCGCGGAAGCCTAGCATGCCCTACTCCACAAAGAATCGCGAATCTTATTGCCTTAACGGTCTGGAAGCGCTACTTCCAGACCGTTAAGGCACCTTAAACTCTATCTCACTAATTTAACACTATGGAGCAGGTTGGTCGGCGGGAATTACTTGGTCCGCAATAGAAAGCATTGAAGGCGGAATGGTAAGACCGAGCTCCTTGGCCACTCTTAGATTGATAACAAGGATATACTTGTTTGCCAATTCAAGAGGAATATCTGCCGGAAGCGTTCCTCGGAATATCTTATCCGCCAGCACGGACGCCTGTTTTCCAAATGCCACGTCATCCTGTCTGTACGAAAAGAGACCCCCTTTGAGAACTTGCGGTGTGGTGATGAAGAGAATTGGTATTTTAAGTTTCCGTCCAATTTCTATCAGAATATCAGGGTTGTCTTTATAATTGACGGCGGTGTCAGGGATAGTCAGGATTGCGTCTACTTCTCCAGGCTTTATGGCATCTGCAGTTCTCTGCATAACAACGGTTGATTCCGGTGATGCAGGGGTTTTAAGGTCATATTCAACTATCTCAATGCCAAGCGACGGCGCCTTCTCATGCATTACCTTAAGTACTAATATTGTTCCCGGATTTTCCTGCTTAGAAGTATAGAATACCCCAACTTTCTTTGTCGCCGGATTGATTTGCTTCAAAAATTCCAGTTTTTTTGCCATAAGATTAGGCTCATCCGGAACGACGCCTGTCAAGTTGTTTCCCGACGATTTATAGCTTTCTACCAATCCGCTCTCCACAACCGCCACTCCGTGAGTAAACACAATAGGGATGGGCTTCCCCGCCAATCTGGTTCTTTCCAGGGCTACTCTTGCGGGACTGGGGGTAATTGTCAAAATTAGGTCAACATCCTGGGCAATATACTCGTCAGCAATTTGTTTTATTTTATCAATATTTCCATCAGCGCTCTGATACTGGTACACAATGTCAACACCCTCTTTGTAGCCTGCTTCCGTAAGACCGAGTTTAAAGCCATCCACTGCGGCATCAAGCGTTTTAATATTCTGAATGATGCCAACTTGCAACGGCTTTTCACGCGCTGGGATGCCCGTACTTGTTTTATCTCCTTGAGTAAACGCAAACACGACGCCAAGAACGGCAACAATCAAAACCGCGCATCCAATGAGGATTTTATTTTTAGACATGGAATAACTCTACCACGGCTGAAATTGGAGTAAATGGGAGTAACTGGTAGGGTGTGGATATCCCATACCTCCTACCACATTTCCTAGAATGTGAGGCACTAGGAGCAACTCGGTGACTGCCTGGCTCCAAGCTCCACAAAGAACCGCGAGCCCTTGCCTTCCCCGTCGGATTCAGCCCAAATGCGGCCGCCATGGAGCTCCACAAAGTTTTTGGCGACGTAGAGACCGAGGCCGGTGCCGCCCACATTGGTGCGGCTATCTGAATAAATGAAATTGCCAATAGCGGTTGTTTCCAATTAATCAGTATAAAAATACTTTCGAAGTTCTGACTCTGGAATATACCGTAAAGCTTGTCTGAATATCCCGACCACTGCCCCTGTTTTTAGCTCTTTATGATTTGAGATGAGGAGTATTTGTTTTCCATCCTTCGCAGGACGCGCGAGCTTCACATGGCTTCCTCGTTGGCTTTCAACCGCAAAACCGAATTGTATAAATATTTGAATGACGTCCGTTCCTGAAAGCCGCTTTGGTTTAGGCATGCGCAAGCGTAGGAAGTTCAAAGTTTACTAGCACTGACGGAGTAGTAGAGAAGCCGAGTTCTGCAAGATTTTCGCTTTCTATATACAACCCAACCGCCTCAAGAATATTTGAGGCGAGCTCGTCAAGCGTATCCCCCTGAGTTACAATAGGGACACCTACACCCTCTGCAGCATAGCCCCCCTCGCTTTCAGAAATTTGAAATTGGATAATGCTTCTCATGCGCGCAGTATACCACGACAAAGCTTAGATTAGCAAATGATTGAACGAGACCCTATATCTCAAACCTAAAACTGATGCCTTCCGGGAGTCAATTAACCCGCGCCAAGCTCCACAAAGAACCGCGAGCCCTTGCCTTCCCCGTCGGATTCAGCCCAGATTTTGCCGCCGTGAAGTTCCACAAAGTTTTTGGCAACGTAGAGACCGAGGCCGGTGCCGCCCACATTGGTGCGGCTGGCGTTTTCCGCGCGGATATATTTGGAAAAGAGCTTGCCGAGCGTTTCTTTTGACATGCCCACTCCCGTATCCGATATTGAAGTCAGGATTTTATTGCCTGCTCGTCTCAAATTCACATGCACCGAGCCCTTGGGGGTGTACTTGATGGAGTTGTCAATGAGATTGGCAAAAACCTGCCGCAACTTTCCTTCATCGGCTTTTGTTTGGTACCTTTGGTTTTGTTCAAAGTCGTAGGTAAGTTTGATGCCCTTCTTCTCCGCAACTGGTCCAAGCTCGTGCACCACCTTTTCAAGCTGTTCGCGCAGGTCAAGCGTCATAGGCTCAAACTTAATTCTCCCCTGCTCTATGCGCGAAACATTCAGGAAGTCCTCAACGGAATACACCATTTGCTGGCCCGTATCCGCGATGCGGCGCACCGCTTCTTCCGCTCCAGCAGGCAGTTTGCCATACGAACCCTCAAGGATGAGCGAGGCATAGCCGCGGATAGCCGTGAGAGGGCTTCGGAGCTGGTGAGAGGCGATGGAGATAAACTCCGACTTCTGCTGGTCCAACTCCCGCAATCGCGAATTCGCTTTTGAAAGGTCTTTCGCCAGCATCTGAATATATTCCCGCTGTTCCACTTCTCGTAGAACCCCGCGGATAAGAAGAATGCCAAAGGCAAGGACGAGAACAAAAACCGTGCCTCTGAAGATAAGGAGCCCAATGTTATTTCCTGCAAAAACAACCTCAGCAAAAGTCACCACAGCAAGTGCAAAGACAAGAATGGAAACACCGGCGACTTTTACATTAAAAAGTTTATTTTTAAGAATAGCATAGGAAGTGAAAAGTATAAATGGAAAAATAAAAACAGCCCCAAGCGGTACGAACCTCGGATTATTAAAAGCCCCTGGCAGAATGAGATTAAATATTATATGAAGTATAAATGTTATAGTCCCGCCTGTTAAAACCAAGATGAAGTTTTCTCTCTCTAGCCTATGTTCAATAGAAAAAGTTTTTCTTATCAACGAAATAAATCCCGCGACAACCAGAAAAAATATCGTTAATCCAAAAATAGGGATTGCGGGACCGACACTAATTCCTGCAATACGTCCGTCAGGAGTGAAAGAATTGATATTTTTAAAAATAAGAGGAGTAAGAGTAAGCAAGGAAACGCCTATCACAAAAGGGGTAAGAAAGTATCTGTGTACGTGCCCAAAGGAGTATTTTTGTTCCGGGAAAATGACGAAAAGTCTATAGAGGAAGAAGGTATAAAAGACTGCAAAAAGTCCATGGATTCGAAGAAACCAAAGGGCAAGAAAGTGGTCATTCAACTGAAGATGTAAGTAGTTGAATAAGCTCCAAAGTATGGCAGCACTCGAAAAAGCAAAAACAGTCCGGTTGGTGATACTTTTTCTGTCATTCAAGTAAACAACAACACCAAGAATACCAATACCCGCGATTGCAATTGCTACAGAGAGTAAATCGATGTTCGAAAATGCCTGCATCTTTTAACTCTCTAAGATAACGTGTAAAGGGAGACGAGGAGCTGGTCTAGTCACCTTTTTAGTATAACCAATTCGCGTCAAAAGTTGTGGTCGCATTTTGAGGTCAAGAAGCTGCCGGAGTTCTTTGTGGTAAGAACTTGTCTCAATTGGAGCTGTCCACGGTGCCGTTTTAAGCCCATTTTGCTCAGCAAGAAGAGCTATATGTAAATATGTCATCCCAACTTTCATCCAAGAAACCGGATTGTCAACTGAGCTGATAACAATAAAAGCAGGGGTACCTTCCTTCAAAAGCTTCTCATCCTTTCGCTTATTTAGTCGACTAATGTTTAAGAATCGTATTAAAGTTGGCACAAAAAATGACACTGGAGTAGGAATACCCATTCCATAAGCAGGGATTCCGATTTTAGAGCTTGAAACATTTGATTTGACGTATTGAGAAAGTTCTTTTCTAAAACCCTTATTGTCTAGTGTCTCAATCATTGCCTTGAGGGTGATATCCGCAATTCTATCTCTAAGGCTTTTCTCTGCTATCAAATCAACATGAATTTCTTCTGTATTAAAAAGTTTTAATCTCTCAACAAAAGAGGGCGGTAAAGGGGTTTTTTCATATGGATATCGATTAGTTATTCTTTTTGGCAATAGTAGTGCAAGACTATCCCTTTCTTCATTAGTGATCTTTTTATCAAAAATAATCTCGACGGCAAGGAAATCATCGGTCGTTCTTCCAATATAAGAAGTAGCTGTACTGTAATTATAATGTGATGCGACAATCTCAACTGCCTTGACTACACAACCAATGCTTTCAAAAGCTTGTCGGTGTTCCTTATCACTCTCAGAAAGCATTCTGGATGGCTCTAAATATACAAAAATCTTCTTCCCATCCACTTTGAATTTCCACGGCTGACTGTTGTGTGCTGATGGAGCATACAAGGCCATCGCAATAATCTTTTCTATGTCTTCGGTCATTGGTTATATTTTATACTTAAAACTATAGATAGCCAATGTATAAAAAATCTCGTGGGCTCTCTGGTACTTGCATTAAGCCACTTATTAAGCAGAAGCATTGGATATGATATCCAGATTGTGTCCATGTGCCCCGGCTACAACAAACAGTGCATAAATGGCGCACCCAACGCTTTCAAAAGCTTGTCGCTGATGCTTGTCACTTGCAGAGAGCATTCGCGAAAGCTCTAGATACACTGAAACCCTATCCCCGCTCACTTTGAATTTCCACGGCTGACTGTTGTGTGCCGAGGGGGATAAAATCGCCATTTTGAGAATTTGCTTAATATCTTTGGAGCAGACCCATTTCATTGCACGCCACCCTTCTTCCATGAATTGTATGTTGCTGTCGTCTGTGGCGCAACTGCCTGTCAAAAACGACTCTTGTTTATTTTGACATGGTGCGGATGAATTTGAGAAAGGCCCATTTGCGGGAAAAGAAATTTAGACGGTAGCCGGCTTCAAAGATGGCATCGGGGTTTACCGAGTAGCGGCCGGATTTGATTTTCTTGTCTTTGAGGATGATGCGGCGGGCGAGATACGCGCAGAGCGAACCGCACATGTTTGCCGCGGTGCCAAGCTGTGGCCATGAGTAGATTGACTTCCCTACCTCGCTTACCGAGTGAAGCATGCGCGGAACCACCAAGCTGGCACCGGCAATTTTTCCTGCAACCTTCGGGAGGTCGCTTGGCTTCATCGTTTTTAATTGCTCCGCACTCATTTTTCCGATAAGGCCATTCAATATCGGGAGTTTTGGGTTTACATCAAAGCGCTCCACGTCTACAATAGCGCCATCGCCGTTATCGGTACCCATGACGACCGGAATACTGCGTTCTTTGGCAAGTTCACGCGCACGGAGTTTCCAGTACGGGTTATCCATCTCTTCAAAGACAATATCAGCGTCCTTCAAAATGTCTCTGTAGTTTGTATCAGTCATGCCGTCCGGATAGAGTTCAACGGTTGCATAGGGATTTATTTCAAAAATCTTCCGCGCCACGAGAATTGCCTTTGATATGCCGACATTTTGAAAACCAAGGCGGATACGATTCAGGTTATCGCCTGAAAGAATATCCGGATCAGCAAGCTTCACGTGGCGACTCCCGCCAGTCATGGTCATCACGATTGCAATATGACTCCCCACGCTCATGCCAAGGAAGACAGCGGTTGAATGGTAAAACTGCATCTGTTCCTCCTCGGTGATAAGATATTTGTTGCGTCCGGTGCGAAGCTCAAGATGGAGGTTTTCAGGGAAATAGCGGACGGCGTTGTTGTTCCAGGGAAAATAAAACCATGTACCAAATTTTTCATCACGATACTTTTCTTGAAATGCTCGCAACTCGCCTTGATAATTTTTATCAAATTTAAACCGCGGATTTCGCAGAAGGAAAAGTTCCTCCAGATTCCGCTCCGTTTCATCCACTAAAATTACCCCTCGTTTCTCATATGCATCAAGCTCTGCAATGGATGCAAGTATTGCGTGCCACGATGTTGCATCGCGATTATTCATATTCTATTTAATTACCCATTTTTGTTTAATGCCCGGCTTGAAGTACGCAGGGTGTTCGGCGGGCCAGAAGACAATTTTTGGGAGGGCGCGCTTTCCGAGGTGGCTATGCAGTTCCCGAAATTCTGAATTTTTGAGATGGAGGGCCGTCACAATTTGATCCAAAACACGTTTTTTTAATTGCCCGGACACTTTTTTCTTATGCTGAAGTTCAATGTGTATTTCAAGATATTGATTCTGACTGCGGTTGAATTTAGTGAGTGCCGTAAAGCGGCCGGTGAGATATGGGCTTATGCCCGGATTCAGGAGCGCCTCTCGGATGTGCTCGGGATAAATCTGCAGACCGTAGAGCGTTGTTGAAAAATCTTTTCGCTCATAGACAAAGACAAATGGGAGCTCATAAAGACATTTGATGCCAACTTTCTCAGCTTCCTTTTTAAGATTGATACCGCTCTCAAGAAGATGGTTTTGCATTTCTGAAAATGTGAGAACACCACCGGAATCTCCTATCGCATACCGAACAAGCGGCAGGGTGTTGTCGGCGGTAACAAAAATCTCCCCGCTCTGCTCTTCAAAGTTAATGAAATGGGGATTGTATTGCGCAAGAGTTGGAATTTTTTTAATGGAAGAAAAGATATCGGCAAAAAGTTTTTTGTTCTCCAGGGAAAGCCGCCGAATCAGAATGCTTGTGGGCGTTTCAAATGCCATTGCGCCGAGGTCGGCGCTTCCATAGATATTGAATGTGTCCAAATATGGATTGCCAAGCTCCACATTTTTCGCGAGATAATCGCGAAATTTTTCACTGAACGATTCCGCGGCAAAAAGAAACCGAACGGACATTTTTTTAAAATTCACCTTGTTATCCGACGCTTCGTCAACGATGTCTTTTAGAAATGGAGGATAGCCGGCAAGAATCACCTCCGCATAATTTGGCGCTAAAAACTTTAGCGCGTGAAATATTTCTTTTTTGTTTATGCCAGGCGTTATGATGGAAATATTTCCGACACGCTTGCCTGCGATTTCAAACGCTTGATAGGTAAAGACACCTCCTATCCAAACTCCCATCCCAAATGCAACAATTAAGAGTACAGGACCTTCACTTTTGGATGAACTGATAGTTAAAAAATGTTCCGCAAGCACCGAATATTCCCAATCAAGACGAGACTCCCGAGGGAAGTAAAACGGCTCACCGGTGGAACCGGAAGTGGCGGTATATACAATTGGTTTTACGAGGTCTCCTTTCCAGCACAAGTCCTTAAAGGGATACTTCCGCAAGTAATTCTTTTTACTCAATGAGGGGATGCCCTCAAAGTCTTTAAGCGTTTTGATGTTTGACGGAGAAATGTTGTGCTTAGCCAAGAAAGAACTATATGCGGGCACATTGAGCGCGGCGCGGTGGAAGATATCCAATACGCGGTCATTTTTGACCTTGTTCCAAAAAGCAGAGTTCTTGGTTTTAAACTGCTGAAGTATTTGTTTTTCTGAAAGACGCGGGTATGCTTTCATTTTCCTTTGAAAATTTCTTCAGCCATTTGGTCGGCAATGCGATGTGTGGACTGGTTTTGTTTTTTTGCGCGCTCAACAATCCGCTCGACCGTTTGTTTAATCGCGCGCGTACGCGCAAGCACGCGGTCTTTATGGTAACCATCGGGCTCTAATTCGTCTGCAACATTTATAAGTCCTCCGGAATTCACCACATAGTCAGGGGCATAGAGAATACCCGCTTTCCAAATGCTATCTCCCGCACTAGACGTCGCAAGTTGGTTGTTAGCGGCACCGACGATAAATTTACAACGCAACTCTTTAACCGTGACATCGTCAAAATCGCAACCAAGCGCACAGGGACAGAAGACGTCAACTTTTTCCGAATGTATTTTCTCTGGGGTTACAATACGAACACTCGGTAATTCCTTTGTAATTTTGGCAACCTTTGCCTCATCAACATCAGCGGCGACCACCTCGCCACCCGCGTCTATAATAAGCCGAGTCAGCTCGGACCCGGTCTTACCAAGGCCCTTTATTGCAAATCTCCTGTTTTCAAGATTCGTGTCGCCAAACGCGTTATCAAATACGCCCCGAATCCCGTATAGGACGCCAAGCGCAGCTATTTTTGACGTGCTTAATTTGTCCGACTGACGCCGAAAAAGCCTGTTGTCCAATACACCAACTAGATACTGATTGTTATCACTTACCGCCTGTATATCCTCATCAGTAATACCCACATCAGTTCCCGTTCTAAACCTCGGACCGAAATAATCCCCCACAAGACGTACATAGCTACGGAGAAGGTCTATTTTATTCTTACTTTTTGGGTCCGCGATAATGACTCCTTTCCCTCCACCAAATTTCACACCGGCCATCGCGCACTTATAGGTCATCGCTTTTGAAAGATTGAGCGCGTCCCGAAGCGCCTCTGTTTCGGAGGCAAATTGCCACATGCGCGTGCCTCCCATGGCGGGGCCAATCGTATCATTATGGATTGCTACAAATGCCTTTAGCCCGACAGATTGGTCCGAAAGAAAAGTAATTAATTTATGATTATCAAACTCCGGTAAGCTCTCAAAGGATATTTCCTGCATACGGTAGATTAGTTTATCGGCGGGTAGTAATAATGATAGCGAAAAGCGGAGCGAGAAGCCACCAGAAGAAGTAGTTGCTCTCTACAAAGAAACGGTCAATCATTGGGGCAAAGTCATACAAGGACGCGAGAGGTATGACGTGATAGGAAAGAGCGATGAGAAGTCCTGCGGTAGTTGCGGCGAGGAGCGCAATTTCCAGAAACCGAAATAGCGAGCGATAGGAGGGATTAACGGCGACAATTTGCCGCATAAGAACAAAGCCAACAACTACAAATAGGAAGAAAACGAGCAGGTGGGACAAGAACGAAAAGAGCGGCGTACCCGTTGATATGAGCAGGCGGTCAAGGTTGGGTACGCGAAGATAGAGGAGAATGGCAAAGTACAGTGAGGCAATGAATCCAATGAAGTGCCCTTTTTTCAATAGAAACCCGATGCCAAAAAGCGCGAGAAAGAGTACGAGGACTACGGTGATATCGATTGGGAGTGAGAAAGAGCCGATGGTATTGGCAACCGTAGTTGCGACACTTCCCGAAATAAGCCCGCCGACCGTCGTGGTAGATTCCATGATTTCTTTCTTAAATCCCCTCTCCTCGCAGGTCTTCAAGAAGTTTTTTTGCGTGGCGAGAAAGCTTGTTCGGCAGTTTGATAATCAGCTTAATGAGAAGGTCGCCGCGCCTGCCATGGCCCATCGGCACCCCTTTGCCGCGGATGCGCAAGACCTCGCCGAACGATACGCCGCTCGGAATTTTAACCGTTATCTTGCCATCAAAGGTCATGAGAGGATACTCCGCCCCGATAAGCGCATCGGTTAATTTGATATCAAGCGGCATAACCAAATTACTTCCCTCTTTGCGAAACACGGGGTCCTGAATGACATGCACCTTCACATACAAGTCCCCGGCAGTGCCGCCCGCGATTGCTTCCCCCATTCCTCCCAAACGGATAACTTCTCCTTCATCCAGTCCGGGAGGAATGGTTACAGAAATTTCCTCTTCTCTACGCAGAACGCCGAGTCCCCGGCACGATGAGCACTTTTCTTTTGGAATTTTGCCAAAGCCGTTGCAAACACTGCACGTTCGCACATTGGTGAAGGTGCCCAAAATAGAATTGCGCGTCTCGCGAACTTTTCCGTTGCCGTTGCAGGTCGTGCAGGTTTCCATTGTACTTCCCTTTTGAGCGCCCGTTCCAGTGCAGGCAAGACACGTGGAGAGTTTGGCTATAAGAATATTGCGCTCACTGCCAAAAACGGCATCACGAAAAGAAATCTCAAGGTCAATGGAAATGTCGCGCCCACGGCTCACCTCTGCGCGGTTTCCGCCGAAAATATCGTTGAACCCGCCAAAAATGTTTCCAAGGTCAAACTCTTCAAATCCAGCCGCGCCCTGAAAGCCAGAAAAATCAAAACCACGCGCGTCAGCGCCTTGCGAGCCGCCGCCAAAAACATGCCCGTAAGAATCGTACTCCGCACGCTTTTTCTCATCGGATAAAATGCTGTACGCCTCGCTCACCTCTTTGAATTTTGCCTCGTTACCACCCTGTTTGTCGGGGTGGAATTGGTGCGCGAGTTTGCGAAAGGCCCGTTTGACGTCTTCTTTGCTGGCGTTCCTCTGCAGACCGAGAATGTGGTAGTAGTCCTTTGCCATGAGCGTATTGTACCATAATTGCGAAAAACGAGAATGGGGGGACCGTGGACACAAAAAAGGCAAAAAAAACGGACAGGGGAGTTCCCTGTCCGTCGGATACAACCTCGTCACTCGACTTCTACTCGCCACTACTTGCATTCGGCTACGAAGTCGCCTTGAGGCGTTTTGGTGTATTTACCCGTCTGCGTGCATCTCATTGGCGATGAAGGCGGGGGCGGGGGTGGCATGAGAGCCGCAGGCCGCTCCATTGTTTGGAAGCCTGGGACCTTGTTGCCAAGGTTGAACATACAGACCTGGTACTGTATGTCCCACCGTTGTTGGATCTGCGTTGCGCCGGCAGAGGCGCTTCCGCTACCGTAGAGTGTTCCCGCAAACAGACCGGATGCGGCTCCAATGCCCGCCCCGCGCCCGCCACCGGCGATGCCGCCAAGGAGAGCGCCGAGCATCGCTCCGCCGATTGCGCTTCCCGCCTGGGCTTCTTGAGCCGAATTCGGGTCGCCGGCGTTTAGCGTTGCTTGTTGTTTGCAGTAGGCAGCATTCTGTTCAAATTCCATGGGTGACTTTGCGTCTCCCGGGTAGACTGCTACCGTTGGTCCCGTCCGTACCTGGGCCGCGCAGTTGGTAAGTGCGAAAAGTATAAACACGGCGATAGTCATTCTGGCGAATCGTCTCGTCAAACGTCTCATGAGCTTTCTCCTCTTGCTCTCTCTTCCGTTTTTCTCTTTTCTATCGTCGCGAGGGCGCCGTTGGTATGACACGCGTCCACCCTCCGAGACACTCCTGCACATACGGGTAGTAGCCATCCGGATTTTCACACCGGTACCAGTATTGGTCTTGCGGCCGCTCCATATAGACCTGCGGCTGTGGCGCCGGCACAATGAAAACAGGCGGGCGATAGATAACGGGCGGCGGCACAAAGGGGTAGAGACCTAATGGATATCCCAACCAGTCCCGGCTCGGATACCGATAGTAGTCCCATCTGGGAGCATAGTAATGCCCGTAAGGTACTCGTTGGTAGTGGTGTGGAGGCGTATAGTGGCGACCGCGCTCGTCGTGCCGCGATTGAGCGAACGCGGGAGACAGAACTCCACCGAGCAAGAAAAACGAGAAAAGTTCGAGAGCGAGTGCTAATACGAATCCGAATCTCATAACTGTTTCCTCCGCATTCTTTGCATGAATGCCTTGAGTTGAACTACGTCTACCGATAAGACTTACAAAAATAGACTATTTGTCAATCACTCGCCGTGCACAACCACGGTAATGTGGTTTATCAAACACTTATCAAACACCGAGTGTTTGATAAAAAATAGCGTCCTGGTTTATCAAACACCGAGTGTTTGATAAAAAGAGTGTTTGATAAAAAATAGCGTCCGAGTGAAGTCGAGCCAGTGGTTAATACCGCCTAGCTTGCTACGCGATTAAAAGTGTACGATATATCGTACAAATATTTATTTCGACGAGCGAGGAGCGCGTGGAGGTGTACGAAAGGGATTTCTGCCATGGTTCGTGCTCCCACTATACAGCCTCGCGCGGGCACTGCCGTGAGCTACCCTCAAGTGTTTTTCTCCGCAACGTAGCACGATGCAACGAGCAGGTCGTAGCAAGGTGTCACCTTGCTATAATCGCCGGGCAGAGCCGCGGGGAATCTTCATGTTGACGCTCAGATTTTGGTTATGTTATCCTTTCGCGTTATCGGTGTTATCCTTTGGGCGCCTCTTCATCTCCGTCGCCCTCGCGAAATTCGGCATCGCGGGCATTTCCTTCAGGCGGCTTTTGCTCGCTTCCGCCCGTGCTTCCCTCGTTTGCGCCCGTCGCCGTTCCAGAGCTTTTTTGAGAGAGTTGCTCGCCTATTTTCTGGAGCTCTCGTGAGAGCTCATCGGTGGCATTTTTAATCGCCGTGATATCCTCGCCATTTCTAACTGACCCGAGCGCATCAATCTTCCCTTGCACCGCATTTTTTAATTCATCTGTAATTGCCCCCGTATTATCCTTAAGCGCCTTTTCGGCGGTATAGTACAGTTGTTCGGCGGCGTTACGCGCCTCAACCAGCTCTTTCTTTTTCTGGTCTTCCTGCGCATGCGTTTCGGAATCTCTTTTCATTCGTTCAATGTCTTCTTTAGTAAGTCCTGAGCTTGCCTCAATGCGAATGGATTGTTCTTTATTGGTTGTCTTGTCTTTAGCTTTTACGTTTAAAATGCCATTGGCATCCACGTCAAAGGTAACCTCTACTTGCGGCATCCCGCGCGTTGCCGGCGGAATGCCGTCCAAAATAAATCGTCCAAGTGATTTATCGTCCGCCGCCATAGCCCGCTCTCCCTGCACGATGTGAATTTCCACTTGCGTCTGATTGTCCGCGGCTGTTGAAAATGTCTGCGAGCGCGAAGTCGGGATGGTCGTGTTTTTCTCAATGAGTTTTGTCGCCACCCCGCCCATGGTTTCAATGCCTAGAGAAAGAGGTATAACGTCAAGCAAAAGTACGTCTTTCACATCTCCCTGAAGAATGCCGGCTTGAATGGCGGCGCCAATCGCAACCACCTCATCGGGGTTGACCCCCATGTGTGGCTCCCTGCCAAAAAGTTCTTTTACCGATTTTTGAATCATCGGCATGCGCGTCTGGCCGCCGACCAAAATCACTTCGTTGATTTCATTCATTTTGAAAGACGAGGAGGCGAGCGTATTTTTTGCGATGTCAGCCGCGCGTTCAACAAATTCCCGCACCAACTCCTCAAGCGTTGCGCGGGTTATTTTAAGCAGGAGGTGCTTGGGACCCGTAGCATCGGAGGTAATAAAAGGAATGTTTATTTCCGTCTCGGTCGCGGTGGAAAGTTCAATTTTCGCCTTTTCCGCCGCTTCATCAAGCCGCTGGAGCGCGAGAGAATCTTTTGATACATCAATGCCCGATTCTTTTTTAAACTCAGCGGCTATCCATTTTATGATTTTTTGGTCAATATCTCGCCCGCCTAGATGCCCATCGCCGCCCGTTGCTTTCACCTCAATGACATCGTCCCCTATCTCAAGCACTGATACATCAAACGTGCCGCCCCCGAAGTCATAGACAACAATTTTTTCGTCTTTTTTCTTGTTAAATCCGTATGCAAGCGCCGCGGCAGTCGGCTCATTAATGATGCGCTTCACCTCAAGACCGGCAATCGTACCCGCGTCCTTGGTCGCCTTGCGTTGGGAATCGTTAAAATAAGCAGGCACCGTTATAATGGCTTCGGTTATTTTCTCACCCAGTTTTGTTTCCGCGTCGCGCTTAAGTTTTTGTAAAATCATCCCCGAGATTTCTTCCGGGCGGTACTCTTTATCACCCATACCGACGAGCACGCCCTTGTCAGGACCTTCTTTTATGATAAAACTCGCTGTTTCGCGGTCCTTTACAACACCTGGCTCATCAAACCGATGCCCCATAAAGCGTTTGATGCCGACGACGGTATTGTGCGGATTGGTCACCGTTTGACGTTTTGCAAGAAGTCCGACAATAAGCTCGCCGGTCTTTGAACGCGCCGCAATGGATGGGGTCGTCCGCGCGCCCTCTGCGTTTTCAATAATGCGCGCTTCTCCTCCCTCAATGATTGCCATTGCGGAGTTTGTCGTACCAAGGTCTATGCCAAGAATTTTCGCCATAAGTTTATGAATGATTATGCTTACGTATCATCGCTAAAAATAGTTACGCTTGCAGGACGGATTATTCTTTGGTGAAGCCGATAACCCCTCTGCAACACACGCGCAATCGTATGATTTTTTGCGCTCTCTTCCGTTTGAATACTCTCCACGGCGATATGCATGGCGGGGTCGAACAATTCCCCGGTCGGATTAAAGGTCTCTACGCCATGCGCCTTTAATATTGAAAGCAATTGCGCATGGATTGATTCAACGCCAACCCGCCAAGTTTGGGGCGCCGTTTCCCATGCCTCGCGATTGCCGATAGCAAGGTCAAAACTGTCCAGAACAGGCACAAGATCGGCAATCAGCGATTCTTCCGCAAACGTAACATACTGCGCGCGACGCCTTTCTTCTTCACGGCGGGCATTCACGAAATCGGCTCGCATTCTCTGCCACCCATCAAGGTATTCCTGACGCTCCGCAAGACAGATTTTGAGGCGGCTGCGCAGTTTCTTCAGTGACTCCTCATCGGAGAGTTCATCAAAGTCCAGGTCATCCAATGATGGTTCTAATGTATGCCCGCGCTCCCCCTCGTGGTCAATATCATGGGGTGAGTTCTCGGACTCATGCTCGTCATCATGTGGTTTTTTCATAGATGTTCACAGAATTGCGCTTAAAACTTTCATACGCGGCGCCTCCCACATCACGGTACACTCTCCCGTTATAGAAATATCTTCGTTTTTCCCCGACCCCCCTCCTCGCCGCAGTGTGCTCGCTATCGCTTCGCCCACTGCGGCGCTTTTCTCGCTTTCTTCAAACCGAATTTGCGGCGCTCTTTCATGCGAGGGTCGCGCTTCAAAAAACCGGCTTGCTTCAGCTCCGGGCGCAGTTCCAGATTGTATCCAAGGAGCGCGCGAGCGATACCATGCCGAATCGCGATTGACTGCGCAACCGTGCCGCCGCCTTTCACCACGACGGTAATGCGAAAATGCGCTCCAATCTTCTCGCTCGTCAACACCTCGGATACATTTCGGCGAAGGTCTTCGGTTGGAAAATAAGTGAAAAACTCCCTTCCATTCACCACAATGGAAGCGTCCGAGCTCCTGGTAATCCGAACTCTCGCGGTAGCCGTCTTGCGCCGCCCGACCGCTTCAATGTATCTGCTATCTTCTGCCATATTATTTCGTAATTACGACCTGCTTCAGGCGCTGACGCCGAAGACGATTATCCGGCAACATGCCATAAATGGCAAGACGGAGCACTTCTTCGGGACCTTTGCGCGCGAGTATTTTTTCAAGGGTTTCAAACGTAAGTCCTCCCGGGTAACCCGAGTAACGCTCATACGATTTACCTCGAAGTTTGCGAGAATCAATGAGCATATCGGAAGCGTGTTCAATATGAAGAATAATCGGAAGGAGCCGGTCGCGACGCACCTCCACGGTATGTTTTCCTTGGAGCGCGTTCGCCGCCTCGCTTGCGATACGTCCCAATCTTTTTCCTGCGGCATTTATGCGATATGATTCCATGGATTTGTCGTAAGATTACGCGACAAATGAAATTTGCGCCAGCGCCCGCCCATCTCCCGAGTGTATTTTGAGTATGCGCGTGTATCCGCCCTGCCGCTTCAGAAATCGGGGCGCAATGCTGTCGCAGAGCTTTTTAGTCTCCTCTTGCGCTCCGCCAAGCCGAGCAGAAATGAGCCTCCTTGCCGTCGGAGTATTTTCTGCACCCTTGGTTACCAGTCGCTCAATGAACGGGCGAAGCTCTTTCGCGCGCGCTTCGGTAGTATTGATTTTCTCATGCAAAATGAGCGAGCGCGCGAGCGAACGGATGAGCTGGGTGCGCAGCTTCCGCGTCCTTCCCAATTTTCTTTTTGTTACATGGTGTCTCATATCTTCTTCGCCGAGTATTCTTACTTCAGTGTTACGCCGTAGACACTTAACATTCGCTTAATTTCCTGAACTGCCTTCTGGCCAAGACCCTCAATTTCAAGAAGGTCCTCCTCGCGCTTGCGCACGAGCCCCCCAACCGTGCGGATATTGGCGCTTGAAAGAGCGCTCAAAATGCGCGGCGACATTTCAAGCGATTCAATGCGCGTCTTCAGAAACTCGGTATCAGCCGCTTTGCGCTCCACTATCGGCTCCTCGCTCGCATGTACTTCAGCCATGGGCGCTTCCTCTTCCTTAAATCCTATGATTGATTTGAGTTGTACCACCATCGTTTCAATTGCTTTTTCAAGCGCTTCTCGAGGTAAAATCGTGCCATCGGTTTGAATAAATATCTTCAGTCGGTTGAAATCGGTGCGGTCACCAACGCGCATATTTTCAACTTCGTAATTGACGCGGCGAATGGGCGTAAAAATCGCGTCAAGCGCAATAGTGCCCACATCCACTTTTTCTTTCTGCAACGTTTCTTTTGGCACAAAACCGAGTCCGCGCTCTACCGTCATAGTCACCGCGAGCTTCGTATTCTTGTCGGTAACTTCCGCTATGTGCTGGTCGGGATTCAAGATGGACACTTGACCGGGCGCCTCAAGGTGAGATGCCGTCACTTTCATGGGGCCCTTTACGGAAAGGGTGAGCGTTTGCGGCATATCCGTGTGCATCTTAATGCGCACTTTTTTGAGATTAAGAAGAATGGTGACAATATCCTCCTTCACGCCCGCGAGCGTTGAGAACTCATGCGGCACGTCCTCAATTTTCACCGAGGTGATGGCGGCGCCTGGCAATGAAGAGAGGATAATGCGCCGCAGAGAGTTGCCAAGCGTATGGCCATAGCCGGGATAGAGCCCGTCTATTTCGTAGGAGCCGCTGAACTCTTCTTCAGATACGACGCGCGGCTTTGAGGGTAGGGTAACTTGATATTCAGACATAGCGTTAGTCTTGTTAACGATTAAAATTATCGGCTATAAAATTCTATGAGTGAGGGCAGGTTAATCAGGGTCTCTTGCTCATAGACCGGCAACGACGCCACACTCCCCTCAAAAGTCTCTTGATTGAATACAAGCCATGAAGGCGGCGTAGCTTCAGCTACTCTCTCGCGCATATTTTCAAAAAAGGCCTTCCCTTTTGCCGCATGGTGAAGCGTAATCATGTCCCCCACTTTGAGCATCTGCGAGGGAGTGGACGAGCGCCGCCCGTTGACCAGCACATGTCGGTGCGCGACGAACTGACGCGCCATTCTGCGAGTCGTGGCGAAACCCAGCCGATAGATGGCGTTGTCCAAACGCATCTCAAGCCGATTGAAAAGCGGCGCGGTTGCGTCCCCCGAACTGCCGGCGAGCGAATCGTTCACATAGCGGTGAAGCTGGCGCTCGCCAAGGCCATAGGTGAAGCGTACTCGTTGCATTTCAACAAGCTGGCGCCCGTATTCAGACACGGTTCGTCGCCCCTTGCGCTCCACTTTGCCGCGACGCGCTTCGGACAGCGTAAACTTTTGGGTTTGGCATTTTTCATAAATACCAGCACCAAGCCTGCGACACAT
>CAYGEN010000004.1:0-33117 GCA_964348955.1 uncultured Candidatus Saccharibacteria bacterium | reverse complement strand
GTAAAAAAGGAAGTGCCGGAAGAGGTGCTCCGCGCTATCCTCAAAGAGGCGCCACCTAAGTAGCGTGATATGTTTCCGTTTGCCGCGCTTTTTCTTTTCATCGCCTTTTCTTTGCCCGCGGCGGCAATTGCAGAGGTTTCAATTACCGAGCTCATGTACGACTTGCCCGGCTCTGACTCGGGGCGCGAGTGGATTGAAGTAGAAAATGCGGGGAGCGAGGCGGTTGATATATTCAGCTGGAAGCTCTTTGAAGCAAATACGAATCATACAATCTCGACCACAAGCCAAACGGGGCTTCTTGCGCTACCGCCACGCGGATATGCAATCATTGCCGACGACCCTCAAAAATTTCTTGTCGACTGGCCCGGCTTCAGCGGGCTACTTTTTGGCAGTTCGTTTTCTTTAAACAATTCCGGCGAGGCGCTCTCGCTCAAAGACGCAAACGGCGCGGTGGTTGATTCCGTAACCTTTGATGGAAGTATGGGAGCGGCGGGAGACGGCAGTGCACTATTGCGCTTCGGCTCGACGTTTGTTGCTACGGCGCCGACACCCGGATATGGCAGTGCCGGCACAGAAGAAAACAACACATCGCAAACAACGAGCGATGGGCCGCCCAGAAGCTCTTCATCGGTTCCCGTGTATTCAAATGGTAGCGTAGCACCTGTTGCCGAACCGGAAATTACCGCGGATGCAGGGGGAGACCGCCTGGTGGTTGTTGGCGCGGATACGCTTTTTGACGCGCGCGCATTCGGACTCAAACATGAGCCGCTTGAGAACGCGCGCTTCATCTGGAACTTCGGCAACGGCGTGGTCAAAGAGGGAGCCCATGTCTTCATGCGCTACGATTATCCTGGCGAGTATGTCGCCGTGCTTACGATTGCGTCCGGAAAGTATTCAGCTTCCGACCGCATGCAGATTTCCGCCGTGATTCCCGATATTGTTATATCGGAAGCGAACCGTATGCGCATTGTCCTGTGGAATAAAACCAACCGTGATTTAGATATTTCAAATTGGATTCTTTTTTCCGGCGCGCAATCGTTTCGGTTGCCGCTTGATACCGTTATTCTCGCAAACCGCAAAGTGGCTTTTACGGAAAGCGTGACGGGCCTCGCCGCCAATGACCTCTTGCGCGTTTCGCTCAATTACCCGAATGGATTGCCCGCGGTTTCGTATCTCGTGCCTCCGACTAGTTCAGCGCCAATTTTCCCGGACGCCTCTGCACCGGCCGCGCCAGCGTCTGCTGTTTCTTCTTCCGCCGCGGTGTCTGCCGCAATTGTAAATGCCGCCTCGCCTGACGACCCGCCCGTCGTGCCTGCGCCCAAACGCTCACGAAGTTTTTTCCCGTGGCTCGTGGGGCTCGTAGTTATCATTGCGCTCGGCGTAGCCGCCGTGCTTTTCTTGGGCGAGAGGAAAGATGATGACGACATCGCAATCCTGGAGGGTTGACAAACGCGCGCCTTTATAATTATATAGTAAACGGGAATTTTTTTGGGGGAATGGAGATGGCGACAACTTTAACTCACTCTTCACTACACTCGGGTCTTTTCTACGACGACCTGCTCCCGCGCCGTTTGATCAAACAAGAGGTCCCAATTACTCGGGCGCTGTTTTTATGGTCAGAGGGTGTCGTGCCGTACTTTCGGGTGATGTATCCGGAAAGGCTTGTGTTGCTTCGCCTCATAAGTGGACTCATCTGCGAAAAGCTCGCGGGTGACCCAAAAATAAGTGAAGTAAAACTCAAATTCCGCGGGCGTATCTTGGTGGGGGAAACCGTGCGCATCACCATGCGTCTCGCGCGCCGTTTTGGGTTCAGCTCAAGTTGCGAGCCGAACGTACTTGCGGTTCCGTTGCGAGTGAAGTGCGCCGTTGACGGGGAGTGGCTTGCGCGGGGCACCTTGCACGTTTCGGTCTTGCGCCGCAAACCATAATTCGCCAAAAGCGGTTATACTAGGTCAGGAGGGTCATTACAGACCCTCTTTTTTATAATGAAACAAAAACGCGTTCTCATTTTTTCATTGGCTTACCATCCGCTTATCGGCGGCGCGGAAATTGCGCTTCATGAGATAGTGAGACGGGTATCGCCAAAAGACCTGTCGTTTGAACTCGTAACGATGCGCTTTAGTCATGCTCATCCAAAGCGCGAACGTATCGGTAACGCGGTAGTACACCGTGTCGGCATTCCCAGGGCGGGGTATTTTAATAAAATTCTTTTCGTTCCGCTTGCGGCGTTAAAGGGTGTGCGGCTCCATCGGCAAAAACCATTTGACGGGGCGTGGGCGATGATGACCTACATGCTCTTCCCGATTGTGGTCATGCGCGCGTTTGGCGTTCGCGTGCCCTACCTCATTACGCTTCAGGATGGCGACACCTTTGCGCGGGTGTTCAAACGGTTTTATATTGCGCCGTTTTTGCCCCTTCTTCGCTACGGGTTTCGCCGTGCAACGGCGGTGCAAAGCATCTCGCACTATCTTGACCAGTGGGCGCGCCAGTTTGGTTTTTCGGGAAAAGTTTCCGTAATTCCGAACGGCGCTGACACCTTGCGCTTTGCAGGCGTCCTGCCGATTAAAACACTCAAAAAGAAAGCGGGGGAAACGCTTCTCATTACGGTCTCGCGCCTCGTGGAGAAGAATGCGGTTGACGATATTATTCGTGCTCTTGCGAAACTTCCTCGGACGGTGCGGCTTATCGTGGTTGGCGGCGGGAGGGAAATGGAGCGTTTGCAATTACTCGCGCGCGAGCTTCGCGTTTCAGAGCGCGTCTTGTTTGTCGGCACGGTGCCGTACGCGCTCATACCGGCGTATCTTAAAGCGGCGGATATTTTTGTGCGCCCAAGCCGCTCCGAAGGAATGGGGAGCGCGTTCATTGAGGCGATGGCGGCGGGTATTCCAGTTATCGCCACGCGCGTGGGAGGCATTCCCGATTTTCTCATTGAGCCATCGGTGCATAGCGGACAAGTGGGAACCGGACTTTTTTGCGAGGTTAATAATCCGGAAAGTATCGCGGAGAAGGTGCAGATGCTCATGCGAGACAAAGCGCTCGGCAATCGGCTGGTCAAAGAAGCGTCCAGGATGGTGCGGGAGCATTATGACTGGAATCGCATAGCGGGAGAAATGCGCAATCTGGCATTCGCGCCGCTTTTCATGGAACGGGAAAAGCGGAAAAAGTTGCGGCGGCTTCTCGTTGCGACGCCACTTTTCCCGCCGGACATCGGCGGGCCTGCGACGTATGCGAAAATTCTTCTTGACGAATTGCCCGCGCATGGTATTTCGGCTTCTATAGTTCCTTTCGGCGCGGTACGCCACCTGCCGAAAATCCTGCGGCACTTCGCCTATTTCTTTTTGGTGCTTTGGCAGGCTCTGCGCGCTGAATGGGTGCTCGCGCTTGACCCGGTAAGCGCGGGGCTTCCGGCGCTTTGCGCGGCGAAGCTTCTGCGAAAACGTTTTTTGTTAAAAGTGGTGGGCGATTACGCGTGGGAGCAGGGTGTGCAACGCTTTGGCGTGACTGAACCTCTTGACACCTTTGCGAAGCGCCGCGAAGGGTACTCGTTCACGGTGCGCCTTTTCAAGTGGGTGGAACTTTTTGTCGCCGCCTCTGCCGAGTGCGTCATTGTGCCGAGTCGTTATCTAAAAGGAATTGTTGCGAGCTGGGGCGTGCCGCCACATGCCATCAAGGTTATTTACAACAGCTTTAATCCCCCGATGCTTTCGGAAAACCGCGCGCTCCTGCGCGGACTCCTTCATTTTGATGGGCGTCTAATGTTAAGCGCTTCGCGGCTTGTCCCGTGGAAAGGGTTTGAGATACTCATTGAATGTCTGCCGGAACTTAGAAAAATATTCCCCGACCTTGCGCTTATGATTGTCGGAAGCGGTCCGGAGTTGGCGCGGCTGGAGGAGCTTGTCGAAAAACGCGGCCTCACCGGTGCGGCAACCTTTGCGGGAAGTCTGCCGCACGAGGTGCTCATGCGCTACCTTGAAGCGGCGGATATTTTTGTGCTCAACACCGCCTACGAGGGTTTTTCACACCAACTCCTTGAAGCAATGGCGGTTGGCACTCCGGTGGTAACGACAAACATTGGCGGCAATCCGGAGCTAATTGCAAATGGCAAGGAAGGGCTCCTGGTTACTCCAGACGACCGAAAAGCCATAGTGTCGGCGGTTACCAAGATATTTCACGACCATGCTTTTGCAAAAGGGCTTACGGCAGCAGCTCGCACAAAAGCCCACTCATTTGGTAAAGAGCGGATGTTGCGGGAGCTTGTGGCGGTTTTGAAACATTAAATACTATGCGTGTCCTCATGATAAGTGGCGATAGGAATCTTTTGGCTTTAGGAACTGAAGCCAATCGGCGTTTGCAGTTACAGCGTTCGCAGGTGGAGCACCTTGAGGTGTTTGTATGGCCGCAGTTGCACTCCCTCTGCGCCATTTTTCAAGCGACGCAGGGAGCGCGCTACGATGTCGTTACGGCCCAGGACCCCTTTTGGCGCGGGTTAGTAGCCGCGCTTCTCGCGCATCGAAGCGGCGCAAAACTAAACATACAAGTCCACACTGATACTGCGGCAGAAACGAAATCAAAGCCAATTCGCCTTATATTGTCGCGAATCATTCTACGCCGTGCCGATTCTGTTCGAGTAGTGTCGGAGCGCATTAAAAAGCAAATAGAGCGCTATGTCAAAATTCCCATTGCCGTTCTGCCAATTTTTATCAATGTTGAAAAATTTAAAAACCTTCCCGACCGACGCACACCGTCATACAAAACAATATTGTGGATAGGGCGCTTTGAAGAAGAGAAAGACCCGCTTCGAGCGATTGCAGTCTTAAAAGAAGTGCTCATGGAGATTGATAATGCAAGACTTATTGTGCTTGGAACGGGGAGTTTGGAACAAAAATTTTCTGAACTTGCCGCGACACTTCACCTTGAACATCGGATTGAAAGGCGCGGATGGGAACCCGACCCCGTCGTAGCTTTTGAGATTGCGGACGTTGTGCTTTCCACGTCAATATATGAAAGTTTTGGAGCCGGTATAATAGAGGCGCTTGCGGCCGGTGTGCCGGTGGTAGCGCCGGATGTCGGTGTTGCGCGTGAAGCGGGAGCGATAATCGCGAATCGTTTGGAATTGGCGCAAAAGGTCATTGAAGTGTTAAAGAATGATGTGCGCGGACAATTGCGTCTCAATCTGCCAAACGGAGAAGCGTGGGCTCGCGCATGGAAGGAAACATTGTAAAATTTTTATCAGTTATAGCAGTGCGCTTTGAATATACACGCGCGGTGGGATAATATCAGCTATGGCACACAAACCTCTTATCGGATTTATCGGACAGGGTTACATCGGCAAGAACTATGCCGATGATTTTGAAAAGCGCGGGTACTCCGCCGTGCGCTACGCGCTTCCGAAACGCTATCGCGCCAACAAGGAAAAAATAAAAGACTGCGACATTGTTTTTATTGCCGTGCCGACACCGACGACCCCGAAAGGATTTGACGGAAGTGTTGTTTCCGATGCGATTTCGCTTGTCGGGAAAGGGAAAGTTGCGGTCATAAAGTCGACCGTTTTGCCCGGCACGACTGAAATATTTCAGAAGCGCTACCCGGACCGCATCATTTTGTACTCGCCGGAGTTTTTGAGTGAGGCGACCGCCGCGTACGACGCCGCGCGTCCGTTTTCAAACATTGTCGGCATGCCGAAAAATACTCCCAAAAACCGAGTCGCCGCAAAAGCGGTGCTCCGCGTTTTGCCAAAAGCTCCCTTTACGCTCGTCTGCGCGGCGGTTGAGGCGGAGCTCATAAAATATACGCATAATGCGAGCGCCTATACGCAAATCGTAACCTTTAACATGCTCTATGAGCTCACGGAGTCGTTTGGCGCGAAATGGCCGCGCATCCATGAGGCGCTTCTCGCCGACCCCCTTATTTGCAACCGCTACGCCAACCCACTTCATAAAGGAGGGCGCGGCGCCGGCGGGCATTGCTTCATCAAGGACTTCGCGGCGCTACGCGCACTTTACGGAAAATCTGTGAAAGACAAAGAAGGGCTTGCCGCACTTAGTGCGTTTGAGGAGAAAAACAAAGAGCTTCTACGCTCGACCAAAAAAGACCTTAATCTGCTTGATGGCGTATACGGCGCCAAGAAACACTAAGGTATGCGATTACTCATTTGCACGCAAAAAGTCGCGATGGGCGACGACGTACTCGGCTTCATGCATGGTTGGATCGTGGAGTTTGCCAAGTGCGGCGACGAGGTGACGGTCATATGCCTTGAAGAACGCGAACATCATCTATCCGACAATGTAACTGTTTTTTCTCTCGGCAAGGAGTATGGCACTTCACGCGTTGTGCGCATTCTGCGATTTGTACGATATATCGTACAAAAAAGAAATTCGTACGATGCCGTATTCGTGCATATGAATCCGGAGTACATGATTTTGGGCGGCATATTCTGGCGGCTCTGCGGTATTTCTGCCGGGCTCTGGTATAACCATCGCCGGGGCGGTCTGCGCGCGCGAATTGCAATCGCGCTTGCGCGGCGCGTCTTTCATACGTCACCTTTCGCTTATGCCGCGCGTTTTAAAAAAGCACAGAGTATGCCTGCGGGAATTGACACCGAACAATTTAAGCCAGCCGCATCGGCGCACTCCCAAATGCCCGTTCGCATTCTCTCGCTCGGGCGATTCTCGCCGGTTAAGGAGCTTCATATTATCGTGGAGGCGTTGAAGCTTTTGGCGGCGCGCGGCATTCAAGCGGCGGCGGATTTTTACGGCGAGCCGACCGAGCGCGACCGTACCTACGCGCTCAAATTGAAAACGCTTGCCGAGCCACTGCGGCAGAAAAAGCTCCTGCGGTTTTTGCCGGGCGTGCCGAATGCCCGTGCGGCGGCAGTATATCGGGAACACGGCATTTTTGTGAACGCAACGCCGCGGGGCAGTTTTGACAAGACCGTGCTTGAAGCGATGGCATGCAAGATACCGGTGGTTGTCTGCAACGAGTCGTTCCACCGACTCGTACCTGACGAGCTGTTCTTTACAGAAGGAGACAGCCACAGCCTTGCGGACACCCTTGCGCGGGTGCTTGCATTACCCGCGCAATCGCGCGCCGAGCTCGGCGCGCGATTGCGAGACGCCGTCGTTCGCGAGCAATCATTGCGGCTTTTAGTGCCAAAAATATTAACGGCACTCGCGTAAGGAGATTATGGAGGCCTCGCTTCGTATTCTCTACATTGCAAACGCGCGTTTTCCGACGAGAAAAGCGCATGGCATTCAAATTGCCAAAATGCTTGAAGCATTTACCGAAGCTGGAATATCCGTTGAACTCATTGCGCCATCGTTTAGTGTCGGTGATGCGCAGACGTTCTATCGACTTCGCACAGGCGCATTTCGGATAACGAAGGCATGGACAACACCGCGGCGCTCTTCACGAGCCGGATTTCTACTCTCCTCACTCCTGTTCGGCATTACCTCTGCGGCACTCGCGTGGAAGCGAGCAGGTATCGTGTACTCCGTTGACCTTGATTATTTTTCCTTCTTTCTCATTACCTTTATCGGCAAACCGTATTTCTTTGAGATACATTCCGCAAAAAAGGACACAATATTTCACCGACTCCTTTTCCGCCGCGTTGCCGGTATCATAGCCATTAACGAAAACGTTCGGCGGGAGCTTGAGAAAACTTTTCCGCTGCTTCGAGGGAAAACAATGGTGTTTCCAAATGGCGTTGACATCCAGGTCTACGCCAAAATTGTGCCAAAAGAACTCAAACATCCCGCCGTCGTCTACACCGGCAGTTTCCAGAACTGGAAAGGTATGCAGACGGTCATTGAAGCCGCGCGGGCACTACCGACAATTCACTTTTATTTCGTGGGCGGAAAGGAGCAAGAGCTCGGTGAGCATATCCCACTGAACATTCTGGTTGTCGCGCCGCAGGCGTTTCAAGATATTCCCGCGTGGCAAAAAGCCGCAGATGTTCTGCTTCTTTCCGGCACCAACCTTGACGCGTACTCGGCTAACTACACTTCGCCTATGAAGCTCTATGAATATCTGGCGGCTGGGCGGCCTATTGTTGCCGCAAAAACGCCGGCAATCGCACAAGCTCTTTCCGAGCGAGAAGCGTTTTTCTACGAGCCAGACAATGCAGGAAGTCTTGTTTCCGCCGTCCAGGCGACGCTTGCTGACCCTAAGGAAGCGGCACGGCGAGTGGAAATGGGGAAACAACGCGCGCGCGAGTATACTTGGGAAAAGCGCGCAGAAACCATTATCCGTTTTTTGAATGAAAAGCTATGACCGATCTCCTTGCGCCACTCATCTATACCCCAAATGGATTTGCCAACACGAATCCTTTTCCACATTTGCGCTCGCTTGATGTCGGTTGTAGCGGACGAAAACTCAAAGGCGCGGTCGGTATGGATATCGTGCAGAGTTCGGAGGTTGATGTTGTACACGACATTGAGCAAAAGCCATGGCCTTTCAAGGAGGGGGAGTTTGATGTGGTATTTATGAATCATTCGCTTGAGCATGTGGACGATGTCTTGAGTGTGCTCGGCGAAGCACACCGCATTTTGAAAGGTGGCGGCCGGCTCATCGTACAAGTGCCGCATTTCCGCGCTACCGATGCGTTTGTAGACCCGACGCACCGCCATTTCTTCACTTCGCGTTCGCTCGATTATTTCTGTGCGGGAGAAAAAATTGCCGAAGACTACCGCTATGTGCCCTTTCGGTTTCGGAAACTTGGTTTTTGGTACGGCTGGCCGCATCGCTCAAGAAATCCTCTTCGGCAAATCGTAAAATGGTTTATGCATCGCTACCCGGATTTCTACGACCAGTACCTCTCGCTTCTCTTACCGACGGAGTGCGTCACTTGGGAGCTTGAGGTGGTGAAATAATGAAAAGCAAGGTATTTTTTGAACGTGTGAGAAACTGCTTTCAAAAGTTGACAAGATAGCGAGTTCATGCTAGTCTGTAGACGGATAACTCATTTCTGAAAGGTTTGCAGATGGTGTACTTTTTTCCGTTTCTGTTCCAGAAACATGAGGAAGAACTAGGCCAAGTGACCATGGTGCAGAGCAGATGCATTGACCCGCGTGAGGCCGTTGATGAGCACAGGGTCTCGTTCATCCTTCCTGGCGGGGAAAAGGGCGAGTGGACGTTCATACACGGTTACCCCGGTTCCATTCCCGAACGAAGATCAATGGGGTATGAGCTGAAAGCGGGTAATTGGGCAAGATTTCGTTTTCGCCGCCATCGGAAAAAGCGGCACATCATCAAGGTTGACAAGTTCATAGAATAAGAATATACGGCAGGATAGCCGAATATGGATATGGGATATGACAGACCATAAGCTGGTTTGACGCCCAACCGGCAAGACACTTCGCCCCTCCTTATGGAGGGGCATTCTTTAACCTTGCAACCTTGCGCGGGTCTTTACAAAGTAAATAATGGGTGCTACAATAAATCTTAGATAAAAGTTAAATAGCTTTAACAACAAAGGAGAGACCCATGCGTATTTGGGAACAATTTCCCCGCCTCGTTTTGGTGACGCGGCTCGCGCACGAAAAATATGCCGCGGATATCGTGCACCACGACTTTGACCACGCACTACAAGTCGCGTTGGTCGCGGTCGAAGTCGCCGAAGAGCCGGAAACTTCCCGTCTCGCGGGAGCGGCGGGGCTCTGCCACAATGCCGACCGCATGCTGGAAGAGCGAACGGACGGCAAGGTCAAGAAAGCGGAGCCGGCGGCAATAGAGCGGCTCATTCGCGAGTGGCTCGCCGTCGAGCCGTTCTCCGAGGAGGAAAAGTGGCACATCGTTGAAGCGGTCTTGGAACATTCCAAGCCGAACAATGACAAGGATTCGCCAACGACGGTGGCGCTCAAGGATGCCGACCGCATCATCTGCCTCGGGCTCGACGTTGTTGTCCGCGGTGCGCAAGACCACAACTGCCCGACGGTAGACCCGTGGCTTTTGTATGACGATACGCGGGGCAAGTATGGTCGACGGGAATCCATCGTGAAAGTACTCCAGGAGTGCCTGGAGTGGGCGAGCGACGACCGGCTCTTCGGCGTCCGTCTGCCGAAGTCCAAAGTACTTGCCAAGGAGCGCGCCGGCGCGATTCAGTGGTATGTCGATACCGCCATCGCCCAACGCCAAAAGCTTGGTCTCGTGCCCTATCCACTGCCGCGTCTCTCCAGTGAGGCGGCATAATTCCAAGCGCGGCCCCAATGGCCGCGCTTTTTTCTTTTAATCTGCTACAATCTCTTTTATATGCGTATCGGCATTGTGCTTAACCCTTACAACGAAGAAAAACCGAGCGGGCTCGGCCGTTTTATTTATGAAATTGCTTCCGCACTTATTGAGGGAGATGCGAAGAATGAGTATCTTGTGTACGTAAAAGGAGCGCCAAAAAAACTTCCCATTTTTTCCGGAGGAAACTGGCGCATTTGCACGGGAGGGAAAGGACTGCTCTGGCTTGACCTCTTGCTTTTCCGGAATGAGCCCTCGGACGTGTATCTCTTTAATACGCCAAGCATGCCGCTTTTTTTTCGTCCGCGCCGCTCGGTGGTGATTGCGCTTGACTTTGCGTACCGCCATCTTCCGAGCGACTCGATCGGGGAACGGGTTAAGAGGTTTTTTCTTTTTCGTTACCACCGCTTTTCACTCCGAAAAGCGACACACATTGTCGCAACATCAGAGACGACGAAAAAAGACGTCATAGAACTTTTTCACCTACCGAGTAATAAAATTACCGTCATCTACCCAGGCTTTATAAGTATGAAGCGTTTTAAAGAAGAGCCAGTTCCGGTGCCGCCGCATTATTTTTACTACATGGGCGTTATCAAAGAGCGGAAAAACGTATTTGCCATGGTCAAAGCGTTTGTGCGCTTCAAAGAGCTCTACCCGAGCGATTACCAATTTCTCGTTGCCGGCAATCCGAGCGGCGAGTATTATGAGAAAATACAAACGTTTCTTGCCGAGACTCCGTATAGCAAGGATGTTGTTTTTCTCGGGTATGTAACCGACGGGCAGGCGGCGTATCTCTACAAGCACGCGCGGGCGTTTATTTTCACGACGCTCATTGAAGGCGCCACCGGTATGCCGGTCCTAGAAGCGATGGATGCGGGTACGCCGGTTATTACTTCCAATGCGCCAACCTCGACGGAGGTGAATCTCGGCGAGGCGGCGCTTCTCGCCGACCCCGAAAACGCCGAAAGCATTGCGCAGGCGATGGAGCAAATAGCAAAAGATGACGCACTGCGTAGCGCACTTGTTGAAAAAGGGCGGCGTTTTGCCGCAGAGTTCAGTTGGGAAAAAGGTGCCCGTAGCTATCGCAAGGTATTTTCCGAGCAAAGTTAAGTGAGACGACCTACGATGCGCCGTTTACCTCCCCGGACGGAAACAATGTCGCCGTTTTTGTAGTGTTTTTCTTTGATAATAGTTGAGACGAGCGCCGCGATGACGTCGGGGCTTTGCTGTTTTGCGGCGTCGCGAGCAATACGCTCTCGCATGTTGGTATTAGTGGGGCCGGGACAAATCGCGATGGCGCGCCTGCCGCCGCCTTCAAATGAGTGCGCAAGCACTTCCGTAAACGTGTTCACCGCTCCTTTTGAAACTGCATACGCAGGGAACTCTGGATTGCCCCACAGTCCGGCGGTTGAAGAAATAACAATCGCGCCTCCTTTGAGTTTTGGAAGCAGTATGCTCGTGAGGCGCATGTATGAAAAAAGGTTGACGGCGAATGTTTCCTCAATTGTCTTTTGCTTCAGGTTTTTCATTGATTCTTTTTTGTCAATGAAGCCGGCAGTGTGCACAATCCAACCAAGCGGCTCTTGCGCCGCGCGCGCTGCTTTGGCAATGCCGGCAGCGCTTCCGAGGTCTGCGAGGCACAGTGTGAGCCGCTTGCCTTTTTTCGCATGCCGACCCGCGAGTTTCGCAAGCGCGGCGCGGTTCTTGTCTACGGCGATGACGGGGAAAGACGAGATAAGGGCTGCAACAATCGCGTTTCCCATACCGCCGCAAGCGCCGGTAACAATTACCGCTTGAGTGTGGTTATGAGGCATGTGGCCATCCTAGCACCGCGAGACGTCGCTGTAAATTGCGGTGAGAAAACGTATTTGCTAGAATTGACATCTTACCTCGTTACTCATTGAGTGCATGGCAGTAAAACAAAAACGGGCATCACGCGCAAAAAAGAAAGTCGCTTTTGTTACCGGCATTACCGGACAGGACGGGTCATACCTTGCGGAGCTTTTGCTTCAAAAAGGATATGAGGTGCACGGACTTGTGCGCCGTTCAAGCCAATTTGCCATCGGCGAGCACGAGGGCTCCCTCATTGAAGAGACGCTCAAGAAAAATCAGAAAGTGCATTTGCACTACGGAGACCTAAGCGACTCCGGTTCTCTTTTTGATGTTATGCGTCGCATTCGTCCCGTTGAAGTCTACAACCTTGGCGCGATGAGCGATGTGCGCGTAAGTTTCAGCATTCCGGAATATACGAGCGACGTTACCGGTCTCGGTGCGCTGCGTGTTATTGAAGCGGTTCGGCATGCCGGCCTTGAAAAAACGACGCGTATATATCAAGGGTCTACGTCGGAAATGTTCGGGAAAGTTGTTGAAGTGCCGCAGTGCGAGACGACGCCGTTTTATCCGCGCAGTCCCTATGGCGTAAGCAAGCTGTTTGCGCACTGGATTTGCAAGAATTATCGGGAATCGTACCAAATGTTCATTGCTTCCGGCATTCTTTTTAATCATGAATCGCCGCGCCGCGGTCCGAATTTCGTAACGCGGAAAATCAGCCGCGGTGTCGCGCGCATTTTGGAGGGCCGACAGAAAAAAATCTTTCTTGGAAACTTGGACGCGAAACGCGACTGGGGCTACGCGCCGGAGTTTGTTGAGGCCATGTGGCTCATGCTTCAGCAAAAGAAACCGGATGATTATGTGTTAGCCACGGGAGAAACACACTCCATTCGCGAATTTCTGGATGAAGCATTCGGGTATGTCGGCATCAAAAACTGGAAGCCGTACGTTGAGATTCGCAAAGAGCTCTTGCGTCCGGCGGAAGCTGATATTTTGGTCGGCAACGCCGACAAAGCATATCGGGAACTCGGGTGGAAACCGAAGGTGAAATTTAAGGAACTTGTTCATATTCTTGTTGACGCCGATATTGCTGCGGCAAAACGGGATTCAAACCATGGTATCGCCACGTGAGTTTGATGGCAGGCAAGCCACTGCCTGCCAGATGTGCGCAGGTACCAATCTTCGTTTGGTGCTGGACCTCGGTATGCATCCGCCCTCGGACGCCTTTTTGAAAGAACTGCCACCGCAAGGGGACGAGACTTTGTACCCGCTTCGCCTGGTATCGTGCGGGGAGTGCGGTCTCTTGCAAATTGACTATCGCGTGCCGCCGGAAGTGCTCTACGGCGGCTATTATGTGTATGAATCGTCAACGACCGCTACGGGCCGGGCACATTTTACCCACATGGCGCAAGATGTCGTCAAGCGGTTCGCTATACCACCCCAGTCGCTCGCACTTGATATTGGCAGCAACGTCGGCGTGCTCTTGGGAGGATTCAAAGAGGCGGGGCTCAACGTGCTTGGCGTTGACCCGGCAAAGCGCCCAGCCGAAAAGGCAATTGCAAACGGTATTCCGACCATTGTTGACTTTTTCAGTAGCGCCATTGCCGAGCGCATTTTGCGAGAATATGGTCCTGCTATGGTCATCACCGGCACGAATGTGTTTGCCCATCTGCACGAGCTTGACGATGCCACGGGAGCGATGAAAAAACTCCTGGCTCCGGAAGGGGTGATTGTGATAGAGGCGCCGTATGCGGTAGACCTTATTGAGCATCTTGAGTATGACACCATCTACCTTGAGCATATTGGGTACCTTTCTCTGAAGCCAATGGCGCGTTACTTCACGCGCTTCGGGTTGGAGCTGTTTGACTTCATGAAGGTATCGATTCATGGCGGGAGCATCCGCTACTTTGTGGGACATGCGGGCGCGCATGCGGTTTCGCCGAAAATTGCGGAAGGTATCGCTGAAGAAGAAGCTGGCGGACTTTATGCACTGCCGAAGCTTAAAGAGTTTGCAAGCCGCGTTGAGAAACAGCGGGAAGAACTGCGGGCTCTTCTTGCAGACCTCAAGAAAAAAGGAAAGCGGATTGTCGGCATCTCCGCGCCGGCAAAAGGCACCACGCTTCTGAATTACTGTGGCATTGACACGAACCTGCTGGATTTTCTTACGGAGAAAAATCTCGCCAAGGTCGGCTGCTTCACGCCCGGTACGCACATTCCTATTTATGACGACGCGCGCCTTCTTGAGGAGCCGGTGGACTATGGCCTCATTCTCGCGTGGAACTTTGCGGAAGAGATTATGAAAAATATGGCGGACTTTCGGTCGCGGGGCGGGAAATTTATTATTCCCATTCCCACGCCGCGTATTATTGACTAACGTTAAAGCTATGAAAAAAACGAATCAGCAAGTTGAGAATTACAAAGTAAAGCCGGCTTTTACGGACAAGCGCGGGAAAATCTTTGACCTTATTGAGGCGCCGGTCGGGCACACGGGTCTGATTACGTTCCGTAAGGGCGCGGTCCGTGGGAATCACTATCACAAAAAATCAACCCAATACTCATATGTTATCTCGGGAAAACTTACGCTCTTTGTTGCCGATATTAATGGCGCGTATAAAAAAAAGTTTACGCTCGGTCCAGGCACGGTTTCAATTATTCCGCCGCATATTATTCATACCTATACCGCGTTGACCGACGCTACGATGCTTGATCTCACCACACTTGCTCGAACGGCGAAGGGTTACGAACAGGATACGGTGCGCGTTTCCGCGTAATGACACAGAACTTTCCTGCCGTCGCAATGGTTGTAATTGTCAGGCTGCCGCCCGTGCAGCTTTTTCCATGTTAGAAAACACCTCGCCATCGTTTCTCAAGACGTATCTCAAAGGGGAGGCCGCTTTTGGTCTTTGGGGCATGGTCTCTAAAGGTATCGCCGGAATCAACGCGCTTCTCATTATCACCAATCTTGATATCTATCGCTACGGTCTCTACGTGCTCATTTTTTCGTTCTACTATATAATTACCGGTTTTTTTGTTCGCCCACTTTCGGAGGTCGTTTTTAACGATATCATTCGTTTTCATAAGGAAAACAAACTGCCGGAAGCGAAAAAATTGCTCCTTGAAAACTTCATTCTTCGGCTTGGGGTCGCCTTCATTATTTTTCTCGGTGTTTTTTTTGGCGCCAACCTCATCACGCGCTTCTATGGCGAAGACCTCGCGCTTCTTTTTCGAATTATCTCTTTTGTGTTTATCGCTGACGCCATTACCTCAACACTTCGAGTTCTTATACAAATCAATCTTCGTTTCGCACTCCTCGCCATTCGCCAGATGCTCTATAACGGCGTAAAGTTTCTACTCCTTGTTTCTTTTTTGTTTTTTTCATCGCTCAATATCACTGAAGCCCTTCTTGCGCATGTTATTGCAGTTTTCATCATGACTTTTTCTTTTATACCTCTCTACATTCGTTTTTTTAGGCCGTGGCGTCAGGTGGAGTCTGCGCGACATTCGGTGTTTTTGGGTATGGTCAAAACACACGGAAAATGGGCGTTTTTAAGCCAGCCATTGATGGCTCTGGGTAACAATGCCCGTCCTTGGCTCATTAAGTTTTTTATCAGTACCGAGGCGGTTGCGCTCTATTCAGTTGCCGAAAGTCTTTTTGGCGCGGTGAAATCCCTTCTCCCGATGTCGACGCTTGATACGCTCATTCCTAGAGAGATGAGCGACCGTGCGCGGCGGGGGGCGTTGCTCTTACGCGGCGCCAAGTATTTTTTCATTGCCGGAGTCGCTCTTGCCGGCGCGGGTCTTCTTATGATACCACTCGCCGTGTACCTTGCGCTCCCAAAGTACGAATCTTCAATCCCGCTTTTTCTGATACTCCTCATTGCGTTGCCTTTCATTAGTCTTCGCGCCTGGGCGGTGCAGTTTGTTATTGCGCTTCGGCGACAACGTTTCATCTTTTCAAGCAATGTGCTTAAAGCGGCGCTCGCCATCATCTCCCCGATTACCTTACTGTATCTTTTTGGTATCTGGGGCATGGCACTCGAGCGAATTTTAACGGCACTCATCATCGGGACCGTATATTATTGGTATCTGTTTCGTTTTGAAATTGACCATCCGAATTGGCGGGCGCTCATTTCCTTTACTTCTGACGATAGAAAATTTCTGAAAAAGGTACGGGTGGCGGTTGTCGCGTATCTAAAAAATCTCCTTGCAACCGGAAAGCGCCGTCTGGGGGGCAGGGTAAGAGGCGGAAAATCAACATGAAAAAAAAGTTGCAAGAGATTGAAAAAGGCGTTCTCGCTACCTATCAGAAGGTTAGTCCTTCCACTTTTTATATTGAGCGCAGTCGAAAGGTGTACGAGACCCGCCGAGCGCTTCTGGAGCAGATTTATCTTGATCGCCTGCAGTTTCCGCCAAAAATGTTTGCCGGCGCCGAGCTTTTGGAATTTGGTTCAGGAACTGGTGAGCATTCGCTATGCTATTTGGAGTGGGGAGCCAAAGGTACCTTTCTTGAAATGAACCATCTTGCCTGTGAGCGCGCACGGAAACTTTTTCAAAAACTGGCGCCTCGCAAAGCAAGGTACACCATTCACAATAAAAGTCTCTTCGATTTTCACCGCACGCAACGCTACGACATCACGGTCTCGCGGGGCGTCCTCCACCATACCGGGGATGTCGAGGGGGCGTTTGCGCTTCAGGCGCGTTACACTAAAAAGGGCGGCTTTATGATTCTTGGTATTGGGAATTCCGCAGGGTACTTCCAGCGAAATCTTCAGCGCGCCATTCTCTATACCTTTGCAAAAAGTGAAGAAGATATTGCGTCTCTTGCCGAAGAATTATTTTCTGAACATCTTACGCGTGCGGAAAAACTCGGGGGAAGGAGTAGAAGGGCAATCATCTATGATGCCTATGTAAATCCGAAGTTTAATACGCCGAGTTTTTCCGAGATACTCCGCTTTTTTCGGAAGTACCATGTGCGTCTCTACTCCGCATGGCCGCCGGTGTTGCCATCCTTACTTGGCGATGCGGCGGGTGCGCCGAGGGTTCCCTACGAAGAATTTCCGGGGATCTTAAGTATTCCCGAGCTTGTATGGCTCACTCATCGGCAAGATGATGCACATACACTCGCGGCTCTTGAAAAGAATATCGGGAAACTTACTGAAGCGCTCCGGTCTTTGACCTCAAGTATTGAAGACGTAATACCGGAGAGGCAACCCAACTTCCTTGACCTTATGGGTCGCACGGCAATCCTCAAGCGCGTTGCCGGTACATGTAATCCGTATAAGCCAGCCTTCGATGATTTACAGGGCTTTCTTTCTGAACTTGAGAACCTGACCGGGTATCTTGCTAAAAAAAACTTCACGGGCGTTAAAAAGTGCATCCGGGAATCAAAGTATCTCTTTCGGGGTACGCAGGGACTCGGCATGAATTACTATATTGGTCGCAAGCTCCGCTGAAAAATTGTAGAAACTATATCGCACCATGGCGCATTCCGAACAACAGAATAAAACCATCATGGTCACCTGTTTTCATGGGCTTGTCTCCCGGGTTTTGGAAAGTGGCGTGCTAGCGCAGTTAGTCTCGACGCATGACCTCTCGGTGGTGCTTTTGGTGCCCGATTTCAAGGTTGACTATTTTTTAAAAGTTTTTAAAAAATATAGTGGCGTGCATGTCGAGGGTATTCACCACAACGTATTGCCGAGGCAAACGCAATGGTTCCAGCGTCTCTCCTTTCTCTTACTTGCGACGGGCACCATGTCGATTATTCGCCGGTCGCACCGCGGGTACCCCCGTCGCTACCAACAGGTTATTGCCGAGCTCATTGCGCGCCTATTCGGTCGGCGGCGCGTGGTGCGCAGACTTTTTCGCTACCTTAACCGTCATTTTTCAGGGTCTTCGCAACTCGGTGATTATTTTGAACGATACAAGCCAGCGCTTCTCTTCTCGACTGACATTAAATCACCGCTTGATACGGCGTTTCTCATTGAGGCAAAACGTCGCGGCATCAAAACGGTCGGCATGGTGCGCTCATGGGATTACCTAACGGCCAAAGGAATTGTTCGCGTGTTGCCCGAGAAGGTAATAGTACACAACGACATTATTAAAGAAGAGGCCATACGGTACATGGATATGAAGGCGCCGGACATTGTGGTTGTTGGGATGCCCCACTTTGATCCTTACCAAAACTATCCGCGCTCCAGACGCGAGGATTTCTACAAACGTATCGGCGCCCATCTCGCGAAGCGGCTGGTTCTCCTCGCTCCGGAAGGGGACAAATTTACCGACACGGACGCAGAGGTGTTTAACCTTCTCTGCGAAGCCATTAAAGAGGGAAAACTTCCTCGCGACCTTGCGTTTTTGGTACGGGTACCGCCAGGAGATACGGTTAATCTCCAAAACTTTCACCGCTGTGCCGACATTCTTTTTGACTACCCGGGCGTCTCTTTCACCGGCAACTCTCGGAAGGAAAATGAAATGAGTTTGCGAGACCTTTTACATTTGGCAGATTCCCTCTTCCATTCGTCGCTCGTTATTTCAGGCACCTCGACGATTGCGATTGATGCCGCCGCTTTTGACAAGCCCGTTATTTTTCGAGCGTTTGAGGGGCGCGAGAAAAAGGGATATTATCAAGGATTCGTGCACGGTTTTGATTTTGACCACATGCAACGGGTTGTGCAAACCGGTGGCGTCGTTATGGCAAAAAGTTCCGAGGAGTTGATTAAGCTCATCAACCACGCACTCTCGTATCCCGCTGACCACCGCACTGCGCGCGCACGAATCGTTCTTGAACAGTGCGGAGCGCAGGACGGTCAAGCGAGCGCGCGGCTTGCCGCGGCACTGCGCTCGTTTGTATAAAAAACCCCATGCGTAACAAAAACATACTTTTTGTCGTCCCCATGCTCGATACGGAAGGTCCTTCCTACGGCCGCGATGACCTCTATAATAATTGGAATGACCTTCTCGCGGCGATGCGGGACATGACCGAGCGCTTTCGGCTAGAGCGGCGCGACCGGAGTGGACAACCCATGCGCTTTAGCTGGTTTATACTTGATTGGGTCGGTTATCGCGAAGACGACCCATCGTATGCGAAGCGAAAGCAGGTGAGTGGATTTCACCAAATCCTTGATAGGTACCGCACTAATGTCTTAAGCGATGCGACGCTTGCCAAAAGTGGCGATGGTCTCTATTGGCATTACCACCATCCGCCGAAGGACGGTTCATGGGGGTGGAATAGAAACTGGGGAGACTCAAGGTGGTATGAAGCGGTGCTCAACAAAAAAATTCTTGAGCGAAACTTTTTCTCATCGGTATTTCGGGCTGGCGGCTATGTGGAAGATGATGCGGCTTCAGGGTGGCTTGAACGCTTCATTCCCTTTGACTATTCAAACAACTCACCGGCGGTGAAGGAGGGAGCCTATGACTGGTCGCGAGCGCCGCGAGACTGGTTGCCTTATCATCCCGCCGCAAACGATTACCAAAGCAAGGGCGCGATGCGGCGGGTCATTGTGCGCGGGCTGCCGGTTGCGGCGAAAGGAGGCTCAAACACGCTTACGGAGCGCGATGTGGTTTTGGCATTTGAGCTTGCCGCCGCCGGCAAACAACCGATACTCTCTTATGTCACACATGATTACTACAAGAGCGCGATGGAAGAATTTGCCCTCGCGCATCGTTTTCTTGAAAAAGTGGCAAAAAAATTTCCAACGGTGCACTGGGAGTATCGCAATGCGCTTGACGCGGTGCGCGAGAGTTTGTCGCTTCGGTCGCCGCCTCGGCTCTCGCTTACGGTGACTAAAAATAAGGCAAAAGAGTTTACCATACAGGCCAACCACCAAGTGTTCGGCGGTATGCCCTATGTCGCCGTGCGTTATGAAGATGGCAGGGAAGAGAGGGTGGATGTCACGAAACGAGAGGAGGGGAGTTGGCAGTATAATGGGCAAGAAGCGGTGGCTGCCATTGGCACTGCCGCGAATGACGCATTCGGAAACACCGCCATTGCCGTCCTGTAAAAATAAAAAGTATGCACAAAGGAAACTATTTTATTTTAGGCATTCAGAGCTTCGCAAACCAGGATTCTGGCGCGGCGCTCTTGAAATGCGGCGCGGATGGAAAACTCCTTGACTACATTGCCATTGAAGAAGAGCGATTGATTCGGAAAAAGTATCCGTATGTATTTCCGGTGCACTCAATAGGATATTGCATGGATCACTTTGGACTAACATCGCTTGACCAGATTGATATTCTCATGACCGACTATATTCAGGTGAGGCGGTGGTTTAACTCCGGCCTCTCGTATCGCATCGGTGAGTACGATTACCTCAAGCTCAAGTTTGCGATTGACCCTAAGAAGATTCGGACAATTCGGCACCATGAAGCGCACGCCGCCGCCGCGTATTATACGAGCGGCTTTAATGATGCGGCGGTTCTTATTGTTGACGGTATTGGATCCGAACTTGAGACCACCTCCTATTTTTGCGGGAAAGGCACCCGTCTTTCGCTCATTGAAAACTACGCATACCGTGGCATTGGAGGCGTGTATAGCGCCGTAACCAAAAACATCCTGAATCTCGGCACAGGCGGCGAAGGAAAAACGATGGGGCTTGCACCCTACGGCGAAAAATACAAACCAGTCCTTAATATCCATGGCGCGCTTCGAGGCATCGAGACCGATTATTCGTCATTTATGCGTCGGCGGCCATACTCCGATGTGTTTGATTTTGTAGAGCCGGAGAAAAAAATAGACCCCATAAAGATTCCGCACAAAAAGTGTGTGAACAAGGAGGATGTTACTAAACCGTACTTCGCGCGCGTGGCTTTTGAAGTGCAGGCGGAAACGGAACGAGCACTTACCCATCTGGCACGCGATTTGTATGAGAAGACGCACTCAAAGAACCTTTGTGTTGCGGGAGGGGTGGGGCTCAATTCGGTTTCAAATAAAATTATGCTTGACCGAAGTAAATTCGAAGACATTTACATCTTTCCCGCCTGCGCGGATGCGGGCATTCCTTTCGGTCTTGCGCTGTGGGGTTATTACAACGTCTTTCAACCGAACCGAAAGAAAACCAAGATATCCATGAAAAACGCCTATGTAGGGAAAATGTACGAGAAGCGGGAAGTGGCATCACTCCTTAAGAAATACCGGATACCCCATCAAAAAACTACCGTGAGAGAGGTGGCGATGCGCATTGCCGAAGGCAAGATCATCGGCTGGTTTCAAGGAGGATGTGAGTACGGGCCGCGGGCCTTGGGACATCGAAGTATTTTAGCTGACAGCCGCCGTGCGGAAATGAAGGATATTGTTAACGAGAGAATTAAGCACCGCGAATCGTACCGACCCTTTGCACCGGCGGTACTTCTTGAGCGCGCTTCCGACTACTTTGCGCTCGATGGCAGACCTTCTCCGTTCATGCTTCTGGTTGCCAAGGTGATAAAGCCGGAGATTGTTCCTTCCATAACGCACGTTGACCATACCGCGCGCGTCCAAACGGTAACGAAAGAGGAGAACGGTATTTTCTATGACCTCGTCAAAGCGTTCGGGGAGCACACCGGCGTGCCCTGCATTTTAAATACGTCGTTTAATGATGCCGGTGAACCGATTGTTGAGACTCCGCTTGATGCCATGGCGTGTTTTCTCCGCACCGATATGGACTATTTGGTGATTGGCGATGAACTTATTGAGGCGAAAAGTGTTAAAGGAAAGAGCGTCCTCGTGGCGCGCATGGAACGCGATAGAATCAAGAGTTGCGAGAAGCGCTATCGGCTTCTTATCCAGCGTTTTTTCCCGGGCTACGATATGAAGGAGCGTGAGAATTTTATTGCTGAGTCCAATAAGATGTCCAAGTGGCATGCTAAATATCGAGCCAAGTATGAACTCGAAAAGAAGGTTATGGAGTGGTACTGGGGCGGAAAGCGTATTCTCATCATTGGTACGCCAGATCACACCGCAGCGCTTCGCGCAAAGATTCCCTACTTTGATTTATTATCTATTGTCGGCTTTCACCATTTCGAGAAAAAGAACGATGCCACAAACGCATCTCTTCCGTATAGAAGCGTCAGCGCGAACGCCATTCGTTCTGGTTCCAACGATGAGATTCTCATCTCCTCACATGAGTACCAGCCAGAGATTGAACGCTATATTCGGAAGCTCGGGATTAAAAAGCCTCTTTACGCTCCCTATGACACCATGGGGCGTTCTCTCATGGAGGTGCTCAAGGAGTTTCCAAACATTGCGCATGGTGATTCTAATAAATGAGCCGTGCACCATTTTCTCTCAAACATACGGCGGTATCTACTCGTAGCGCTTGCGTGGTTGTGGTTTCTTCTTCGCTTCCCGCGCCGGCATCCAAAATCTTCCCCGAAGCGGATACTCGTTATCCCGCAACTGACGCGCGTCGGCGATATTATTTGCGCCACGCCCGTGCTCCGTGCGCTCAAGGAACATTTTCCTGACCGTTGCGTCGCGGTTGTCGTCGGCCCGAAAGCGGCTGGCATTCTCAAAAACAATCCGCACATTGACGAGCTTGTTGTTTTTGAGTTTGACGAGTATGAACATTTTTTCGGCGTGTTCCGCTTTTTTAAACGGGTGCGGGCGCTCCGGTGCGATGTCGCGCTCAATCTTGCCGGGAGCGTTTTTGGGACGCTTATTTCTGTTTTTGCCGATGTTCCGGTAAGAATAAAGATTGTCCGCCAACCGCGTCCGCCCGCCGAATTTTTCACCGATTGGCTGAACACGCATCGCGTGAAATACGAACCGGGAGTTTTTTTGCCGGAGCTGTATCTTCGCACCCTTCTCCCGATTGGTATCCGCGCTACCGAGGTGCGGAAAGAAGTGTTTGTTGCGCCGGATGCGGATGAAAAAATTGCGCGCTTTTTTGCGTCGCGCAACATACCCGTTAATGCGTTTCTGATTGGAATGAGTTTCTTTGCGGGCAATCCGATAAAAGAATGGCCTCCGGAGCGTTTTGTCGCTCTGGCGGAGCGTCTCATGAAAGAGTATCAGGCATCCGTTGTTTTTATTGGAACCCCGGCGGAGAAAAAACGGTTGGAGTGGCTTGGCATCTCTCTGCCGCATGGCGCGGTTGACGCGTATGATTTTTCGCTTGAGGAACTTCCTTCGCTCATGCGCCGCTTCTCTCTTTTTATCGCCGCCGATACGGGACCTATTCACATTGCGGACGCGCTCGGCATACCGCTCATTGACATCATCGGTCCAGTTGACCCAAGCGAGCAGGCGCCGCGCGGGCGACAGTGTATTGTTCTTACACCGCCTGCTACAATTGAGCCGAGCATTTTCGCGTTTCGCGAGGCGGGGGATCCCGCATTAAGCCGGCAGGCGGCGCAGGCAATTACGGTTGAAGAAGTTGCGGAAGCGGTGGCGCGCCTTTTGAAACAAAACTCATGAATCTTTTGGAGTATCAAGGAAAAGAGCTTTTTCGCGCGTACGGGATTGCTATCCCGAGAGGACAACAGCTCTTTTGCGCTTCAGATGAAATATCGTTTGCGCCGCCTTATGTGTTGAAAGCGCAAGTTCCCATTTCGGATCGTAAAAAGCTCGGCGGCATTGTCATGGCGCTCACACGCGAGGAATGCGAAACAGAAGCACGGAAGTTGTTGCAAAAGCGGCTCGGCGGATTTTTACCGGAGAGCGTGCTTGTTGAAGAGTGCATCGTTTCCGCTCGCGAGTGGTATATCAGCGTAAGCTATGACGGTCAAGGACCCGTGCTCGCGTTCTCCACTAAGGGCGGGTCGGGAACGGTCGCGGCTCGCGTATTTCCCGTAGATCCTTTTGTCGGACCGACAAAAATAGCGCATGGTGCTTTCGGACTTGATGATGAAAAGGAGAAATCGCTCCGCGCGCTTATCGGAAAGATATGGAAATTGTTTCAAGAAAAGAACGCGCTCCTGGTTGAAATAAACCCACTCTTTCAGTTGGCGGATGGAACACTCGTCGCCGGCGACGCAAAAGTGGCGCTTGATGACAATGCAATGGCCGTGAGCGTGAGACCGTTTATTGAACTTGGGGGCGACATTGCCGTCATTGCTTCCGGCGGCGGCGCTTCCATGTTATGTCTTGATATGCTCCTCAAAGAGGGCGGCAGGCCGGCAAACTATGCCGAGTACTCGGGCAATCCGCCGGCAAGCGTCGTTGAAGCCCTTGCCAAAAGAGCGCTCTCTCAACCCGGTCTTGCAGGTTGCTGGGTCGTTGGAGGTACGGCAAATTTTACCGATTTATACGAAACACTTTCCGGGTTTCTTGCGGGTTTGCGTGCCGTTAATCCAAAACCCGCTTACCCGATTGTTATTCGTCGGGATGGGCCGCGGCGGGAAGAGGCCTTTGCGCTGATCGGAAAGGCGGCCAGGGAAGAGGGTTACAATATACGCTTGTGCGGACCCGATGTATCCATGGCGGAATCGGCTCGGTTACTTTTACGGGCAATGACATAATATGGCAATTCTCGTCAATGAAAACACGCGGGTTCTTATTCAAGGAATTACGGGAAAAGAGGGCTCCCGAGTTGCGCGCGAAATGTTGACATACGGCACGAAGGTGCTCGCAGGAGTGGTGCCGGGTAAGGGATATTCAAAAACCGAGGAAGGTATTCCGATTTTTGATACAATAGCGCAAGCGCGCCGGCAGTTTCCCGAAATTAACGCTTCGCTCGTGGTGGTGCCGGCGCCATTTGCGCCGCATGCCGTCTTGGAAGCGCTCAATGAGCGGATACCGCTCATCAATATTTTGACGGAAGGCATTCCGGTGGCGCGTGTTGCAGAGATGCTTGCCCGCGCCCGCGCTACCGGTGTCCGCTTGATCGGCCCGAGTTCGGTCGGCATTATTTCTCCCGGAAAGTGCAAGCTTGGCAGTATCGGCGGCGGCGGGCTTGACCGGACTGTTTTCACTTCCGGTCCGGTCGGTGTAGTATCAAAAAGCGGCGGCATGACGGCGGAAATCTCCCGTATTTTGACCGAGAAAGGATTCGGGCAGAGTACGGCCGTAGGCATCGGCGGCGATGTGCTTATCGGCTCTAATTTTTTGAGTCTCGCCCATGAGTTTGAAAAAGACCCGGAGACGGAAGTGGTGGTTATTTTTGGAGAGATAGGCGGGGTGTACGAAATAAGATTTGCGGAAGCGCTCGCGCGGGGAGAGATACAAAAGCCGGTCGTTGCTCTTATTGCCGGACTCTTTGCGGAATCACTGCCTCACGGAACGCCGCTTGGCCATGCGGGAGCTATTGTAGGTGGCGGGAACAGTTCTGCATCGGAGAAAATACATGCGCTCAAAAAAGCCGGCGCGCATGTTGTCGACGCGCCGGAGGAAATTCCCGCAGTGTTAGAGCTCCTATTACATTCAAGATGAAATTGAGAACAAACATCAGCGCGATAAAAAACGGCAACCGCGTCATTCGCGGCCATACCATAACTGAACTCATTGAAAAACACTCGTTCATTGAGGTTTTCTTTTTGCTGGTGCAGGGGACTCTCCCGAACGCGCGGCAACGGGCGCTTCTTGAAGCTGTCTTTGTTGCAAGCGTTGAGAACGGCGCCCACGCGCCGTCGGTGTTTGTGCCCCGCGTAAGCGCATCGGTCGGAAATGATATCCATGTGGCGCTTGCGGCAGGGCTTCTTGCTATGGGGGAGCGCCACGGCGGCGCGGCGGAACAAGCGGCTGACGTGCTCATGCAAAAAAAGACCGCGAGAGACATCGTTGCCGCGTTTCTGCGCGAGAAAAAAGCGATTCCCGGATTTGGCCACAAAATATATAAGGACCGAGACCCGCGAGCCGTGGCGCTCTATGAAAAAGCGCGTTTACTCAAGTTGCCGCTTGCGGCGTTTACGAAAGCGCACGCGATAGAGGCGGAATTGGAAAAAATGAAAGGGAAGCGCGTCCCGCTTAATGTTGACGGGGCGATAGCCGCGTCGCTTCTCACCCTTCAGTTTAGCCCGAAGGCGGGGAAGGCACTCTTTGCCATTCCACGCCTTGCCGGCATGACCGCGCATATTCTTGAAGAGTATGCACAGGGAAACAGTTACTATCGTCTTTCGGAGGACGAGGTAGAGGAAGCGTAACAATCCCATGCTGTTCAACTCGCTTCAGTTCCTCATTTTTTTTCCGACCGTCGTGGCGGTCTTTTTTCTTTTGCCGCAGCGTTTCCGGTGGACGCTTCTTCTCGCGGCAAGCTACTATTTTTACATGGCATGGAGGCCCGAGTACGCGCTCCTCATCATGTTTTCCACGGTGGTTGACTATCTCGTGGCTCTCGCCATGGAGCGAGTCGGCATGAGTCCGAAGCGCCGCTTGTTGCTCTACGGGAGCCTATTGGTGAATCTCGGCATGCTTTTCTTCTTCAAGTATTTTAATTTTTTTAGTGAGTCTGCGGTAGAGATTCTCAATTCCTTCAATATATTTTATCAGAGTCCCACATTCTCCATTCTTTTGCCGGTCGGCATCTCCTTTTATATTTTTCAATCACTTTCGTACACCATTGACGTATACCGCGGCGTGCGGCCGGCGGAGCGGCATCTTGGCATATTTGCGCTCTATGTGTCATTCTTTCCGCAATTGGTTGCGGGGCCAATTGAACGCTCAACACATCTCCTGCCGCAGTTCTATAGAAAAGTAACCTGGAACACTTCTCGGGTTGTCAGCGGTCTGCGCCTCATGCTCTGGGGCTATTTTCTTAAAATGGTCATTGCGGATAACGCGGGCGGTATCGTAACGACGGTGTACGGCGACCCCGTCAATTTCAACGGTCTGGCGCTTATGCTCGCCACATTCTTTTTCGCTATGCAGATATTCGGCGATTTTGCCGGCTACTCGTACATTGCCATCGGCACCGCGCGCATTCTCGGTTATGACCTTATAGAAAACTTTCGGCGGCCATACTTTGCTCGCTCAATTGCGGAATTTTGGCGGCGTTGGCACATTTCGCTCATGAACTGGTTTCGCGCGTATGTCTACATTCCGCTTGGCGGCAGTCGTGTCTCGCGAAGCCGGTGGGCACGCAATATCGCCGCGGTCTTTTTGTTAAGCGGTTTGTGGCACGGGGCGGCATGGACGTTTGTCGCGTGGGGAGCATTTAACGGTCTCTTGCTCGTTCTTTCAAAGTACACGGAATCGTTGCGGCGGTCACTGGTACGCTTTACGCGTCTCAAAGCCGTGCCCGCGCTCCATACGGCACTGCAAATCGCTCTGACATTCTCTCTTGTCTGTATCGGCTGGGTATTTTTTCGAGCGCAGACACTTTCGGAAGCCGTGATCATTATCTATCGCATGGTTGTCGATGTGCCATCAACGCTACGGCAGCTCATCAGCCTGCCCGCGCTTACCGAAACAATTTTCTCGCTTGGCATCGGCGGTCGTTTGCAGTTCATGGCATTATGCACCGCGATAGCAATCATGTTTGCCGTTCAGGTTTTTGAGGAGCGCGGCAATCTTAAAACATGGTTTGCGCGATTGCCGCAGGGGCTTCGCTTCGCGGCATACTACGCGCTCCTGCTTTTTATTGTGTTCTTTGGTTTTGCCGGCGCGCAGCCGTTCTTTTACTTTCAATTTTAAGACCGTATGAACACCACACCCTTTGCTCTAAAAGCGTTTCTCTTTTGCATACCGCCGGCGCTTCTCGTGCTGTTTCCTTTTTTTGTGCTTATTATTTCCGGAGAGTTGACGCCGATTACGAAGCGTATCGCTTTACAGCAAGCGTCTGAGCGCGAGCTTCTACTGACAAAATCGTATTATCCGTTTCCGGAGGATATTCGCTTGGAAACCTATCGCACGCTTTGGCCGGACATTACCATTCTCGGCAACTCCCGCGTGTACCAGTTTCGCCGCGAGTTTTTTTCAGGTGATACTCGTTTCTATGCCGCCGCGGATTTCGGGGTTGGGCTACGGCGCATTTTTAATGAATTTTTCACTCTGACTGATGGAGGAAGTGACCCGAATATCATACTTATCGGGCTTGAGCAAAGTATGTTCATAGAGAGCTATGAAGAAAAACCTCCGCCGGAGGAACCGAATGCTCTTCTCATTATTCGGCGGGTTTACGGAGATTATTGGAGCAAGAAATTTTCGCTTCGGGATATAGTGGGCGGGCGGCTTACGTCCGATTCTCTTGGTATTCGCGCGCTTGTTGTTCGCGCCGGCACCCGCAAGGACGGCAGTGAGCGGTATGGGGCGGTCATTGAAAACCCGCATGACCCGGCGTATTGGGACTATGCGTTTCTAGGCACCTTTGAGCGTATTGATATTGAGCACCCACTCTTCCGCTACGGCGCCGACCTTTCTCCTGTTTTCCTCTCGGAGCTCACGGCGTTTTTGGACGAAGCGAAGAGGCGCGGCGTTCACGTCGTCGCGTTCCTTCCTCCGTATGCGCCAAGCGTGTTTGCGTACATGCAGTCAAAAGGCGACGCCTACGCTTACATCCCGAAAATCTATCCGGCTATACGAAAAGAATTTACCAAACGTGGTTTCTCTCTGTTTGACTTTACCGATGCAACCGCGCTCGGCTCATCGGATGAAGAGTTTCTTGACGGGAATCACGGCTCTGAAAAGAGCACGGCACGGATGCTTCTCACCATGGCGGCGAGCGACTCGGAGCTTGCGCGCGTGACCGACTTTCCAGGTCTTACCGAAGCGCTGAAGAGCGCAACGAGCAATTTGGAACTCTTCAAATGAGATTAGTTACTTTGGTAACTGTGGTATGGTTGTACGACAATAAGGTATGAGTGTTGCTATTCTTGGACTGAAAATCAGAAGCCATGACACGGGAGCCGCGTTGCTTTCGGACGGCAAGATTGTGGCGATTGCTGAAGAGCGTCTCAACCATATCAAGCACTCCTACGACATGTTCCCTCGCCTCTCCATTGATTATTGTCTGGAGACGCTTGGTATCTCGGCACGAGATGTCGGACTCGTGGTTATTGACCAGGTGCACCGCGCGGACGAGCTCCCCATGAAGGAGATTTTTTTGCATGAGACGGGAGAGCGTTTTGCCCATGCAAGGGTGGAGGTCATCAATCATCACGACGCGCACGCGGCGAGCGCTTTTTTTTGTTCGCCTTTTGACGAGGCGGCGGTGCTTGTCTACGACAGCGCTGGGCAAGAATTCCCAACCCCGCTTGGCGTTTCTGCGGCTGAAACGGAGACCATTTACTATGGGCGCGATAACACGCTTGTTGAAATGCAGAAAAGTTTGCATACGCGGCTTCCGGTGACGAAGCAGTTTCTCTCCACCTTCGGCATTGGACGACTGTATGAATCTATCACGAACTATCTCGGCTTTGGTTTCTATGAAGAGGGAAAGACCATGGGGCTGGCACCCTACGGCAAACCGGACACTTTTAAGGAGGTGCCGGAGAAGCTTTGGTGGAAGGAGTGGCACGGTCAGTTTCTCTGTAATGCCGATGTGCGATTTCCGAGAACTCTACGCGGAAGTGGAACACCTCTTTTTGCTCGGCTGTGGTTTGGTCTCAAGGCGCGCCTGTACAAAGCGTTTGTTCGATTGACAGGCCGCTTGACGGGCAGCGGCGGCGAAGCTTTTTTTGAAGCACCGCTCTCTTTTTCTCGCCCGCGGCGGCCGAAAGAGGAAAAACTTCCGGATGTCTACTACGCGAACGTCGCCTACGCCGTGCAGGACGTACTGGAGAAGGTGCTTAACGGCTGGGCACTGCGCGCAAAGCTTCTTACGCGGGCTACACACCTTTGCATCGCGGGCGGCGTAGGACTCAACAGCGTTGCCAACAAAAAGATTTTTGACGAGTGCGGCTTTGACGACTTATGGGTTCAGCCCGCGTGTTCCGATACCGGCATTCCGCTCGGTTGCGCGCTCTACGGCCGCCACATGATTCTCAAGGAACCGCGCTTCTGGCAGATGAATCATGCGTATCTTGGCAAAACATACTCCAACGCGGAAATAGAAGAAGCTCTCGAAGCGCGCGCGGGCGATTTACAGGCGCGAAAATCATCTGCCGTGGCGGAAGAGACGGCAAAACTGCTTGCGAAAGGGAAAATCATCGGTTGGTTTCAGGGCGGTTCAGAATACGGACCGCGCGCCTTGGGACATCGCTCAATTCTTGCCGACGCGCGCTTGCCGCATATGAAAGATACACTGAATGACCGCGTAAAACATCGCGAAGGGTGGCGGCCGTTTGCCGCGTCAATTCTCAAAGAACACGTTGAGGAGTATTTTGAGGTGCCGGAAGAAGCGGCTGCAAACCCGTTTATGCTTCTTGTCGCCAAGGTAAAGGAGCCGGAAAAGGTTCCGGCCGTGGTGCATGTTGATGGCACCTGCCGCGTGCAGACCGTCACGAAAGAGGATAACGATATCTATCACGCCCTCATCAAAGCGTTCTACGAGGAAACAGGCGCGCCGCTCATTCTCAACACCTCATTTAACCTCGGCGGCGACCCCATCATTGAAACACCCATGGATGCCGTTGCCTCTTTTCTTAAAACCAACATGGACTATCTGGTGCTCGGCGATTACATCGCTGAAAAAAAATAACCTAGATGCGCGAGTATTTTTTCCGGTTTTTTAAATATGTCGGCAAAGCGGTCTCCGGCAAGGGGCTTGCCAACCTGCCGTTTGCCACGGTGCTCTATCAAGCGCTGTATCGGTGCTTGAAGCCGCGCGGCATTGTTGAAATTTCGGCGGGCGGGCATACTCTGTTTGTCAACAGCCGCGACACTGGCTCGGCACCGTACCTCATCATGCATGGGCAGTGGGACCCGCCGCAGACCGAGGTATTTGAAAAACTCTTGAAGCCCGGCATGACGTTCGTTGATGTCGGCGCAAACATCGGCTACTTTACGCTTCTCGCGGCGCGCGCCGTCGGTTCAACCGGCAGGGTAGTAGCCTTTGAGCCGGATAGGGGGAATTTTTCGCTACTTCAAAATAATGTTGAACGAAACGGATACCAAAACGTTGAGCTTGTGCAAGAAGCGGTTTCTGATAAGGCGGGTACCGCGACCTTCTACTTGAAAAAAGAAAACCTAAGCGCGCATAGTTTAGTTCGCGAAGAAAATACAACCGAGGTGCAGGTTGAGACCGTCTCGCTTGACGAGTTTTTCAAAAATAAACCGATTCCAGATGTTATTAAGATTGATGTGGAGGGGGCTGAACCGGCGGTACTAATCGGCATGCACGACATACTCGCTAAAAGCGAAAAGATGGCGGTTATCACAGAATTTTACCCGCGAGCCATTGCTTCCTTCGGCTACGCACCTGAAGCGTATCTCAGGGCATTCACGGATGTCGGCTTCTTGCTCTATCGGCTCGCAGAGCAGGCAGGTGTAGCGCCCGTAGCCATGAGTGCGAAAGATATTGCGGAAGCGAGCGCCAAAACAGACGAAAAATTTCTCCTGAACATTTTGTGTTTGAAGAACTGGGATTACCGCCTGTAGCCAAAAACAAATCGCCTCGCGCTTCAAATGAAGCGCGAGGCGCAATCTCCAGATTAACGAAGTCTCTCTCTGAAACCATTAAGTACTTTGTCCCAGATACCTTTGGCGTTGCAAATATGCCGGACGACTTCGGCGCCAACACCCTCGCCCCCGCAGCTTTGGAGGATCAGCCGCGCGACGGCTTTAACCTCGGTAACGGCGTCTGCCGTGGCAATGAAGCAGCCGACGTCGGTAAACGGCAGGTCATTGAGGTCGTCGCCGACGTAGGCAACTTGCTCTTTGCTGACATTACAATTCTGTTTGAGGAATGCGCAAAGTTCAGAAGCGTTGCGTACCCTTTCTTTCAGTATAAGCATGGCGCCAAGTTCTTGAGCACGCCTCTCAACTGCCGGTGACGGACGGCCCGTTATAAAGAAGACGGAAATATCCTGTCGCACGGCTGCTTTGATTGGCGAGGCATCTTTTGCGCAAAATACTTTGATGTTGCCGATCCATGAGCTGTGCTCTACGAGCATGATTGACCCTGTTGCGAGTGTCCCATCAACATCAAAGACGATAGCCCTTATGGGTAAAAGGGCTTTGCGGAGGGAATCTTTTCCGGATTGGCTAGCCATTTGAGGTCCTCGTGTGTTCGTATGTCTTCGCGAAGGTAACCACGCCCCTTGTCTATTGTCAAATACCTGTGCTCTTGACAGAAGAAAGAAAGTTTGTCAGGATAGCTCTCGGACAACCACCAAGGAGGTATCAGTGGACAAGAAAATCTTTCCGCCGTGTTTAGTGGTTCTCGCGGGAGTACCACTGCACGGCAAGACGGCGCTCGGCAAAAAACTCGCCGAGGTGTCCAACTTTGAACATCTTGACGTAGATACCGCTCGCGAGACATACATGCAGCAGCTTGAGAAGCGCCTTGGCAAGCGACCGGATTCCCACTCTCCGGAAGGACTGCGTCTCATGGAAGACGCGTACGCCATACTTGTCAGTATGGCGAGGTCGCAATGTGCCAAAGTTCCTGTCGTGATTACCGGCACGTTTTCCAAAGATGAGTTCAAACGTCCATTACTTGACTTCATCTCTCGAAGCGAAGTACCAGTCTTGGTGATTAAGCTGGAAGCCGAATTGTCGGGCGATGGGCTTGCGCAGCGGATTCAGAGTCGGGAGCGTGAAGGAAGCCAGTCACCGATCAACACACCCGAGCTGTATCTCAAAAGCGTGGAACTACAGACGCCATGGAGCATACCTGTCAAGTGCATCAATGCCGACCGACCGCTCGAGAAGTCATTCGGCGAACTGCTAGTGTATGTGGAGTCAAAGATTCCAAGGTGAAGGGAGCGGTTGTAATAAAGGTCGCGTGCATTACGCACGCGACCTTTTTAGTTCTCTGCGCGCAGCATAACTGGCATTCAGGTTTTTCTTTTGGCAAAAATCTTTTGCAAAAAGAAACCCAAAATTATTCTCACCTTCATACGATTACCCAAGAACTCATTCAGAAACTTGCGCCGTTCTACGGAGATGGGGACTTCGCAAGCTATTTCAAGAGTGGCGTAGCCCAGCCTCAAGGTGGGGCTACGCACTTCTACATCTACGATCTGGACGCGCTCGACTCAAACCCGGTTCTCCAGATACTCATGACCATGGCCGTGATCGAGGAGATTCGGCGGATCATCCGCCTGCCC
>CAYGEN010000003.1:0-39812 GCA_964348955.1 uncultured Candidatus Saccharibacteria bacterium | reverse complement strand
CCTGAATTTTGGATTTACCGGAATCGCTCAGGCCAGCGTCTGCCTCAATGTGAGGTGAGCGCATTAGGTATAAAAAGGCTTTATACCCAGTGCGCTCGACTCATAAATAAGGCTAGATTCAAAGAACTATCTTGACGATTAAGTATAGCAAATATTAGGGTTTTGTCAAGGTGCAGGAAAATGCGTTTTATTCCTCCTGCTCGGGCGCCTCAAGCGTGAGCGTCTCAATATCGGCAGAGTCGCCAGTGATACGATAGACATCCTTATCTATTTTACCGAGCTCCTTGGAAGCATGATTGTAGTGCGAAACGGTCGTGCCGAGCGAAGCGCCGAGTTTGCGATAATAGTCCTGGTAACTGCCAATGTGCTTTCCTAGCTCTCCGACGCGCTTTTGTATTTCCACCGCCTGTTTTTCTATCTGAAGTGCTTTGAGCCCCTGGAGCACCGTCTGGAGGTACGCGAGGAAAGAGGTCGGCGAGACAATAATGACTTTGTACTTCCCCGCCGCGCGTTGAATCAAACTCTCGTCCTCCGCCGCGCCGACCGCGTTTACGAGCAGGTCGTAATAGATGCCTTCGGAGGGAATGAACATGAAGGCAAAATCCATCGTGCCCTCGTTTGGGCGGATGTACTTCGCCGTCTCCTGAATGCGCAGTTTCAAGTCGCTTACAAACACCTTTTCAAACTGCGCGCGCTCGCCCGCGTCCCGCGCATGAATAAGCCGATTGTAATTTTCAAGCGAGAACTTTGAGTCAATCGGCACAATTTTCTTGTCCACGAACACCACCGCGTCCACAATCTCACCGTTTTTAAACGGATATTGCATCTGGTACATACCGGGCGGCATCACATTTTTAAGAACTGTTTCAAGGTAGTATTCGCCGAGCACGCCGCGCTGTTTCGGATTCTTTAGAATGTCTTGCAGGTTTTGCAGCTGTTCGGCAAAGGAAGCGGTCTGCCGCCCGATTTCTTTCACCGAGGTGATTTCCTGCGTAATTTCTTTGATGAGCCGAGCCGACTCGCCGAACTGCGCGCGCACCGTGTCATGCATCACTTTTGTACCTTCCCCCACCTTTAATTCAAGCGATTCGGAAAGCTTCTGTAGCTGGTTTTGGAGAAGCATAAACCCTTGGTTTTCCTCCGCGCCCGTATCTTTTTTGCGAAGCAATAACCACAACAAAACGCCGTTTACCACAACAAGGATAACGACCGCAATGCCGAAAATAGTTCCGCTCATCCGCCCATTGTAGCACACACGCACATGCCCTTACTCGCGCAGAGCTTGCATTTCTGCTACGATAAATATTGTATGTCACTCCAAAATGAAATGAAGGAAAGCATCAAGGAAGCACTGCGTGCGAGAGATGAGGTGCGACTCTCGGTCGTGCGGGGGCTTACCACCGCCTTCACAAACGAGCTCGTCGCCAAAGGCCGCAAGCCCACGGAGGAGCTAGGCGACGATGACGCGCTCGTTGTCATCCGTCGCGCCGCAAAACAGCGCAAGGAATCCATTGAACAATTCCGCAAAGGCAACCGCGAAGAACTCGCCGTAAAGGAAGAAGCCGAGCTTGCCATTCTTGAAAACTACCTGCCGCGTCTCATGAGCCGCGAAGAAATTGACATGAGAGCTCATGCAATAAAAGATGAGCTCGGCATCACGGAGAAGGCGCAGTCGGGTAAACTCATGTCAGCGCTCATGGCAGAGCTCAAGGGCAAAGCCGACGGGGCCGATGTAAAAGCAGTCGTTGAATTGCTCTTTATCTGATTCACTTGATTTTTTCAATCAAATTGTTATATTCTCCCTTGGAGCATTAGTTTTTTGGAACACACATCAAGGGGGAGCCCCAATGACCGAAGAAGTTGAAAGACGGCAGGAAGTGCGGGTGCATTATCCGTTTCCCGTTCCTCCGTTGAACAACAAAGACGATCTCTGCGTGCTGGCAGAAGTGCCGGCGAGAGTGAGTATTGCTCAGCTGGAACGTCTTCAATGCGCGTATGATGGTGTCTTGGAAATTTTCCAGTGCCCGACAAACCGAGAGGTGGTGTTAATTCGACTGCCACTCAAAAAAGAAATAGATGTGCAAGACGTCCTTCTCGAAGCAATGGAACTGGAGCGATTTCTTAGTGCCGCGTTCGATTTTCAGTTTTCGGCGGTAAAGATGCCGAATAACTGGTTACAAATAGAACAACTTGGGCATGGTACAAAAATTATAATCTGACACCAGCCCAAAGAGAGACAGTGGACCCAGCCGACACGTGCTCCATGGCTGGGTTTTTCTTTTTTATATAACGGCATCTATTTTACGAATCCGTGAGTTCAACAAGCACATCATTACATTTCAAGTCTGTAATGATTTTTTCTTGATACGGCAACATTTGCGCTCCTGTCTCGGACATTGTACTATCGGCGGCGGGTTCAATGTTGCTGGAGGCTGGTATGAAAACTCAAAATGCCATTGCCGCGGTTCACCTTCCCCCTCGGGAAAAACGATGCGGTGCAGGACTGGAAATTAAAGTCTCGCTAACCAGAGCGCTATTGGCATGGGAAGTGGAGGTACTTAAAAAGTCTTTCCCCCAATTTCGGGTCTTAACGATTAGCGCAGATGCCATAGAGAGCACTGGACAAACGGCAAACGGTGAATGGGTGCAGGTGCTTGAGGTTCCCTGTTATGACCACAGGCAACATACGCAGTGGAGCATGGCGGGAAGGATAGGTGTCGCACTAACCGCACGTCAATTTGCCGTAAGGTTCAGATGAAGCAGTAGGATACTGCGTGCGCCGTTTGCACGTTCATTATGAGTGGCGTGGCGAGCTTTCTGCTCGCCACGCCATTGTGGTACCAAGGTTGTGGAGGATTACGAAGAAATTGACTTTCCCGTGCAGTCTGTTATTCTTTTTCACAAAGTTCTTTAACGTGGAGCAAGGTTATGACAAATATTGAGGGACTCGTGGACTTAGCCAGGAGGTTGAAGCATCCCGATATTAGTTGGTTCGCCGCTGCCGAGCAGGCCGTGCGCGATAGCGGTATAACAAATCAAGCGGACGTAAAACGCTTGGTGCGTTCGGTAATGGCCGAGCTCTCCAGGCACAGTGCACATAAGCGGCAGGCGCAAGCCGCGCGCGGCGATTCCAGGCCCGTATGAACGGGTAACTCGGCGCGGACGTCCTCCGCGCCTTTCTCTTTGCCTCGGGGGAAAAATGGTACGCAAGAAAGAAAAGGACGCTTACAAGCCGGTTGACGTAGAAGCCTACAACTACATTCTTCGGATTGGAACGTGGGCACGGCGCTATTGCAAAGGAGCGGGAGCGCAATCCCGCAACCTCGATAAGGGCGTCATCCGCTTCTATCTATGTAAAATCGTGCGGCCGGCAATCTGGCACCCAGAACTAGAGCGCCGCATTCACCAGGAATGCGGCAGAATGGGGGCCCATGAAAGAAAGTTAAACAAAGAAAAGGAAATAGGGAGGCAAGCCAAGAAAAGAGACCGGGAGCGACAACTTACACTTCTATAAACGAGCGGGGTTTGCAACAGCAGCCCCGCTCATTTTGTTTTCAAAATAAAGGTATCTTCGGGGCAAAGCTGCGAGGTATTATTGGAACTCGCTTCGCTCGTGCTTCGCGCGCCAAAAGCGCGCGGTATTTACTTGTAGTAGCTCCTCGGCTCGGAAGTGCAAACTTTCCAGTTTCCACTTCCCTCGCTCTACGTCGCTAATAAATTCCCCTCCAAAATATTAGGTATCAAAATTTTAGAGATTATTATGATATATCATAATAATTTTGACCTACGACAAATATAAAAAATGTGCGATATATCGCACATTTTTTATATCAATGCTTCAATATAAACCGCCATCTTTTGTTTGCCCAGATAGGCCCCGCGTAGGCAACACCTACGCGGGGCGTTTTCTGTATACGGCGTGGGCTGACGACAACGCCGCGATCTTCAATCCACAGCCCGCTCGCGCGCCACGCTCGAGCGGCATTCAATTTCCTGTCAATCCCGAGCGCTTTCGTCAGCCGCGCCGGTCCATCGATCCGCTGGCTGGCGGACTCCACTCTGCGTATGAGCACCGCCGCCGGATAGTCTTTCTCTCTCGTCACAATGTTCAGCATGAAGTGCATGCCATAGGTGAAGTACACGTACCAGTGCCCCGGCGAGCCGAACATGGGCGCATTGCGCGCCGTCTTCCTCGAGCACCCCGCGTGAGACGCCCTATCATCAAACCCGTCGTATGCTTCCGTTTCCATAATCATAAAAGACACTTCCCTACCACGCGTGCTGCGCACGAGAAATTTCCCAATGAGCTCCTCGGCAACGGCGAGCGTATTGCGATTATAAAAAACGGAAGTAAGAACCTTTCGCATGAAAAGAGAATATCAAAGAAGACAATCATTTTGTGAGGCCATTTCGTCTCTGCGCGTGAACTTACTTCCAACGTCAATTTCTACCTACATTCAAACTATAAATCTATGCTGGTGTTCTCAAGAACATTAGAATAGATTTCTGTATGGAGGCAACGGCAAAAGGTTTTGGTTTCCCACGCAGAAAAACCATGCATAAATCCACCTGCGTATATCTAGCCGCAAAGGATTATTTGTTCTTATTGATTTGTCTCCAGAGCCAGATGCCGACAAGAATGAGGTCCACAATGACTATAATCCATGTGACCAAACCAAAAAATCCCAATCCGCCCATCATGCCCCAGCCTCCATATCCCATCATATTGTCATAGTATCACCCTATCACTCATTTAGAAAACTCTACGCTGCACTATTCATTTTTTTTAATATTCGGTAGTTGAGGCACATTACATACATTCCCTACTTGTAGGAAATACGATTGTGCGATATTCTGCGCTCATGGGAAAAAAGGACGTCGAACAATTTTATGGAACGGCCACCATCGGTGAAAAAGGTCAAATGGTCATCCCGAGCGAAGCCCGCAAAGCTATGGGCCTCAAAAAAGGAGACAAGCTTTTGGCATTTGGCATGGGGTGCGACATGGTCGTTTTCTCCAAGCTCTCAAAGGTCGAACAATTCACCTCACACCTTTCCGGTCGGTTGGATACCATTCGCGAAGTAATTAAGAAAAGTAAATAAATCACAATTATGCCAAACATAAAAATCAAGGTTATTATTGGCAGTACGAGACAGACCCGCTTTAGTGAAAAGCCCGCGCAGTGGATTTTTGAAGAGGCAAAAAAATGTGAAGGTGCCGAGATGGAGCTTTTGGATTTGCGCGATTATCCGATGCCGTTTTTTGACGACCCGACGCCGCCCTCAATGGCGGGAGGCGTGTATGCAAACGAAACGGTGAAAAAGTGGGCTGAAAAAATAAATGACGGAGACGCATTTATTATGGTTACACCCGAGTACAACCACGGATATCCCGCGGTGCTAAAGAACGCTCTTGATGTGCTTTTTCCGGAATGGAACCGTAAGCCCGTCGGATTTGTGGGCTATGGCAGTGCTATGGGAGTGCGTGCAGTGGAACAGCTCCGCCTCGTTGTGGTTGAGCTCCAGATGACGCCTATAAGAAACGCGATACACATTCCCGTGGATATCTTTATTGGGGCGCTCATGGGTACGGGTCCGAATGGTCCCGAGATGTTCAAGCCCATTCGTGAAAACCCGATGGGAGACCGCGTGCAATTGTTCTTTGATGAACTCCTGTGGTCTGCTAAAGCGCTCAAAGCGGCGCGAACGGCAGCCTTCATTTCCAACGAGCATATAAGCTCACAATAGAAAGTGGATATGCAGCCCTCTTTAGGACCCATCTATTGCGAGACACCTTCCCTTTTTACCGGCTTCCCCGCCGAGCCGGTTAATACATGGTCCAATCTCATCATCATTGCCTTTGGGGTCGCGTCATTCATAATGATTCGGCGGCATATCGCTCGGCTCGCACACGAGGATGAAGCGATGCAACATTCTGATGATATTTCTGCGCAGAAGCGAAATAAAGAAAGTAGCGCATACGCGCTGTATGCACTCGCCCTGCTACTCCTAATGACAGGATTCGGGAGTTTCTTGTGGCACGGACTCAGGGAAACATGGGCGCTTGCGCTTGATACCCTGCCTGGTGTGCTTACTTTTTTATCGTTCACCTATCTGTGGTCACGCAAGGCATTTTCGCGCCGAACCGCCATCGATCTCATTGCGCTTCTTTTTATTGTTCCATTGGCGGCATTCTTGTGGTTTGATTTCTCACTTTCGTGGAGCATTGGTTTTACCATTTTGATGATTGTAATCCCCGCTTTTATTCTAATTGTAAAAACAATGCGAATTGAGCGAAATGCGGGAGTGTTGAGCGCAATCATGATAGGCACGGCGCTTACGGCGGCAACGGCGCGTTTTTCTGACATAGCTCTTTGCGATGCACTCCCTTTAGGTACGCACTTCGTCTGGCACATTCTGCTTTCTGGAGCCGCATTTCTCGGTATTATCGTCCTCATTCGCCTTAACAATCAGCCGCTACCATTATCAACCGTGCAAAAAAGCGTTATTCGTTAAATAAATATGAACATGGCAACACAATATCAATCGGTAAATAAAGCTGGTGGCGTGTATATTCCCGGTGTCTGCAATATCGGCCAAGCGGAAATCAGAAAACGCAACCAAGCTGGCTCTGGCGGGCTTATCATGACTGCCATACTTTTGGCGTTATTCATTTGGTACGATGTTCCCTCTATCTGGCGACTCACAATTTTCATCCCGGCCATGATGTCCGCAACTGGTTTTTTGCAGGCATACATGCACTTCTGCGCGTACTTTGGTTTCGCCTCACTCTTTAATTTTGGGAATATCGGGAAAACGGATTCTGTCCAACAGGCCGAATTTCGCACAAAAGACCGGAAAAAAGCCTGGCGGGTTATACTATACAGTGCACTTCTCGCGGCGATAATTGCCCTACTCGGATATGTGCAGTAGAAGACGTAGCTAATTAAAGTCATTCCCCACCATTTATGGCGACGACAAAAACTTTCGTAAAAACCGTACGGCGATTTGTCAGGTCAAAGTGGAACATAGGTTTTTTAATGGTGGTCATTGCCGGAGGTGGATTCTATTATGTTACCAGTCGAGATAGCTCAAAATATCAATTCGTATCGGTCACGCGAGGTACTATCACCGAAACGGTCCTGGTTACGGGGAGTACCATTCCACTGCAAAGCGTCTCGCTCGTGTTCGGCAATAGTGGGACAATCGCACAAATATATGCCGCCATCGGAATGAGCGCGCGCAGAGGACAACTGCTTGCCGTGCTCAACACAACGGACCTCTATGCGCAAGTAAGGAGCGCGGAGGCAAATGTGGATATCCAAAGGGCGAAACTCGGTGGCTTACGCGCGGGCGCGCGGGCGGAGGATATTGCCGCCTCAAAAGCGGCATTTGATAAAGCGGAGCAAGACCTCGCCAATATGTTCACGGGCATCAGCGACATCTCCATTGACAGCTATACCAAAGCAAACGACGCGGTACGCACCCAATTGAGCGGGTTCTTCTCTAATGCCGAGACAGGCTTCCCCCAATTAACCTACCTCACCAGCAACGCACAAAGTAAGCTTGATGCGGAATTTACGCGCGCTTCTATAACGGAAAAACTCAATCTGTGGCAGGCGGCATTACTCTCGGTCGGCCAATCCCCCGCCGCATTTGAGGCATTGTTGCAACAAAGCGTGATAAATCTTTTGGCGGTACGCGAGCTCTTGAGTAGTGTATCTAAGACGCTTGAGGGGAACACTAACCTTGCCGTGGCGACACTGGCAGAATATATGGCAAATAATACCACCGCGTTCGGCGAGGTGAATACCGCCCTAAAAAATCTCAATACGGCATCGCAAAACATTGCATCCCAGAAACTCACCGTGGCGCAAGCAGAGGCGCAGTTGCGTCTTAAGCAAGCAGGTACGCGCAGAGAGGACATTCAAGCAGCGGAAGCTGAGGTAAAGAGCGCCGAGGCGAGTCTTGAAAGCGCGCGCGCAAAAATAGCAAACTCGCAAATTATCTCGCCGATTTCCGGGGTTATCACGCAGTTTGACGCAAAAATTGGCCAGACGGCTTCGCCGGGAGAGACGCTCATTTCTATCATTTCCGAAGCCGCTTTTGAAATTGAGGCAATCGTATCCGAAATTGACGTTGGAAAAATCACCATTGGAAATAGGGTGACTATGTCGCTTGACGCATTCCCGAGCGAGACATTTACGGGGAAAGTCTATTATATTGACCCGGCGCAAACCGCAAGCGAAGGGGTGGTCGGATATAAAATCAAAATTTCTTTTGACGCAAAAGACCCGCGCATGAAGAGCGGACTTACCGCCAATCTTGAAATTGAGACGAGAAGAAAAGAGTCCGCGCTCATTGCGCCGCAATACGCGATTTTACAGAATGATGAAGGAACGTTCGTCGAAAGACTCGTGGATGGCGCGCCGACAACGACACCGGTAACGCTCGGTATCCAGGATTCGGATGGCAATGTGGAAATACTCTCGGGTGTTACGGAAGGGCAGCAGGTGTTAAATATCGGCCTTAAGCGATGAACATAGCATAATGATAGAAGTTCATGATTTAAAAAAAGAATATTCGGATATGACGAGAGCGCTTCGCGGCGTCACGTTCTCCATTAAAAAGGGCGAGTTTGTCGCCATCACGGGACCTTCGGGTTCCGGCAAATCAACTCTGCTTCATATTCTTAGTTTCCTCGACCGGCCGACCGCGGGCTCGTTTACCTTCCTCGGCAGAAGTATTGACGACATGAGCGACCAAGAGCTTGCCCGTGTCCGCAATAAAGATATGGGTTTCGTATTTCAGTCGTTCAACCTCCTTTCCCTCCTTTCGGTATACGATAATGTGGAAATTCCACTGTTGTATTCAGACCTTCCCGTGGACGAACGCTATAAAAAAATCGTTGGCGCGGTGGCATCCGTGGGGCTTGAGGACAAATTGTATACGGAGGCCGGCAAGCTCTCCGGCGGACAGAGACAGCGCGTTGCTATCGCCCGCGCGCTCGTTACGGAACCGAATATTATTTTTGCCGACGAGCCGACGGGAAATCTTGATTCTAAATCCGGCCTGCAAGTCATGGAAATTCTTGAATCTTTCAATATGAAAGGCCACACCGTCGTGCTCGTCACCCATGAGACGCAAACGGCTGAATTCGCAAATCGCGTCATTAGAATTAAAGATGGCATGGTAGAAAGTGACGCGCCAAGCGCGCTTCGGGAGAGGCGCCACCATATTTCACTTACATAATCATGCGATATCAGGATGCATTCAAGACGGCAACTTTCGCTCTCCTGCACCGCAAGATGCGCTCGGTCCTCACCATGCTCGGTATTGTTATCGGTATCGCTTCGGTCATTATTTTGATGTCCATTGGGCAGTCCGCGCAGAATCTTATTTTGGGACAAGTTGAGGGCATCGGGTCAAATCTCATCGTCATAACGCCCGGGGCGCCGAGCGGGGAAGGATTTTCTCCACCGGCATCCGCGCAGGGCATTGTCATTACCTCACTTCGGGAGACAGATGCCGATGCGCTTGACCGAGAGCCGTCAATAAGCGGTGTTGCGCCCCTCGTCACCGGCCAAGCTGAAGTGGTATATGGCAACAAGAATGACACCGTGAGTTATCAGGGTGTCAACGCCGATTTCTTTTCGGTGCTGAATATGGCACTCGGCAATGGGCAAACTATTTCAAAAACGGATGTTGATTCGGCAAATCGTGTCGCCGTAATTGGTCCTTCCCTTGCGAAAACCTTGTTCGGAGAGAGCGTGAACCCCGTCAATAAGCAAATCCGCGTTAAAAATATTTCCTTTCGCGTCATCGGCGTGCTTGAGAAGGGAGGCACCGGAGCGTTTGGAGTTGATAAAGGAAACCTGGTCATCATGCCGATAACGGTCGCTCAAAAACAACTCCTCGGCATAGCAAATTACAATACGATTATGATTCAGGCAAACTCACAGTATGAAATAGATTTTGTGAAGTCCCGTATCACCTCGGTTCTGCGCCAAAACCACGGCATTACGGATTCTAACAAAGACGACTTTGACATACAGACGCAAGAGGATATTCTTTCCATCGTTCAAAACATCACCTCCATTTTAACACTGTTTCTTTCCGCCATCGCGTCAATATCCCTCGTCGTCGGAGGTATTGGCATCATGAATATCATGCTGGTCGCGGTAACCGAAAGAACCAAGGAAATCGGTTTACGCAAGGCGGTCGGCGCGACCGACCGCGATATTCTTCAACAATTTCTAATTGAGTCTGTTCTGCTTACCTCAATCGGCGGCATCATAGGCATCGCCGTCGGCGCCGTGGTCATCGGTCTCATTTATTTCGCGCTCACGACCTTCTCTCCTACGCTCGGTTGGACATTCGTGTTCCCTCTTTCTGCGGTATTCTTGGGGCTTAGCGTCGCCGGCGCCTCGGGTCTCGTTTTCGGAATATACCCCGCCCGCCAAGCGGGAAAGAAAAACCCAATCGATGCTTTGAGATATGAGTAATGCTCATTAATCGCTATAATTTGACACCATGCTTTTATTCTCTAAAAAAAATATAAACTGGGAATCCGATGAATATGAGCGCGCCCGCTTTCACTATCTTTTACAAATACTCTACGGCGAATCGCTGGCTATCAACTATTGCTCCCGTATGAGCGCATTTGCGCCATCCGTGGAAGCGCGGAACTTCCTTCTGCGTCAGCAACAAGATGAAGATGCGCATCTTGAATTACTCACTGACGTTGTTTCAAAGATGCCTCGGCCCAACGAGCATATTTCTTCCCACATGAATAAGCTCCACGCGCTTATGGAACCAGCGCTTATGAATAGCGATTGGCCGACATCCTTGTTAATTCAAAATTTTATTGTGGAGGGGCTCGCCGTTACGCTTTGTGAACAGCAAGGAAAATATGCAGATGATACTATCCACCAAGTGTTTACGCTCATTATCAAAGACGAAGTGCGGCATGTGGCATTTGGGGTACAGGAGCTTAAAAGGGTGCTGGAAAAAGATACTTCTGGACAAGTGCGGAAAAAGCTTATCTTGACACAACGATATGCGCTGTATCACGCCATCATGCTCTTTAAAGACCTCGCCCCGGACGCCGACGAACTCGGTATGCGATGGAATGAACTGGCGGAGAAGGTGGTGCGCGACCATCTTTTGCGCATCAAAGCGGCAAACTTCCGCCTACCTCTTTTTGACAGAATGTTTTTAAGAGGCACGCTCGCTTTATTCTCCATACGGTAGTTGCATTTTGAAACATGCCTCCGGCGGTTCGATTCCCACGAAAGGTGCACAGGCACCTTTCTCGTAGGGTCACCGCAAATAAAAACGGCTCCGCACAAAAGGCGGAGTCGTTTTTCATAATTGCGATGACCCTACGGGGAATCGAACCCCGATTTGAAGCTTGAGAAGCTTCCGTCCTAACCGTTAGACGATAGGGCCAGTGGACAGCTTATGAGCCTCTAGCTTTTAAGCTTCTAACTTGCTTACAAGTTAAAAGACTATACCATAAAAATATGTGAGTGACCAAAAATAAGCGTTTGGGGCGGATGAGTGCTTGCGAGTGCGCTAAAATTATGGCAGAATATGTTGTGGTTGAACAAACAAAACAGGAAGATAGACTGCCCCAGAGCAAGCGTGAAGCTAGAAAAAGCGGCTTTGCGGCTGTGAAGCGTCAGGTAGCGCCATTCAAGCGGGAACTCGTTATTCTTACGGTTTTGGGACTTGTTTCTGCGGCATCAAACGGTTTTGTCCCCTACATCACCGGGCGCTTCTTTGATGCACTCATTGCGCTCTCGCAAGGCCAGGGTCCGAGTGGTGACATACCACTGTGGGCGGTGATTCTCGGCGCACTCATCACCGTTCAGCTCATCGCTCACAACATTGATTGGGTGCTAGACCGCATTCGCCGGCAGATTGACACTAAAGTGCACCTGAACATTGAAATTTCCGGGATTACGGCCCTTTTGCGAGTGCCCGTTTCGTTCCATAAAAACGAGAGAATCAATGAACTTCTGGAGAAAATAAGCCGTGCGGGATGGCAAGTTTCTTCGCTTGTACAAATGGTCGTAACTATTGCTCCGCAACTTTTGAGCATACTTATCGGCATCTCGCTCGCGGCTACGATTGACACGACGCTTGCGGGGATTTTGGCGCTCGGCGTCGCGGTCTATGCGACACTTCTCGCCTACATTCTGCGCCCGATTGCCCTCCTCTCGCGCAGTGCGCACCAAAAGTGGAGTGAGAGTTGGGGAAACGCCTCCGCGGCGGTAATGCAAATAGAATCGGTCAAGCAAGCGGCGGCGGAAGCATACGAGGAAGAAAAAGCTAAAGTGGAGATACTCGGCACTACCTTTGACCTTTGGTACCGTCTGGAGAAGCACTGGAGCAATGTCAATTTTTTCCAGCGCATCGTGGTACTCCTGACGCAATCAGCCGTTTTTATTCTCTCGGTGCACTATATCGCCGAGGGCGTCATCTCGGTCGGCGAGCTTGTCGCCTTAAACGGCTACGCGCTCATGTTCTTCGGGCCATTCGTTCAACTCGGACACAGCTGGCAGATGATACAAAACGGACTCACCTCCGCCGCGCAGGCAGAGACGGTTTTTAGCGCGCCGCGCGAAGAGTACTACCCAAAAAATGCGCTGACAAAGGAAATTAAAGGGGCGGTCGCGTTTGAGCATGTGTCGTTCAATTACCGCGCGGCACAACCGACGCTTTCTGATATTGATTTTGAGGTTTATCCCGGCGATGTCGTTGCCCTGGTTGGTCCCTCCGGCGTCGGCAAGAGCACGGCGATTTCGCTTATTTCCGGGTACTACTTCCCGACTGCCGGGCGCGTGCTTATTGACGGCACGGATACGCGCGCGTTTGAATTGACGGCGCTTCGGAAGCAGATAGCGGTCGTGCCGCAGGAGGTCGCGCTCTTTAATGAGAGCATCGCCGACAACATCCGCTATGGCGTCTTTGATGCGAGCGATGATGATATTGCGCGCGCCGCCAAAGAGGCGCACATTGCCGAGTTTATTGAGACGCTTCCCGAGCGCTACGACACGCTCGTCGGCGAGCGCGGCATGAAACTATCGGTTGGTCAAAAACAGCGCGTTGCAATAGCGCGGGCGATTTTACGCAACCCAAAAATCCTTATTTTAGATGAGCCAACAAGCGCGCTTGATGCTGAAACGGAGCGACTTATCACCTCGTCTCTGGAGAAGCTCATGCGAGGCCGCACCACATTCATTATCGCGCACCGACTTTCCACCGTGCGCCGTGCGGATAAAATCCTTGTCTTTGAAAAAGGAAGCGTTGTCGAGCGCGGTAAACACCACGAACTTATTCAAAAAACGGGCGGCGTATATCGCAATCTCTATGAGCATCAGATTGGCCTGCACGGATAGACTACGTGAAGGGTAGCTTATGAGCTTGATAACTTGTTAGTTCAACAACTTACCTTTTTAAGTCAGCGATTTTGCCACTCTTTTTCTTGGCGCGGGAGAAGCTCTTTTTTGTGCTCGGGTTCTGCCATTGCCCGCTCCACTACGCGCTCCATGCGCATGGACTGCGAGCCCTTTACGAGCACCACATCGCCGAGATGAAGCTCTGCCGCAAGTGCTTCACCCGCCACAAGAGCATCGGTAAAATGCCGCACACTGTCTTTGGGGAGCCCCGCACGCCGCGCACTCTCCGCCATTGTCCTCGAACGGAGCCCCACCGCAAAGAGCATGTGTACTTTCTTCGCCGCAAGCTCTCCGATACGACGATGCTCCTCCGGTGAAAAACTGCCGAGCTCAAGCATGTCGCCCAGAACCGCAATTTTTCTCCCGAGAATATCAAGTTTCGCCATCACTTCAAGCGCCTCTTCGGCGGCAATAGGCGAGGAATTGTATGAATCATCAATGAGTGTCGTGTTATTTTTACCTTTAATTATTTTCATACGTCCGGGGGGCGTCTCGTGCAGGGTGAGCGTGCGCGCCGCATTCTCAAGCGACACCCCTTCGGAGAGAGCGACCGCGAGCGCGGCGAGCACTGGGTAGAGATGCTGGCGGCCGAGCGCGCGCATGACGCTAATCTCTACACGCTCGTTTTTATATGAAGCCCGCATGCGCATGCCGACCGGCTGTTTCCCATCATAGAGAATGACATCGTCCTCCCCCCGTATCAGAGCGTCAGGCGTAAAGCCGAAGGTAATGGTCTCCACGCCCTCCGGCGCTTTGAGCGCGCGTGCGCGCGCATCGTCATAGTTCACCACCAGAATGCCCCCCGGGCGAAGCGCGCGAACGAGCTCGCCTTTTTCGGCAATAACCGATTCGGGCGAATCAAAAAACTCAACATGCGCCGGAACATCTGGTAAGTGCGTTATGACCACGACATTCGGCTTCACAAAGCGCACAATTTTTTTGATGTCCCCAGGGCGGTCGGCGCCAACCTCAAGCACCAACAGCTTCGGGTAATGTGTGGGATAAAGAATAAGCTTCAGACCATCAAGTATGATGCGCGTCCAGGCAAGCGGGTTGCTCCAGCCATTCGGAGCGCCAAGAATGGTGAGCGGTATACCGATGTCGCTGTTGAAACTCTTCTCGCTTTTCCGAACAAAAAAAGTTGGACGCAAAACCGTAAAAAGCGCGTCTTTGGTGGACGTTTTGCCCACACTCCCCGTAATCGCAACAATACGCGGTTTGTATTTTCGGAGAATGAGTCGGGCCTCAATCGTAATCAGAATTACAATAAAAAAACGCAGGAAGCGTCGCATAGCGTTGATAGACGGCTCATTAGCGATCCGGGGGAATATCGTAATAATTGATGAGAAACTTTGCGGTATTCATAAAGGGAGTTACCAGGGTCTGCGAAGCATATTTCACGCCCTGCGGTTCAATCGTAAAGAGAAAGACGAGAAAACGCGGGTCGTAGGCGGGAAAGTAGCCGAAAAACGAGTGCAGATACCTGTCACTATAATACCCTCGCGAGCTCGCTTCCGCAATTTGCGCCGTCCCTGTCTTTGCCGCAATGCTATAGTGTGGAAGACTGACCGCGCCTCCAACAAGGGCCTTGTCCACCACCTCAACGAGCATGCGCGTAATCTCTTCGCTTGTCTCCGCCTTGAGTACTCGCTCGCCGTCGTGGTAACCGACTGTTTTAGAAACACCCGTTTCGTACTTAATGCGCTCCACGATATGCGGCGTTACGAGAACACCGCCGTTCCCCAGAGTTGCAAGCGCGCGCACCGTTTCAATCGGCGTTAGGGCAATACCCTGCCCGAAAGAAGCGGTCGCATACTCAATGTCGCGTGGGCTCTTCAAATTATCAATGAGACCGTGTACTTCATTCGGGAGGTCAATCCCCGTCTCCTCGCCAAAGCCATAGGCGGTGAAGTACTTTCGCATACGCTCATGTCCGAGGCGGCCCGCGACAAATGCCGCGCCTGTATTGAGTGACTGATTTAAAAACTCCTGCAAGGGAACTACGCCGCGCGCGACGCCGTCGTAATTTGAAATTCTCTTCCCGTCGAGCTCCAAAAATCCTTTATCATCGTAGGTTGTCGTTGCGGTGACAACGCCCGCATCGAGACCTGCCGCCATCGTGAGCGGCTTTATGATGGAGCCCATTTCGTAGACTCCTTCAACGAGCGCGTTGGTATAGATTCCTGAATCAGATTGCTCCTGGAAGGAATTGAGGTCATAGGAGGGCTGGAGCGCGAGCGCGTAAATCGCTCCGGTAATAGGGTCAATGATGATACCGCCCGTTTGCTTTGAATGCCAGGTGTCTTGAACCTCGCCGAGAGTCCGTTCAAGAAACAGCTGAACCGAAGGTTCAATAGTTGTCACAATGTCTCCCGCGCCACCCTCGCTATCGGCAAAAAGCGATTTGCCGAGTCCCGTAAATACCTGCGCAAAAAAATTTACATACACGCGATTAGTATCACGAGAGAGCACGGATTCATAAAATTTTTCAAGTCCGTAACGCCCGGCAAGCGCGGTTCCGCTTTCGTCATACGCGACAAAACCAACGGTTTGAGCCGCAAAGCTCCCGCCGGGATAAAAACGCCTTTGCTCCTTATATACGCCGACTTCAGGAAGTCCAAGCTCGTTAATTTTTTTGGCAATTTCTTCGGGAATCTGTTTAACAATTTCCTCGTATCGGTCTCCTTTCTTTCCCGCATGTAGGAGAAATGCATCGCGGTCAATCGATATCACGTTGGAGAGGATACGATAGAGTGCCTCTCGGTCAGTGACTTTCGTCGGGTCAATGGTGAGAATGTAGCTTGTACGCACCGTCGCCGCGGCAATAAGACCGCCCTCCTTGTTTTTAAAAAAAATGGCGCCACGGTCAAAGACATATTGATTGGGACCGGCATATTGCCGGTCCGCTTTTTCTTTCAGCGTATCACCGTAAACTATCTGTAAAAAATAGAGCCGACCCACGAGCATCGCCGCAAATAAGAGAATGCACGCTGAAATAATCCTAATGCGAAATACGCCGTTAGATTTCATTGTTGAAAGAAAGGCCGCTCCGAGAGAGCGCTCTCTTGGCAATGAAAATTTTTGCGGACGGGGTGCCGAGGCCCAAACCTTCCGCAATTTGGAGCGTGATGCCTCCTTCTTTTCGGACATACTCGCTTTCAAGCTCGCCAGCCGAGGACGCGGCATGCGCAATTGAACGCTCAAGGTCTTCTCTCACCAGCACCTGCACAATAGTATGCGAAATAAGAGCCATGTAGAGACCGATAAAAATTACCGCCGCACCGCCAAGAACCCAAAAAAGAATCTTTTGGAATCGCTCGAAACGATTGGCGAGCAGGTGCAAAGTGTGTAAAGTTTGCATATCAGTTTTTTTCGAAAAATCTTATTTTAGCGCTTCGCGCGCGAGAATTTTGCCGTATTTCAATCTGTGTGGGAACAATCGGCTTCTTGGTGAGTATCACCCCTCGGCCATCCTCTTTCGCTTTCCTAAACAGCCCCTTAACTATTCTGTCTTCCAGGCGGTGAAATGAGATAACCCCGATGCGGCCCTTCGGGCGAAGGAGCGTAATTGCCTCGGCAAGTCCCTCCTCAAGATTTTCAAGCTCTCTATTTACCGCAATGCGGAGCGCTTGAAATGTTTTAGTCGCGGGATGAATCCTGCGTCCTAGAGACGCTTGCGGTAAGGCGGCTTCAATAATTTTCACGAGCTCGCCGGTTGTCGTAATGCGCCGGCGCTTGCGCATAACCGTGAGCGCTTTGGCAATGCGTCTTGCGTAACGCTCTTCGCCGAAGCGAAAGAGGATGTCGACAAGCTTCTCCTCGCTCTCACCGTTCACGATATCCTCTGCCGAGACATCGCCCAAGACGGAAAAAGTCATCCGAAGCGGCTCATCTTGTTTGAAGGTGAATCCCCGATTGCTCTCCTCAAGCTGGTTTGAACTCATGCCGAGGTCAAAATATATCTTATCGGCGGAAATAAGGTGGTTCGCGGCGAGCACTTTTGCGATATGTCGGAAATTATCCTCAACAAGAATGAGCCGGCACGGCAAATCCTTGAGTCTTTCTTGTGCCGTAGAGAGCGCATTGGCATCAAGGTCAATGCCGACGAGTGTGCCCTCCGCTCCTATGGCTTCTCCGACCTTAGCCGCGTGGCCGCCGCCATTTATCGTGCAATCCACCACCACCTCGCCCGGCTTAATTTGAAGACCTTGTAACAACTCCTCTGCCAAAACAGGAATATGCATGTGAGCGGCTTTTTAGCTTATAGCTTGTTAGCTTGCGTAAAATACTCGTAAGCTGACAAGCTACTATAGGATGCCGATTTCACCGAGTTTCTCCGCCATTATGTCCGCTTGTTTTTCAATGCGACTCTTGTACGCATTCCAGATTCCCGCATTCCAGATTTCTACCCGTGTCTGCATGCCGGCAACAACAACTTCATCTTGAAGTCCCGCAAACGACTTGAGAAAATCCGGTATAAGCACGCGGCCGGCGCTGTCCACCTGCGTCTCAACCGCGCCGCTTAATAGAAAGCGACTAAAACCGCGCGTATCGGCTTGACCGATGGAAAGCTCGCCCAATTTTTGCGATATCTTTCCCCACTCTTTGAGTGAATATACGAAGAGGCAGTTATCCAATCCGCGCGTGATGACAACCTTACCCCCGAGCTCTTTGCGAAATCGAGCCGGTACGGAAAGCCGCTTCTTCGCATCAAGTGTGTAGGTGTATTCGCCGATAAGCATACGCAGGTTTGATGAGCCGTTTGCCGACCATTTAGTCAGTCAGTCATGCGATAGACGCTTCTTTTAAATCTTAAAAAAACGACATCAATAGCTAAAACCACCGACTATCAACGCTTGGAATAACAAGGTCTCCACTCCTCACTATTCCCCACTTTTTCCCACTGTTCCGTTACTATACTCCACCCTCTCCCACCACACATAATGAAGTTATCCACAACCACGAGCTGCACCATGAAAAAACCCCGCCGCCAATCAATGGCGGCGGGGGCAGAGCGCTCCCGGAGTGGCAAAATCTACGCGCTTGCCTCACGTAAACGATTGAGCAAGAACTCCCGCTCCAAGACGCTCAAAAACCACCCCGCTTTTGGTCCGTGGTCCTTGCCGAGAAATGCGAGATAGAGCGCACTAAAAAAAACTTTGGCATCAATTCCCGACTCTTTTCTAATTTCATGGAGCTTGTGGTGAAGCTCCTGCCCATTGAATTCTTTTGTTATCTCAATATATCGTAATAATTCCGCAAGCGCCGTTTTTTGCTCTGCCGAGAGGCGTCGCGCCTTTTCGGGAATCTCTTTTTGAATTTCAAACTTAAAATCTTCAGGCGCGTATGCGGCGAGCCACGCGCGAGCCACGCGCGCGCGGCGCTCCGCCTCAGCTTTGTCGTCCTCGGTAAGCGCGCTTTTCTTCAATCGCTCAACTTCCTCGAATAAGTTAAGGTGCGGCATCTGCACGATGAACGCCACCTGCGAGAAGCGTGGCGGAAACGCATGCACGATTGCGCGTTTCCCCTCGGGAGTCACCGGATGCGCAAAATGAAAGAGCCGATGGTAGTCATCGCGCAAGCCGTCAAAGTAGTGCTGGGACAGCGCATCAAGATGGTCAAACAATGCAGGCACGGTATCTCCGTCCGGGTCAAACTCAATCGCTTGCTTCGGCTCTTTGCCGATAAGCGCAAGGCGTAAAATTTCCGGCGGCACGATGTCCGCAATCTCTCTCGCAGAAGCGCCGCGCCCTTTTGATGAAGACATTTTTTTGCCGCCGACAAGAAAAAATTCATAATGGATGTCAAATGGCGGCTCGTAGTTGAATACTTCCCGCGAAATTCGGTCCGCAACATCGCGCGCGCCGCCTTTGGTAAAATGGTCTTTTCCAGAACCTTCCACCTGAACGCCGAGCACCTTGAACTTCGCCGCCCAGTCCACTTTCCATGGGAGCTTGGCATTACCGTTAAAGGGCGAAATGTCTCCTTCATACCTGCACCCCTCAGCCCATTCCACCAATTTCGGTTCGCAAACATAATGCACTTTCTCGCCATCAAAAGACGACACTTTCGTCGTACCGATTTTCCCGCATTTTTCGCATATAATGGAGAGCGGTAGCCATGTTGGACTTTTTTCAGAACCAGATACCTCTTGGTAGATGCGGCGGATGTCGTCCGCGCGCAGAAGTGCGGTACGAATAACCTCGTTCATTTTTCCCGAGAGATACAGCTCGCTGGTGCGCGTAAATTCCGGATAAAAACCCGTGTCGGTAATGACTTTTTCAAATTCTTTTGCAAAGCATTCCGCATAATTTTCAAACGGCGGGTTGGGCGACGGCACCTTAAACAAAGGTTTGCCCATGTGTGGGCGATACACCGCCTCGTCAAGATAGACCGGTAGACCGTCCATGGGGTCAAAATCATTGAACTCGTAGATAAAGCGATGCGGAACATTTCGCTCGGCGAGAACTTCGGCGATAAGCCCATGCACGGCAACCCCGCGCATAGAGCCGATATGCACGCGCCCGGAGGCGGTTTTCTCGTCGCGAATAACAAGCGGCCTGCCCTTAGCCGCTTCTAATCGCGCTTTGAGAATTTCCTCGGTAATTGCGTCTGCCCAGAACATGCGTGGTAGCTTTTTAGTTTATAGCTTATAGCTTAAAGCTTTTTGCATATTTTTTCCACCTTTCAAGCTCAAAGTGCCTGTTTTATTATATATTATAGAGGTAAAAATGACCGCGCGCTCTTCCAGAATCTACTATGCGCAAAATGGCATATTGCATTTTATGCGCTCAATCAGAATGCATGATATTCTAGTGCCAGTTCTTTCAATCCATTTCGATTCCAGAGTATGTCAAGGAGGGCAAGGTGCCAATAGCCAAACTAGACTGTGCCGATTTCATCCTAGGTGCTGCCAGGAGGATTCGCAAAAAACCGTCAAATATGAGTCCGAACACTGCCGCAGGAGTGCGACTTATCCGACTTTATCAGTCCGTAGTCCGTGTTTATCCCGAGAAAGAGTTTCGCAACGGGATGAGTGCGCTCATGCGAGATGGTCAAGTCGTTGTCATCGCCAAGAAGATTACGGTCTTGCAATCTGACGGCAAAGAGAATCGACACGCTCCCGTGAGACTAACGGTGCTGATGTCGTTGCCCGAAAAATTGGCCAGCGGACAATACGCCAGTTGGTGGGCTGACAAAAAGAATATCGTCACCAACAATGAGAAGGGGCGGGAAAATCATTACTATGACATCTATCTCTACATCAGGGCGGACGGACTGCCGAAAACAGTTACATCAATATTGAAACGCCGCCTGGTGCCGACAAGTACCGACCATGCCGCCCTACCGAGGTAATCTCTAAAAGTCCTCACACCAAGTCAAGCCTCGCGCCGGTTTTTGCGCGAGGCTTTTTGTTTTTTTCATATCATTTTTTTGCGTCAATTGCATCGCTGAAAACAATATGAGGTGTACATGAGGTGTACGAATAACTCTGCTATAGCAGAGTTATTCGTACACCTCATGTAACTCGTAACTATAGTAACTAAAGGTTGCGGTGCAATTTATTTCGACGAGCGAGGAGCGAGTGGGAGTGTACTCACTCACGAGAGCGTCCGAGTCGAAGCCTGTGGTGAGCCCGCCGAATCCATCGAATCAAAGGTTAATACCGCGCAGCTTTGCTGCGCGATTGTACAAGCGGAGCGAGTTCCGACAATACCTCGGGGCATAGCCGCGAGGAACCTTTATTTTTTAAAAAACAAGGTTGAATTTTGATGAGATTGAACGATGAGGTTAAACCTTGATGAATATCGCTAATGCAACCGCCTCTGCTAATGAAACTCGTGGTACTCGGTCAAAAATAGTGTACGGTCGTACACTATTTTTGACTAATCTCTACCGCATCGAAAAGGGCGAGGTGACTACCACCTTTCTCGCCACACCACCGCAAACAAATCTACCAAAAAAACTGCCTGCCGCAGGCAGATCGCAGACCAACGGTACCTCTCTCACCTTAGCGAACCTACTTACTTTCAAGAAACTCGCACAGCCACACAGAGCTTTGTGCGCGCCTTCCTCTCTGCCGAGCACGGCAAAGGCGCGCGCTGTGTGGCGAGTAGCAGGAGTCCCCGCCTCGTGAGAGGCGGGGACTCCGGTTCCTGAAAGTAAATAGATGAGCGGCTTTTACTCAACTAAAACGATGGAGTATTTCATCTTTCCGTTCGGGGTGGTGAAAGTGAATGAGTCGTCTTTTTTCTTACCCATGAGCGCCTCGCCGAGCGGCGAGAGATAGGAAATTTTTTTCTCGCGCATATCGGCTTCCTCCGAGCCGACAAGATGGTAGCGGTGCATCTCTTTCTCTCCCTCTTTTTGAATGACCACGCTTGACCCGAGCCCCACGGTATCGCTTTTTTTGTATGCGACAATTTTTGCGGATTTCAAAATCACTTCAAGCCGCTGGATGCGTTCCTCGGTCGCCGCCTGCATCTCACGAGCTTCCTGATATTCCGCGTTTTCGGAAAGGTCGCCGAGGGAGCGCGTGTATTCCAAATTCTCTGCGATTTCTTTTCGCCTGGTCGTTTTTAAATAATCGAGCTCTTGCTGGAGCTCGCTAAATTTTTCCCTGGTAAGAAATGACTGCGCTTCGCTCATAGGCAACCGTTCAAATAAGTGCGGTTAATGAAGGTTCATTGTAGCTCTGCGTTAGTTATTGTCAATGATTTGGCGTACTTGATGCTTTCGCCGAATATTCCGGCGCGTTCACGGTCAACCAATCAAAAAATTGCCGCGCGACGTATGGAGCGCCAACGAGGTTGTGGCTTGGACCTCGCTCCATCACAATCGTAAACGCATAGCGCGGCGACTCGTAGGGAAAAAAGCCGGTAATCCATGAGTTCACATACTGCTTCTGCGAACCGAGTTCGGCGGTGCCTGTTTTTGCGGCGATGCGCACACCCCGAAGCGAGAGCGCGGATGCCGTTCCCTCCTCCACCGCCATTCGCATACCTTCTTGCACGACGGAAAAATAATCGGGTGAAATGGCAATTGCGGTTGTGCTCGCCACCTTGCCCATTACCACGGTCGGGGTAACGAGGGAGCCGCCATTAGCTATAGCCGCAATACCGCGAACCATTTCAAGCGGCGTCACTTGAAAACCGTACTGCCCGATGGCGGTGTGGTAGGTATCCCCGATGCGCCAAGTGGCATCGGTAAAGTTCCGGGCCTTCCACGCGGGCGTTGGCACCGTGCCTTCAGCTTCCCCCGGCAAATCCACGCCCGTTGCCTCGCCAATCCCGAAGAGCTTCATATATTTGGCAATGTTTTGAATGCCGAGTCCGCGCTGATTTTCAAAACCTCCCCCTATTTCATAAAAATACACGTCCGACGAGTATGCGATAGCGCGGCGCATATCAACCGGACCGTGCGCTTTCCAGTCGTTGAAGACACTGTATTGCCCGGGCACATAGGGGTTCGGCACTTTGATAGAGCCAGTGCTCACAATGATAGTGGATGGGTCAATCACATGCTGGTCAAGCGCGCCTATCGCGACGAATGGCTTCACCACAGAGCCGGGCGCATACAAACCGGATACGATTCTGTTAAGAAACGGCTTTTGGTCGTCGGTAATGTACCTCGCAATAAGTTCGGTGTTCTTCCCTTCCGCAAGGATTTCGGAGCGATACTCGGGGAAGCTCACCAGCGCAATAATTTCTCCCGTCTGTACGTCCATCACGACGCCAGCGCCCGCCTTAAAGCCGCGCTCCGTCACCGTATCGGAAATATTTTTGTAGAGCTCTGCCGACAGACGCGCGTCAATTGAGAGCGTCAAGTTTTTCCCGTCAATCGGCGGCTCAATGACGCTTTCCGACTGCACTTCGCCTATCGCGTTCGTCTCAACAATTTTGAGTCCGTTGATGCCGCCAAAGAGGTCATTGAGCGCCAATTCAACCCCGTCCCTGCCAAGATAGGTGTCCTGAAAATAGACGCCGCTCCTGTCCTTTTGCGGATAATTGACATAACCAACTACATGCGCAACGCCCGATAACTCGGCATAGCGGCGGCTTGGAAAATCATTCGCTCCGCTCGCCTGTTCGTTCCACGCGAGCGGCGTGCCATTCCTGTCGTAAATGACCCCCCGTTTTGGAAATATAATGGAATGCCGCAGGCGATTGCTCTCGCTTATCGCGGCGAATATACTTCCATTGTTTACCTGAAGCGTCCAGACTTTTCCGATGCCAATGCTTGCGATGAGCGCAAACACGACGCTCAGGGCAACGAGGGTAAACTTCGGAAATGGCCTTTCAAAACGCCCCTCAAATTGACTCTCATCAAAATCCGGTAAATTACTCGCATCAAGAAAAATTTCGTCCGGCTCTATTTCATGCGAGCGGTTGCGCCGAGACGTACCTATAATTGTCCGAATGCTCCTAAATCGCATGCTTCTGTTGTTACGTTACCAAAATCCGGCGGCGTAAAAAGAACGCGAGAGCGGCTAACGCCGCAAGGCTGGAAGTCATAATGAGAGGCGGCAGACTGGGCAGAAAGGGCAGAAGGGGCAGAAACTCCTGTGGAGCGTAGAGCGCATCCATTATGATGCCACCGAGCACAACTTCATAGGCGCCAAATCGAAAGAGAAGGAACGCGCCCACGCCAAGCGTAACAAACCACGGAAAGAGAAACACCCCCGCAAAAAAAATGGCGGCGCCAATGAGACGCAGGGTGCGCGCGTTAAAGGGAGGACGTAGCATAAGAGGTTTGAATTTCTACGTAGCGAATTTCATACGGATTGACGGGACTTTTAAATAAAATAAGTGCGAAGGGGTCGGCGGGCTGGAGTGAGATGTGCTCAACGATGCCGAGAAGCGCGGGGTTGACTCCCGGAATGAAAACGCGGTCGCCAAGCGAAACGTCCGCCTCGCGCGGAAGTTTCATCTCAAAGTTTCCTCCGTTCCTGCCCATCGCTTCCGCTTCAATACCCGCCCTGCCAATGTGCACGGCAATCGTCTCGCCTCGCGTTGAAAAGAGCTTCACGATTGCGGTTTCGGAAAACACGCGTGCAATCGCGCCGATTTGAATCGCGCCCTCCACGAGTACCGGGTCTCCCACGTGAATTCCTTGCGCGCTGCCAGCGTCAACAATAAGCGTGTCGTAAGGGGAAAGATTCGGCCGCGTCAACACGGCGGCAAGCGTTGAGGTTCTTTCATCTCGGCGATTGAGAAGCCCTTTAAGTTCGGCATTTTCCCATTCAAGCATTTCAAGCGCCGCCAGACGCCACCGTAAAGCGCTAAGCTCTTCCGCCAAGCTCTCGTTCTTTGCAACAAGCAATTCTTTTCCGCGAAACGATTCAAAGAACGTCCCCAAGGCAATGCTGGCCGTATTGTCCGCTTGCCACAGCGGGCGCCCCAGTTGATGTAATAATCCCGGGAAAAATGTGGGCACAAAAAAATATAAAAATATGCCTAATAAAAAAACTATGCCGAGACCAAGAAGTATCAGCTTGCTGAAAGGATTGCGGGCAAGGTTATGGCGTGGGGGATAAATCATCGTCGCTGTCAATTAACACATCTTCATACTCTTCCAAATGCTCCAATATGATACCGGTGCCGCGCACAACCGCCGTAAGTGGGTCGTCTGCAACATACACGGGTAGTTTCAAGGTATCCGCAAGAAGCTCCGGCATACCCTTGATGAGCGCGCCGCCGCCAACGACAAACACCCCGCGTTGCATAATGTCAGAGAGCATTTCAGGCGGCGTCGTTTCAAGCACCTCTTTGACACAGTCAAGCAGGTTATCAATGGACTGCGAAATTGCCTCGCGGATATCGGTATCTGTGATGATCACCTCCCGTGGCAAACCCGTCACCAGGTCGCGTCCGCGCACCGCCGCCTCAAGAGACTCGCCCCCGCCTTGCACCGAGCACACGGCGATTTTAAGTTCCTCGGCGGTTCGCTCGCCGACGAGGATTTTAAACTCACTCCGAATGTAAGAAATGATGTCGGCGTTTAATCGGTCGCCGGCAATGCGCACGTTTTTAGAGCGCACCACGCCCTTAAGCGCAATGACGGCGATGTCTGCGGTGCCGCCACCGATATCGATAATCATACTGCCGACCGGGTCGCCAATCGGAAGCCGAATGCCGATGGCGGCCGCCATCGGCTCCTCAACGAGATGTACCTCCCGCGCCCCCGCGTTTTTTGCGGCGTCTCTGACCGCGCGCGTCTCCACATTAGTGACGCCGGAAGGCACCCCGATGACCACCCGCGGACCGAAAATCTTTTTTGAACCGCTCTGGGCTTTGTTGATGAGATATGCAAGCATTTCCTCGGTTGTTTCAAAATCGGAAATGACGCCGTCAACGAGGGGACGAATGGCTATGACATGCAGGGGCGTGCGCCCGAGCATTTCTTTTGCTTGTGCGCCCACCGCCACCAGCCGTCCGGTCTTTTTATTCACCGCCACCACCGATGGTTCGTTGATAACAATGCCCCGACCGCGCAAATACACCAAGGTATTGGCCGTCCCGAGGTCAATCCCAATGTCATGGGAAAAAGCACGATAGATTTTTTCTAAAAATCCTTTACGCATGGCACACCTATCTTATTATTATAACAACGCAAACAACTCCTCTTCCTTTACAATCCGGCTTTCCCCGCCTGTACGTTCCTTAATCTCAACACCTCCCAGAGACGCCGTCTTTGCACTCACGATTATGCGCTTGGGAATACCCATGAGTTCAGCATCGGCAAACTTTTCTCCGGCAGAGGCATCGCGGTCGTCGTAGAGTACCGTGATTCCACGCTTACCGAGCTTATTATAAAGCGCCTCGGCTTGCACATGAATGTCGGCCGCGCCACCGGAGAGTTCAAGAAGATGGAGCGAAAACGGCGCAACTTCCTGCGGCCAGATGAGGCCTTTTTCATCGGCAAGCACCTCGGCTATTGTCCCCATGAGTCGCGTTGGACCGAGACCGTAGGAACCCATGATTACCGGCTTTTTTTGCCCCATCTCGTCTAAAAAAGAAAGGCCGAGCTCTTCAGAAAAACGAGTGCCGAGATGAAAGATGTTGCCGACCTCAATCGCGCGCTTTTCAACAAGACCATCTCGGTTGAACGCGAGCTTCTCCAGCGTCTCATCTGAATACACCTCTTTATTCACCGCAACCCCAGTAGCGCGGTCAACATAAATCGTGTCTTCCCCGGCTTCAGAAATCGTCTGAAACTCTTCTGAAAATTCACTGAAAATGCCGCCGGAGGCGAAGGTAACATGGGTATTGAGACCGATGCCGGCGCGTGCAAATATCTTTTTATAGGCCTCCCGCATTTTTTCGTAAAACGCTTGATGTTCAGCATCGTTTTTAGAAAACGAATAGAGGTCTTTCATCATAAATTCCTTGCCGCGAATAATGCCGGACTTCGCGCGCAGTTCATTGCGAAATTTATTTTGAAATTGATACGCGTATACCGGCAGGTCGCGATAAGAAGAAATGTGGTCCGCCATGATACGCGTAAGCGGCTCTTCGTGGGTAATGGCGAGACCGGTCTCCCCTCCCGATTTGAGCGTAGTCTTAAACCAATTATCAACCTTCGCATCGTCCCAACGGTCGGTGCGCGACCAGAGTTCTTTATCTTGAAGCGCGCTCATCGCCATTTCTTGCCCGCCGACGGCATTCATTTCTTCCCGCACTATTTTTTTTATATTTTCAAGCACCAGAAGACCGAGTGGCAAAAATGAATACACGCCCGCCATCTCTTTATGGATATATCCGGCGCGAATGAGGAGCTTGGCGTTTTTTGATATCTCGTCTTTTGGCCCCTCCCTTCTCGTTTTGGTGAATAATGTTGATTGCCGCATCTCATTAAAGGCAGGTCGCGTCCGCGACTTTCTACCTATTTTTTAATTGTATAGTATACGTTCAATTTTGTATCATAATCCGCACCAATGCTCCGAGCGACCGCGGAGCATAACGGGGCACCTTACGCAAGCATTGTACCTTCATTACGGCAGGGGGTCAAAAACACATTCGTGTAAATTGCCTACCAAAATGCAACCGCCTCTGCTAATGAATAATGAAACTCTTGGTACTCGGTCAAAAAGTACTTGGTCAAAAATAGTGTACGGTCGTACACTATTTTTGACTTTTGACTAATCTCTCCCGCATCACCACATCACTGATTCTTACTTAGATTCTTACGTATGTATATCTGCATCACGGTGCTATAATATCCCAAAATGGTGCAGAACATATCTCCATCAGGATGAATGATTATCTTAAAGACCTCGGCTATATTCTCCTTATCAGCGTTGCCGCTTCACTTGTGGTGCTTATGATAAACGGCATACTCTAGAACGTATATCAAAAAGCCGCTATGCACATACCATTCCCATAACCGCTTGACTACCGCGGGGACTTTCATTATGCCATTATTTTTGAAATAGGTTCTAACAACTAGGATGCCACGAGCTTTGCGACATCTTTGTAGGTGACCGCAAGCATGAGAAGAATGAGGAGTGCAAAACCGATAGCATTGAGCGTATTTGCAAATGAGGGACGCAGAGGAGAGCCCTTGAGTTTTTCAATAACGACAAAAAGGAGCCGCCCGCCGTCAAGCGCCGGAAACGGCAAAAGATTGATGACTGCCAGGTTGACGGAGATAATCCCGACAAAGGTGAGAAGGTACACAAAACCAAGCGCGGTAGCATCACCGACGAGGCCAACGAGGCCGACCGGACCAGTCACCTGCGAGAAATCCCCCGCGCCGGTGAAGACCTGTACTATAAGATGATAGAGACCGACAACGGTGGAGATGAGAAGATGCCAGGTAAACTTTGCGCCCTCAATAAAAGCCGCCGTGAGCGGCAAACGCAGGTCGCCCACTACTCCCATGGCAATGCCGATAGCGGGTGTCTCCGGCGCAGATTGGATAACGCCTGCCTTTGGTTCTACCATAAGCGTCTCCAACTTGCCGCCGCGCTCTATTTGAATGGCAACGAGCTTCTCGCCGTGGCTTGAAATAAACGCCGAAACATCTTCCGGAGACTTCAGTTCTATCACCTCTCCACTCTCCGAGAGCGAGCGCAAACGGTCACCTATTTTAATACCCGCAGAGGCCGCGGGAGAATCGGGCAGAATACTCGTTGCGACGAGGCGCACATCGGTGAGTACACGTCCCTTTGCCTCCTCCACCGAAGTCGGCATCCCGAGCATAAAGCCAAGTGTAAAAAGCCCCCACGCGAGCAGTAGATTGCAAAAGACGCCCGCGACAAGAACCGCCGCTTGCACCCACTTTTGTTTGTGCACGAAACTGCGCGCACGGTCAGGCCCATTTTGCGATTCATCGTTCAAATTCTCGCCGAAAATTTTAACGAACCCGCCGAAGGGAAGTGCGTTTATGGAATACTCCGTCTCACCCAGGCGCCTCCCGAAAAGTTTTGGCGGAAAGCCCAAACCGAATTCATCCACACGAATACCCGCGAGCTTTGCGGCAAGGAAATGACCGAGCTCGTGCACGACAATAAGTACGACAAGAACTACAAAAAAAAGAATGACGCTCATGATATCAGATAATGGGATGGGTTTACGTTAAAATTTCCAGCTCTTTTCTTTTGGTAATTTCCTCAAGCTCTTGGGTTGCGTCCCCAATAATTTTTTCCATCTCGTCCTTTGAGCGGAACTTATCGTCTTTGCTGATGACGCTTGCGCGCTCCTGCACCTGGATGTCGCTCCACACTTTGTCTCGCTCCGCGCGGAGGAGAATTTTCGCGCGCTCCAGCCGCTCCCGGAGCACTTTCACCAGCGCCTCGCGGCGCTCGTACGTGAGCTCCGGAAACATGACGCGCACACCGCGTTCGTCAATCGCCACCGACACCCCGAGGTCGGACGCCACAATCGCTTTCTCAATCGCTTTTCCGTGCGCCGCGTCCCATGGGAGAACGCGCAATGTGCGCGCGTCTTCGGTCGTGAGCGAAGCAATTTGCGCCACCGGCACCTTCGCTCCGTACGATTCCACAAATACGCTGTCAAGAAGCGTCGGCGTCGCGCGGCTCGTGCGAATGCTTTGGAACTCCTTTTTCAGCCAGTCCTTAACCTCGCCTGCCTTCTGTTTGAGCGGAGTAAAATTATACGCCATACCTATAATGCCTAGTGTATCAAAAATGATGACGTAGGGGTAACTATTGCAAGGTGCTCGAGGAGCATCTTCGGCGAAGAACCGGAGTCGTCGAGATACCCGCGCACGCGTTCAAGCTCACCAAGGGCATTCGCATTCAGCGCAAGCGCCTCTTGTCCCTTTCCTCGAAGGAACGTCTCAAGTGCGCTTAAAAATTGAGTCAGGGTCGTTTTATCTTTTTTTTCAAGAATCTGTTTAAAAAGGTCAATTCGCTTTGCCGGCTCTGCGGCAAGGAATGCTTTAGCGATTTTTGTTCCGCCAAGGTCAAGGTGCCGCGGTCGAGTAACTATGGCGAGACGCGAGCGAAACGTCGGCAGGAGCGCCGCCGCAGAATCGGTAATGAGAAAAAAGTGCGTGCCGTCCGTCGGCTCCTCAAAAAGTTTCAGAAGCGCGTTTTGCGCTTCGCGGGTCATCGTCCGAAACGCAATGATAAAAATCTTTTTCCCGCCGCCAACCGCTTTCATACTCTCAAGCCCCTGCAGGTAGCGCCCTTCGTCAATGCCAAATGTTTCGTATTCAGCGACATAGACATCGGGATTTCCGCGAACAGGTATCCCGAGCGCATCCCCTAAAAACGCAAGGAGGGAGAGCCGCGCGCTCTCGCGCTCCCCTTCAATGAGATACGCGTGATGAAGATTTCCGCTCCGCTCAAAACTTTCGGTAAGTTCCCGCATACGGTCATTATACCAGACGCAAAAAATGGTGCATAACTCCGGACATCCGACGTCAGAGTTTTAGCGCTTCGTGATGATGGTGCGCTTGTAGGTATCTAGGTGCTTCAAGGCAATGCCGGTGCCTTTGACGACGCAGAAGAGCGAGTCATCGGCAAGAATGGCTTTGACGCCCGTGCGGCGAAAAACGAGCTCGGGAAAATTGCGAAGCTGTGAGGAACCGCCCGTCATGATGATGCCGCGGTCAATAATGTCGGCGGAAAGCTCCGGCGGCGTTTCTTGGAGAACATCTTTAATAGCTTTAATCATGTCGCGCAGTTCGCGTCCGATGGCTTTCACGATTTCATTTGTTTTTATTTCAACCGAGCGCGGCAGGCCGGTCAAGAAATCGCGACCTTTGATAACCATGGAAAGCTCTTCCTCAAGCGGCACCGCGGAGCCGATTTGGATTTTGATATCTTCAGCAGTCTTGTCCCCGACTGCCAGATTGAAATTCTTTTTAACGTAGTCGGCAATCGCCGTGTCAATGCGGTTGCCGGCGCACTTCACCGAGTTTGCCGCGACAATCCCGCCGAGCGAAATAACCGCAACATCAATGGTACCGCCGCCGATGTCCACAATCATGTGCCCGCGCGCTTCGTGAATGGGAATGCCCGCGCCGATTGCCGCGAGAATCGGTTCTTTAACAACATACGCGTTTTTTGCTCCCGAGTTTATCGTCGCCTCAATGACCGCGCGGCGCTCCGTTGAGGTAACGCCCGCAGGTACCGAGACCATCACTTCAGGTTTGAAAAAATTCCACGGACCGAGCGCCTTTCTGATGTAGTAACGCAACATCGCCTCCGTCACGCGATAATCCGCAATGACGCCGTCCTTCATTGGACGATACGCAATAATGTTGTCGGGAGTGCGCCCTATCATTTCCTTTGCCTCCGCGCCGACGGCGAGAATTTTATTGTCCAACAGCGACACCGCGACGACTGAGGGTTCGTTGAGCACGATGCCTTTGCCCGGAATAAACACCAGCGTGCTCGTGGTTCCGAGGTCAATGCCGATTTTTGGTGAAAAAAATGACATGGGCAATTTGACAATTACGATGTATGTACCCGTTCGATTGAAACGCCGAGGCCTCGGAGGCGCTCTTCAATTCGCTCGTAACCGCGGTCAACATAGTACGCATTATGTATAATTGACTCCCCTTCCGCAACAATACCGGCAATTATAAAAGCAAGCCCCGCCCGAATATCCGGGCCCTCAAGCTCGCGACCGAAAAGCGGAGTCGGACCTTTTACAAGCACGCGGTGCGGGTCAAATACGGTTATGTCCGCACCCATTTTTATCAAATCCGCAGTGTAATTCAGTCGCCCCTCAAAAATAGTTTCAAAGACAATCCCCTCTCCCGCCACCTGCGTAAGATAGACCGTCATCGGCGCTTGCAAATCAGTCGGAAAACCCGGGTATTCATGCGTGCGCACGGAGAAAGCCCGCAGAGAATCATTTGGCAAGCGCCCGTTTCCGCGAATGCGTATCCACGCTTCACCCGTTTCTATCGGCACACCGGAGCGGCGCAATAAGTCAATGAGAATTGCCGTATGACTCGGGTCGCAGTCGGTAATTATAAGTTCGTCCGCGGCAAGCGCGCCAAGCAAGAGAAAGCTCCCTGTTTCAATGCGGTCAGGAATGGTGCGATATACCGCTCCTTCGGCACGCAACAGCTCGCCGCCTTGAATATGAATGGTCGGCGTGCCGGCTCCTTCAATATGCGCGCCATGCGCATTCAAAAATTGAGCAAGGTGCGCAATTTCCGGCTCAAGCGCGGCATTGCGAAGCGTGGTCGTCCCTTCGGCAAGCGTTGCCGCCATCATAAGCGTTTCCGTGCCGGTAACGGAAATAAGCGGGAAAAATATGTCCGCTCCGGAAAGTTTTCCGCGAAGCGCGCTGATATGGTACTGACCGCCGTCATAGGATACTCCCGCCCCCATTTTTTCAAATCCTTCAAGAAACAAGTCAATGGGACGCGGCCCAATGACGCATCCGCCCGGGTGAGGAAATGAGACACTGCCAAAACGAGCAAGGAGGGGCCCTGTTAAAATAATTGAGGCGCGCATTTTTTCGGAAATAACCGGGTCAAGCGCTCCTCTTGAAACATATTTGGCATCCACGCGATAACGCCGCGGCGAGTCCAGCGCGCTTACGGCGCCAAGCGCCGTGAGTAATTCCTGCATATGATGCACATCTTCAATTGCCGGCACATTTTCAAACGCGAGCTCATCTTTAAATAAAAGCGCGGAAGCAATCGCGGGAAGGACTGCATTTTTTGCACCGTTTACGGCAATAGTTCCGGTAAGCGTTTTACTGCCATTCAGTCCCTTAATATGGAATGAGTCCGACATAATCATGCCATTGTAATGCCGAGAGAGTCCTTTTACAAACAACTGTACAAGTTCATTACTTTTAGCACTTCTCATCTGTTAATGTGGATACAATGAGGTCATCTAAAAACTCTTCTTTTCGTCTTTCTGCAACGCCCTAATGTTCTCACCTAACAGCGAATTCTCGCAAGGGTGAGAAAATCTCGTATGTGTTTCTCGTTCTTTCATACATATACCCAAGCCGTCGGTTCTGGTCAAGGCAGGCAATGCGTTGTTCCACCTTCCATCGCAGTCTGCTGTACCAAATCTCCCCGCGGTCATTCCATATTCTCTCTGGTTGTTTGCGGTTTGCGAAGTTCCGATGGTCAATGGCTGGTTTGATGTCTCTTCGTCTGAGCTGTCTGCGAATAGTGACGCTGTCATATCCTTGTCATACCCTTTATTCATACGCGAGCGTATTGATCGGCGGATTCTTTTTCCGATGAGTAAACGGTCAATTGTTTTATACTAGTTTTTTGCAAAAGACTAGTATAGATTCTGCGCGAGGTGTGAGTTTGTGCCGCACCGCACTCCCTTCGTTACGCTTCATGACCAGACCGGCTATTGCGAGCTTGCGTATATGATCGGATGCGTTCTCATATCCAATATTGAGCCGTTCAGAAATGTCCCCTACGGACAATTCCGGCTCGCGCTTCAGAAGAGTCAATATCTGAAGTCGCCGATGATTCGCGAATCCCTTCACAATCCGCTCAAGCGCTCTGTATTTACTGGGGTTGATTGCCATGTCGCTATTCTACCTTATTCTAGTCTTTTGCAAAACACTTGAATAGAATAGGAGACAACATCTCTAAATCTCTAACTTTTCGCCTGCGGATGAAAGTCGCGCTTCTTACAGAATCTGTACACTTTTCGCATTTTGAGTACAAAACGCTCAAGGCACTGCGGAAGCTCCACGAATTCGTTTCTCCCCTTACAGAATCTGTACACTTTTCGCATTTTGAGTACAAAACGCTCAAGGCACTGCGGAAGCTCCACGCATTCGCTTCTCACTCGCCTGCTCTGTGTGCACACAAGCCCCCGCCGTTTTTAGGACATAGTATAAAACAGCGGGGATTGCTCCCCTTGACGCAAATGACGCAAAATATTTAAAAAAAGAAAAAGGCTCTTGGAGGTCGTGTGACCGCCAAGAACCTTGAGTTTGAAACATGAGCTACCAACTTCCCGAAGAACCGTCACCCTTCCTCGCCTTTTCAGCGGAAGCGATTCCCGCTTCATTATCCTAGGTTAGGGCACTAGGAATTCGAAGAACTTACACGCCTTTTCCGAACGCCGAAGTGGAGGCACCAAGAGAAACAACAGGGGTAAGAAAATCCCGCAAAAGATTATGAAGAGAAAAATAAGAAACATTATTCCCATGATATACAACAGCACTACAGCAGCGAGCGGTAGTTCTTCTTTCTCTCTTCTTTCTGCGGTCGCACGCGCAGAATTTGCATCGCCGATAACTCGCATGATTTCATGCGTTCCATTGACGATTCCTTCTGCTATATTGCCAGCCTCAAAACGAGAAATTATATCTTCTTGAATTTGTTGAATTTGACTGGCATACCTTCTCTCCAGAACTAAGTGAGCGCCCGATGCAGCTTTAATTATCGTCTGGCGTTCTCTTGGAGCAATGAGGAAAACGACGCCGTTATTCTTGCCTCGCTCATCAATTCCCCAGTCTTCCGCAATATCTTGTGCGTAGTACCCGATGCTCCGCACGCCAAGCACAGGCACCGTGGAAACGACGACCTCGAATCCGGTCTTCTTCTCGAATGCGACCAGCTCATCGTTCAGCGACTCACCTTGCTCACGAGTGAGTAATTGAGCAAGGTCGTTCACATAACCATTCTCTTCCGGGAACTGCCGTGCGTAAGCTGTCGTTGCAATCGCAACGACCGACAACACTGTTGCCAAAGCCAAATTTCTGAAGGTTCCCACGCGCTCTCTCCTTTTGGGCTGTCAATGTTCAGTCTTCGAGCCACAATGGCTCAATAAGTTCTGTCGTTATCCTAGTATAATGATAGCGTCCTGTCAAGAGCAACAATGGGCAGGCGGTTAGTGCGCGAGAGGAGGTGGAGACTGAAGGTCGCACGCGGTAATGCTACGAGGTATGCTAGGGGCATTATGCGCCTTATCTATGTCAACCCAATCATCCGCGGCGGTAGCCGCGACGAGCTTGCCTATTTTTCCGCGCTTGATGCTACGGTTGGCTCCACCGTTATCGTGCCGATTCGCGCCAAAGTGGTCCGCGCGCTTGTGGTCGCCACGGAAGAAATCAGCGATAAGAAAATATCCGTTAAACGCTCCGATTTCCAAATTCGCAAACTGCCGCGGCAAAAGCCCGTCCAGCTTCTTCTGCCCGCGTTTATTGAGGCGGCGCGGCACACCGCCCTCTACCACGCCACCAACTTGGGCGCGGTGCTCTATGGACTCACCTCAAACGCAATTTTAGCGCGTACCGAAAGTGTTGGCGTGCGGATGGAAAAAGCATCCCCACCCCAAACAAAAAATCAAAAGCTTGTGTTTCAGGCGACGTATGACGAACGGCTCGTCACCTATCGCAGTCTCATTCGCGGCGAATTTGCACGCAACAAGTCAGTTTTCCTCACCGTCCCCACCATTACCGACGGCGAGTGGCTCGCTGATTCGCTTTGCCGCGGCATTGAACCCTATACGATTCTCCTCCACAGCTCACTTTCTAAAGTGGAATTGTTTGCGCGCTTTGACCTTGCGGTTAAAACAGCCCATCCCGTGCTCATTATTGCAACAGGACTCTTCCTCTCCCTGCCGCGCACGGATATCGGCACCATCATCGTGGAGCGAGAAAATTCGCCCGTCTACCGAAGCCAAGAGCGACCGTATCTTGATGTGCGAATTGCGGCGGAAGAGCTCTCTTCGTCGCTTCATGCAAGATTCATACTTGCCGACTTGCCACTCTCGGTGGAAACGCTCCACCGGTACCGAAGCGGCAACTTGGATGAACTCTCCCCGCTCAAATCGCGGCCGATGTTTGTGAGTACGGCGAGCATCGCGGATATGCGCGGCAAGCGCGATGCGAAAGAAAAATTTGAAATCGTCGGCGCAGAACTGAATGCGCTCATAACGCGCGCACTCAAAGAAAAACAAAAAGTGTTGCTCTTTTGCAGTCGCCGCGGCATCGCGCCCATCTCGGTATGCCAGGATTGTAAAGCGACGGTGCAATGCCAAAAATGCAGTGCGCCAGCCTCGCTCCACAAAGCGCCGCCCGGAAGCCCCACGGGAGAGAATGTGTTTATCTGCCACCGCTGTAAGACCATCCGTAGCGCCAAGGAACGCTGTAGCGTCTGTCGAAGCTGGAAACTCATATCGCTCGGCATCGGCATTGACCGTGTGGTGGAAGAGCTTAAGCATCTCTACCCGGACATCCCACTTTTACGCCTTGACCGCGACACCATAAAAACGCACGCGCAAGCAAACGGAGTGATTAAAAAATTCTACATGGAAAAGGGTGGGGTCCTCCTCGGCACCGAGCTCGCGCTCCACTACCTGCACCTGCCGGTAGAAGTGAGCGCGGTCGTCTCGCTTGATTCCTTGCTCTCGGTGCCACAGTGGCGCGTGGCGGAGAAAGTTTTTTCGCTCCTTATGACGCTCCGACTCCTCACGAAAGGCACGTGCCTTGTGCAGACGCGCCGCCCAGATGACTACATTATTCGCGCGACCATGAGCGGCAGTATTGCCGATTTTTATTCGGCGGAGCTCAAACTGCGCGCGCAATTTCATTATCCGCCTTTTTTTGTCATCATAAAGATTCTCTGTCATAGTCCCCGCCTGCAGGCGCTTGCGGAATTTGAGCGACTCCGGTCCCGACTCTTCCCCCACGAGTTTGAGCTTTTCGAGTTTCGCGGTGCTCTGCGACATAAGGCGAGCGCCTGCGCTCTGATGCGCATCCCGCAGGGTGCGTGGCCAGATATGGCACTTTCAACGCTACTCGCTTCACTGCCGCCGCAGTTTTCAGTCAGCGTGAACCCAGAAAATATGTTGCAATAGCTGACTGGGAACCGCTTTTAGAAGGGTGTGGACAAGACGGTTGACATTTTTCTGGTGTTTGCTAGGATTTTTCATGGAACAACAACAGAGGAGTTGGTGGTTCTGATCATTGTTTCCGTTGCATGTTGCATGGCGAACATCCTGTGTGAGGAGATTCGCCACCTGAATCCAAACTGGCAGAAGTAGAAGATCCCCCCCCTTCTACCAGCCGGACGGCTGGTCTCGCTTTCATCCAATATAGGGTCGAAGCGAGACCGGCTTTCCCCTCAATATCGTTGACCATTCAATTTCAATGCTCCGCCGTAGGTGGAGCATTTTTAAATCAGTCATTCACTTTTATAATTACGCTATGGTCGCCATTGTAGAAAAAAACAATCCGGTTTTGCGACAAAAAGCGGACCCTGTGTCGCTCAAGGAAATCGGGAGCAAAAACATTCAGAATATTTTAAAGCAGATGCGCGAAGTGCTCGCCTCGCAGGAGGACGGCGTCGCCATTGCCGCCCCGCAAATCGGCGAATCTCTGCGGATTTTTCTCGTCTCCAATAAAATTCTGCCGCTCAAAAATGGAATGCCGGAAAACGAGATTGTGTGCATCAACCCGGTACTCATAAAACTTTCCAGAAAAAAAGGGCTGATGGAAGAGGGCTGCCTCTCCGTCCGATGGCTCTATGGCGATGTTCTGCGCGCAACCAAGGCAACCGTCCGCGCGTACGATGCTGCAGGCAACCTATTTACAAGAGGCGCTTCGGGACTTTTGGCACAGATTTTTCAACACGAGACCGACCATCTGGACGGGATACTCTTTATCGATAAAGCACATAACCTGCGCGAACTGCCGCCGCAAAAACGAAGTGCGAATAGTAAGGAACCGCTGGCATAATTCGTAATTTATGATTCATAATTCTATTCCGTTTGTTTTCTTCGGCACGCCGCGCTTTGCCACGGCAGTGCTTGACGAGCTTGCTGAGGCGGCTCCGCTTTGGAGAGGACTGCCTGCGCTCGTCGTAACCCTACCCGACCGACCGAGCGGGCGCGGTATGCAGATTACTTCCCCGCCGGTGAAAGTGTGGGCACAAGCGCGTCGCATTCCAGTCATACAGCCGGAAACACTGGACGATGCGCTTCTCAATACCTTACGAGCAGAAAACTACAGCTTGTTCATCGTCGCGGCGTATGGAAAGATTCTTCCCAAAGAGCTTTTGGCTATTCCGAAATACGGGACACTGAATGTCCACCCATCACTTCTGCCGAAGTTGCGCGGCGCCTCGCCAGTGCGCTCGGCAATCATTTCAGACGATAGAGCAACGGGCGTCTCTATCATGCTTCTAGACGAGCAGATGGACCATGGTGCGGTCGTTGCGCAGGCGAGCATTGAAATTGAAAAAAAAGACTGGCCGCCACAAGCGCCGGTGCTTGAAGAGTTGCTCGCAAGGCAGGGTGGTCAACTTCTCGCGGAAGTCATTCCCGAATGGGTCGCTGGCAAGATTACTCCCGAGCCGCAAAACGATTCGGAAGCAACCTACTGCAAAAAAATTAAAAAAGAAGACGCCCTACTTGACCTATCCGCCGACCCGTATCAAAACTTCTTGAAAATCCGCGCCTACGAAGGATGGCCCGGCGCATATTTTTTCGCAAAGCGCGACCACAGAGAAATTCGCGTTAAAATAACCGATGCACAATTTGCAAGCGGAAAGTTAGAAATCCTCAAGGTCATTCCCGAAGGCAAGCGCGAAATGAGCTACGCCGACTTCACGACTTCACGAGGAACTAAATGAAATACCTCCCAGCTCTGCCGGGAAGTATTCTGCACGTGCCATAAATTTTCTGGGGCTCATAAACTACCCCCAAAGCATAACGTTAGGAAATCTTTGGGGGAATCCTTGGGGGAATTCCGTGCAAAAATCAAAAATTAAAAAATTGTAATAATTACGTTCAATCTCTATGCTGGAATTCTCAAGAATTCCAGCATAGAGATTGAACTTTTGTAAAAAGATTGTGAAGAGAATCGCATGTAGGCTGCGGTTATTTCTTGAAAGGCCAGTAACCGCGGAATTCTTTTTTGCCCCAGGTAGCAAGTTTGACACTGCGCCGCGGCAGGTCTGAAGCATACTCAAGACCCTTTTGCATCGCTTTGACGGCCGCACCGGCATGGCGCGAGAGCGTACGCTCCTTTTCGTTGCTTCGTCCCAACTCAAGCGCGAGTGCGTCCTTTGTGCCGTCAATCGCCGCCATGAGCGTTGCCTCGTTCACACGCGCGCGAAATTGTTTACCGCCGCGTATGACATTTATCTCACAGAAAAAAATATCCCCAGATTGGTGATGCTCGGTGCTTCTTCCCACCTCCACCTCGCATAACGCGGTGGAGTCGGCAGGGTCTATAAACTTTTCAAGCAATGCCAGTTTTTTATCCAGGTATTCTGCAACATCCGGCGTGAGTGTGGCGTTTGTCTGTTTTATTTTTATTTCCATAACCCAAGTATACCTACTTTTCAATTGAAAACATCTTGTTTTGCGAATGATGCCCATTTATGATGCGCACGCTACCGACCGGGACATTGAAGTACTGTGCAATAAGTACAGCAATGCGGCGATTGGCAAGGTTGCGCTCGGCTGGTTCTCTTACCGCAATCTCAAAGCTGGTCTCCGAAAGCTTCTCTACGGATTCTTTTTTTGCACCCGCCGCCGCCAACACTTTCACATACATTTGAAACACTATAGCATGGAGCTAAAACGAGATGCCTGTCGGCGGGAAGGCATTGTTCCTTTATATAGTATATAGTGATTATTCCGGCTTCAACTTCAGTATGGCAATATCACCCTGCCATTATAACGCCTGGTGTTATAATTGTTTTGGGGGTGAGAATGTGTATAATTTCTAGAACCACTCAATAGTGGTTATTTTCATTCCGGTGTAGCTCAATGGTAGAGCAGCTCCCTGTCGATTAGGCAGCTTTCCGTCGTAAGATAGATTGAAAAATTTCGGGATATCGGTGAACCCTAACTCTGCCAACTGGCGGACACGGTAACACCGAGGGAACCCAGCACTTTCTAGAATCCAAAGAATGTATT
>CAYGEN010000002.1:0-42011 GCA_964348955.1 uncultured Candidatus Saccharibacteria bacterium | reverse complement strand
GCGAAATGCGCTCGGACTATTTTTAGAATACTGAAAGCCCCACTTGGAAGCCGAGCTTCCAAGTGGGGCTTCTCGTAACAGGTCGGGGATTTTTGTTTACAGGAACCACAAAACCCGCCAACCGTGGCGGGTTTTGTGGTTAATGGGAAAAGGAAGTTATTTAACTGCCTCTTTGAGTGCTTTTGCAGGACGAAACTTGGGAACGCGCATTGCCTGAACCTGGATTGATTCACCGGTGCGCGGATTTCGGCCTTGCCTTGCGGGGCGCATTTTTGTGGAGAAAATGCCGAGGCCTGCGATAGATACTTCGTCGCCTTTCTTTAGGCCGTTAACGATTGAATCCATAACGGTGTCAACGACACGCTCTGCCTGCGCCTTGGTGTCACCGAGCACCTCATGAACCTTATCAACGATACTCGCTTTATTCATTGTGTGGGTTGTTACGCAATTGATTAAAATCGACCGGATAATTTCGCACAAAGCCCGGCTTCTGCCGAAGCATAATTAATTATAGGATGAGCCATTTTTTACGCAATAGGGAAATGGGGACACCCCAAATGCCCTATACAGGGCATGGCGAGTGTGGTGTGGTCATACCTCACACTACCGTCCGGTATCACTTTTTAATGTCATTTCAGCCATCAATTTCCTCAAAAGTTCATTTGCATCAATGGCATGTGAGTTTTCCTGCATGAATTCAAATATGGAGAGAATCATTTTCTGAATTTCTGAATTACGTATTTCTACAATAAGCTCTTCATTAAGAGAAAAAAGATATAACGAACCCTTAAAAACCCACATCTGTCCACCGTGCTTGAAATATTTTGGATCAATGACGTTTACTCGCGTTGTTCGGCCCTCAAAATCCTTCGCCCACTCAATACCAAGCTTTCGCGTCTGGTCTTCAAACCACCCATCGGGCAAAAGCGCTACAGTAATAACGCCATTTTTCTTGATATCGCGATTGATACGATTGGTCTCGGCTACGGTGAAGGTCTTATTCCATCCTATGGTCGCAGTGTCTCCTTGGAAGCCCCATAGGAATTGCTCTTCTCTACTTCCGCTAAACAAGGTAAGCATTGTATTTTTTACGGCCTCTACGCCGCGATGAACGATAACAGTTGAATCAGAAAGCCCGTGTATTGCCTCGCTTCCCTCGGGAATCTTGAGCAAGGTATGTTTGGCGTCGGCTATAGCTCGGTCAATCTCCCGCTCGTCGCACATCTGCCAATACTTCTTTCCATTGTGTGTGCGATAGTCGGCCAATCCCTTTTCTTTAAGATTTTTTAGGATGGCGTACACGGCAGGGCGGGAAACATCCGTCTTTCGGTTTAGGAGTAGCGGCGTATTTGTTCCATCCCGCAGAGCCAAAAGCACTTTTTCCTCCTTGCGGGATAGTCCAAGCGCCTGAAGGTTGTTTTTGATAGCCATGTAAGAAATGTATCAAAATTACTTCAATGTGTAAAGTATTTTGGACATATTGGATTGTGTATAAATTGTTTAGAAATAAGGGTATTTTGGAGAAAAAATACTCTAGGCCATACTAAATTTTACTGTCAATGGCATTTCTGCTACACTGTGTGCAGATAGTTCATCGAAACCCGGGCCGAGAGCCCATTGCCTTAGGAGGGCAACATGACCAATCTCGACGAAATCAACGAGTTCAGTATCGAACTCGACGGCAAAGAGCGCAACGTGCGGTATCTCGTGTTCCTTCTCGAAGATGCCGAGGGCAAGACGAAACGGATAATGTGGAACGATAATCTCTCCGCTTCGTATCACCGGGACCTCTTGCCTGGACTACAGAAAATGACCGGGGAGCTCAAGGTCACCTGCGAAGGCGGCGGGACACTTTCCGTCGGCTACAGGGGCGCGATGATGCTCTGGGATTACAGCATGGACTTCGGCGAAGATGATAAGCTGAAGACCATCGAAATCCTTCGACGGAGGTTCCCCGAGGCGGAAGTCGAGATCCACGTTCCCCCTCATTAACTCTCCATCGCGGTGCATACGCGGGATATAAATTATAAGCAGCCACCCGGTCAATGGGTGGTTTTTCTTTATGTGTCCACTGCACTTCCTAACTTCCTATCCACCTATCCACATCGGTGTGTTTCCATACCTGTTCCTTATCTTTACGACCGTTATACTTAAGGAACATCTATGACTTCCAACAAGTCTTTCAAGTCTTTCAAAGAAGGTCCTAAAGAAAAAATGGAGAGGCGAGTGGCTCGCCGAGCGAAGAGGGAAAAGATACAGACCATTGTTCTCGGGTCTCTGCTCGCCATAACGGCACTTGGCATGGTCGCCGCCGGGCCAAACGCTCTTCAGCTGTTGCGGCATGTTGAAAAATTTATTGGTCCAAAACCAAAACTTAATCGCCGTATTAGCCAATCAGTTACGCGTCTCATTGTCAAAGGACTTGTTGAGAGAAAGGAATCAAGGAATGGGATCGCGTTATTTCTTACACAAAAAGGGAAACAACTTGCGGAGTTGCTTGAATCTGAACAACATGCTCTGCCCCAGAAACCAAGGCGCTGGGATAAAAAATGGCGAATAGTTATTTTTGATGTGTGGGAACGACGGCGAAGAACCCGCGACCAACTACGGAGCAAACTTGCAGGAATAGGATTTATGAAGATTCAAGACAGTGTATGGGTCTATCCATATCCCTGCGAAGATTTCTTTACATTCTTGAGAACTGATCTTCGTCTCGGGCGGGGAATGCTCTACATAGTCGCTGAAGAGATTGAAAATGACCGCGAATTACGTAGGCATTTTGATTTGTCTGAAGACTAAGCAGGACGGCTTCCACTCCACCTGTTGGTCATTTGATTAAATAATTAAATATTAAATGCAGAACAGAAAGTGTTCCTTGTTCTTACGACCGTTTAACTTAAGGAACACCTTGGCAGTTTAGTTGGTAGTTTAATTTTCGTTGCAGTTTGTTGCAGGAAGGCAATTATCGAGCAAATTCGATTGCCCGCGTTTCGCGGATTACATTCACTTTTATCTCTCCGGGGTATTTGAGCTCTTTCTCAACGCGAAGGGCGATGTTGCGCGCCAATTGCTTCGCTTCAATATCGGAAATTTTATCCGGCGTTACAAATATGCGGATTTCACGCCCCGCTTGAATGGCGAACACCTTCTCAACGCCCTCAAAGCTTGTCGCTATTGCCTCAAGCTCACCGAGGCGCTTCAAGTAGTTCTCTACGCTATCGCGCCTCGCGCCCGGACGTCCGCCGGAAATGGCATCGGCGACCTGCACGATGATTGACTCAATATTTTCGTAGGGGTATTCCTCGTGATGCGACTGCATCGCTTTTATGATATCTTCGTTCGCGCCGAATTTCTGCAGTATTCTGCGGCCGATTTCCACATGCGTGCCCTGTACTTCGTGGTCCACCGCTTTGCCGATGTCGTGCAAGAGCGCGCCGGCTTTCGCGGCGGAAACATTTGCGCCGAGCTCTTCGGCGAGCATGCCGGAAATATGCGCCATTTCAATAGAATGCTGGAGCACATTTTGCCCGTAGCTCGTGCGGAAGTGGAGCCGTCCCAGGATGGAAATAATGCGGGGGTCCAAGTTAAAGATGCCGCACTCGTAGGCCGCTTGCTCACCCTTTTCTTTGATTATTTTGTTGATTTCTTCTTTTGCCTTCTGCACCGACTCTTCAATTTTTGCCGGCTGGATGCGCCCGTCTATGATAAGGTTTTCAAGCGCGATGCGCGCGATTTGACGGCGCACCGGGTCAAAACAGGAGAGCGCGATGGAGCCCGGCGTGTCGTCTACGATGACGTCCACACCGGTCGCGCGCTCAAACGCTTTGATGTTGCGTCCTTCCTTGCCGATAATTTTCCCTTTGATTTCATCGGAGGGAAGCGTGACCGTGGAGGTCATAACATCGGACGCAACGGAATTGCCGAGACGATGGACGACCGTCGTCAGGAGTTCGCGCGCCCTCTGCTCCAGTTTTTCTTGTCCATGCACCTCAAGCTTCTGCATACGAACCATCAGGTCTTCCTCAAATTGCCGCTCTAGCACGACCAGCAATTCTTCTTTGGCTTCTTTGGGCGTTATGCCGGCAAGCTTTTCAAGTTCGCGGGCTCGTTTTTCAAGGAGCGCCTGCGCTTTGTCGCGAACTTCCCGAATATCAACAATGCGGCTTTTTATGTTTTCAACCTCTTTGTCAATATCACGCTGGCGATTGTCCAGGAGTTCCTCTTTCTTTACCAATCGCTCCGTGGTGCGTTTCAGCTCGTCCTCTTTTTCCTTAAACTCGGCGCGCGCGTGCTCAAGCGATTCCTCCACTTTCTTCTCTGCTTCGGCGGTGATGCGCGTTGCCCCCTCTTTTGCCTCAAGCATCATCTGCTTGATTTCAAGCTCCATGGAACCGCGTTTGCCGAGGGAAATAATCCAACGCAAGAAATACCCAAACGCGACCCCGCCGAGGCCGGTGAGTCCGAGTAAAATAAAAATAATGGTAAGCGACATATTCGTAAGAAAATGCCGCCTTTCAGTCTGAAAGTTTTAGGCCACGTTACCGGATCTGGCGAACGCTATATCATTAGTTGATAGGGGTAGCATAGAGTGAAACTTCCGTTCATACAGTTACTGCAGGATTCGTGAAAAGCGACACCTCAAATTAATGTTCAATATGGGTACCTGCTCACAATACCAGAGCTCTTCTCATTTGTCCACCATAGCCTATTTTGCAATACATCGCAGGATAAAGACGAATTCAGCCTTGAAATGCGCCACATGATAAAAACTTACATATCACCTCACGGTCTTTTTTTGTGAGGGATCGTGAGTGGACGGAGCCGCTCGGAAAACCTATGAGCACTCCTACACGCTCTTGGCATTCTTAAAGATTTCGTCAACGATGCCGTATTTTTTTGCTTCCTCCGCGCTCATGAAGAAGTCGCGGTCAACGTCGTTCTCTATTTTCGTGAGCGGTTGGCCGGTATTTTTTGAGAGGATTTTATTGAGTTTGTCGCGCACCGAGAGAATGTGTTTTGCGGTAATTTCAATTTCAGTGGCTTGGCCTTGTGCCGCGCCCCAGGGCTGATGAATCATCACCTCGGCGTTTGGGAGCGCGAAGCGCTTGCCTTTCTTTCCCGCCGAGAGAAGTATTGCCGCACCGGAGGCGGCGATGCCGACGCACACCGTAGAAACATCGGGTTTGATGTGGTTCATCGTGTCAAGCATGGCGAGCGTTGCCGTCACCGAGCCGCCGGGGGAATTAATGTAAAGGGAGATGTCTTTTTTCGGCTCTTCGGATTCAAGAAAGAGAAGCTGGGCGATGACGATGTTTGCGGTGTCGTCCTCAATGGGGCCGCCGAGGAAGATGATGCGCTCGCGCAGGAGTCGCGAGTAGATGTCGTATGCGCGCTCGCCGAACTGCGATTTCTCAATGACGGTTGGTATAAGCATATTTTTGCAACGTTAATGGCAGAAGTGTAACAGTTTTTCACGAGCTGTCCACTTTTTTCAAAAACCCATTGTTCATCGGACGTTCATCACGTCCGTCATGATTCTAGAAAGGCGAAGACTTTTTCGTTTTGGAGGAGTTCGGTAATGTAGGGTCGAGCATTCGCGGGATTAATGTCGTGGTGCTGTTCCAAGAAATGTTTCACCTCCAGCTCAACTTCTTCGGGGGACGGTGCGAGGTGTTCAACTTCGGCAATTTTTTGCCAGATGAGTTGCATCTTGGCTCGCTTCTCGGCATTCGGACGCCACTCTTTTTCGAGCTCCTCTTTTGTTTTTTTAATTTTTATCAGATAGTCGTCAAAGGAGACGCCCATGCGTTCAATGTCGCCTTGAAACTGCGCAAACATTCTTTTTAGTTCGCTTTCCACGAGCACGGGGGGAAGCGGCAGGTTGGTTTTTTCTATAATCCTCTCCGCAATGGCGCCGCGCACCTCTTCTCGCGCTTTGCGTTTCTTCTGCTCAAGCAGGTCGCTCTTGAGGCGCGCTTTGAAATCGGTAAGGTCGTTAAAGTTCCCAAATTTCTTTACATCCTCGTCGGTGAGCGGGGACGGTTCTTTTCCTTTGACATCGCCTTTCGGGACTTCTTCGGGCGCGAGTGGCGGACGGAAGTGAGCAAGCATTTGTTCTACCTCTGCATCCGAAACATCAATATCCGCAGGTTTCTTTTTTGCACGTGTGTTTACAAGCGCGTCTTTCGCGAGCGATTTGTAATCGGGGAGTGTGAAAGAAGGGAAGAGAGCCACTTTTATTTTAAAGCCGATGGGGTTTCCGTGCGCGAGCTTGGTAATGGTTAGGTGCGGCGACCCCAAGACCGCGAGGTTTTTTTCGGCAATGATTTTTTGGTAGCTCTCGGCAAAGGCAAACTCTGCAGTCTTCTCCATGATGTGCGCTTCGCCAACATTTCTGATGAGTATGTCCTCGGGCACATGGCCTCTGCGAAAACCGGGGATGTTCGCCGAATCATTGACTTCCCTAAGCGCGCGCGCATGGTGGCGGGCGACGTCGGCAAGCGGAATTTCTCCCGTTAGTTCAATTTCAGAATCGGGCAGTTCGGTTACGGTGATATGTTCGTACATAAATGGCCAGTGTACTTCGGGTAGTGAGGCAGTGCAAGAAAGTCAAACCGCCGCGTGTGAACACGCGGCGGTTTGCTTGGCATTACATACCCGTAAGGCGTTTCCTAAAATGTTACTGAATTTAGTTCCGCGTCAAGATTATCAAGGTCGGTTGATTGCAGGTCCGCTTCAATGTCGCTTACCTTGTCCGATGAACTTTGCTGTTGAAGCGCTTGCACCTTGGAGTCTGCCCCAGGGAGGGCATCGGTGTATGGTTGGTCGCCGTACTGAACCTCATCACGCGCTTGCATCCAGAAGTAGATTCCGCCGAGTAAGAGAATGGCGATAATAACAATAATACCGACGGCGGGGCCAATGGGTTTGTGGCCTGTGGCGGGCGAGGCGTTATTCAAAGTAGGAGCGTCGCCTTGCGGTTCTTGCGAACGTACTTGCTCGTTTTCTTCCATAGATGGTATGAGTTATTTCTAATAATTATTACTGGTTGGAATCTCCCGAGTTCGTGGTCGCCGGCACTTGGCCATTGTCGCTGTCCGCCCGTACTCCTCCTTTTGCCTTGGTCGCCGCAATGGCTTGAACTACCGCTCGGTGAGCATTTTTAAGACTTGCGGTTGCACCGTTTATAATCTCGCGCACCTGATTGAAATTGTCTTTAGGGGTATCTGAACTCGCCATGGCTTCCACCACCGCAGGGATACCGGCAATGACCTGCCGCGCAGATTCTATTTCAGTTCGCGCCACGGCAAGCAGTTTGCGCGCTTCGCTTAAATCCAACTTTGCCGCTTCCAGCTTCACGATACGCTCCTCAAGGCGGTCGGCGATTCGCGTTAAGCGGGTGATGGCGGCTTCAAGGCGTTGAATCACGTGGCCAACATAATTTTTAATGCGCTCCGCCTGTTTCTTTTCAAGACGCTGTCCAACCTCGGCGCGCTTTTCCTGTCGCGCTTCCTTCTTGTCCCCAAGTTTTTCTTTTACCTCAGCCCTTTTTTCTTGAACATTCGTCCGGACTTCCGCCTTTTTTTCCTGCGTTTTTACTCGAACGTCCTGTGCCCGAATACCCGGTGCGCTTTGCGGTTTCGTCTGTGCTCGGACGTCCGTTGTGGGCGATGGCGGTTGCGCACTTTCCTCGTGCGTCGCGGCAATGGCAACGTTTGCAAACAGCACTCCGGCGAGTGCGGCCGCGCAAGCGACCGTTACGCGCAAGCGAAGCGTAAAAGTAGTGTTATTCATACAAGATGAGAAATTGATAATTAATAAAAAATTTTCTTCGCGCTCCTTTCAACGATTAGTATACTATAGCAGACACCAGCCGCAAAATTTTCATGTGCACAAACCGTACGTATATTAAAGCCGCACTTACATTAAAGGAAATTTTTGCCGGTACAGCTGAATGGATTTATTAATCGCTTCGCACGCGGCGCCACGGTCTTTAAATCCCTGTACTTCCACCACATCTCCTTTGCCCTTGAGCTCTTTATAGGTCTCAAAGAAATGCTGGATTTCTTTCAAAGTGTGCTTGTTGATGTCGCCCAACTCTTTCGTGTCCTCCCAGCGCTTGTCCGCGACGGGAACGGTAAGAATCTTAAAGTCCGATTCACCGGAGTCAATCATCTCCATGAGACCGACCGGGCGGACGGAGACGAGAATGCCCGGGTGGAGCGGAAAAGTGGTGAGGACAATAACATCAAGCGGGTCGCCATCGTCCCAGAGCGTCTTGGGAGCGAATCCATAATCAAACGGGAAGGGGGCCGAGGAGTAGTTGGCGCGGTCAAGCGCAATGAGACCGGTTTTCTTGTCAACCTCATACTTATTGGACGAACCTCGCGGAATTTCAATGATGGCATTGAATTCTTCCGGTACGCGCTCGCCTAACTCAACATCGTGCCATAGATTCATACCCTTTTTCATTGTTATTCCCGCCGCTAATATTTTCTAGCTTAACACACAGACACACAGCACAAAAGCAACTGGCGCTATAGCAAGGTGTCACCTTGCTACCTCTCCTCCTTGCTACCTTACTATAACGCTAGCTATAACTTTGTCACAAAGAAAGCTCTTGATAGTAACCACGCGCTTTGGAAATGAGTTTAGCGGCAGGAGTCATATCCTCATTCAACATTTCCACCGAAGGCTCATGAAGAATTGATCTTTCCACACGCTGTATACCGCAGTAGTCGCTAAAACTGCTATATGGGTAGTGCCGCAGTTTTTGTGTAAGACTTTTGAAGTTCTTTACTTTGCCCTCTTTCCATCCTTGCTCGAAGAGTTCAGCAGGATTAAGGTGTAAATATTGAGGCACCCACTTCAAATATCGATCGTCATTGATATGTTTTGAACGAAATGGTTTGTTGAACAGATTACCAACACGCTCATTTTTAATATTGAAATACATAGTATAGGCAGTGCCTACCTTACGCATAAACTGTGTAATCCCGCCATCTACAAGCTCTTTCAATAGTAAGTGAAAATGGTTTGGCATTAGGCAATATGCACCGACCGCAACGAGTAAGTCGCCGCGCCGCTGGCTCAGTATTTCTTCATGGGAGAATTTACGCAGGTTGTCTTGATGAATCGGTTCGGTGCTGTTAGCTAAGTATAGAGTTTGTATAAAACGTTGGTAGTCTCTGGTGTTTTCAAATACGCGGCGTTTCTCAACACCACGACTATAACAATGGTACCATTCATCTGGCGCAAACGGCACTCGGTTTCCCATACCTTTAACTAACTATACCTTTAATGCTTATTGTAGCAAGGTGACACCTTGCTACCTTGCCACCCGACTTTTCAAGCACTCCAGCCCCTATGAACCAGCTGTGTTGCCTCTTGTCTTATCTTAGGAAGATAGGAGATTCTGATTTGATGTGTATGCCATAGCTTGATGTTATTCCATCAAATGGTGCAAGGCTATTGAGACTATACGACTAACTATACCTTTAATGCTCTGTAGCAAGGTGTCACCTTGCTACACCCCCCTTGCAGTTAAGGTACAAACAGGATTCCAGAATTTTTGATATTTTACGATTGTCTTAACGCCAATATCAATGCCAATACCAACCCAACTAGTACGAATACGTATGCTATAGCATAAGTATTCGTACTAGTTGTATTTGGCAGTATGCGTATATGGGAGAATGGGAGAAATTGAAAAGATAACCATAAGACGGCTATAGCCGTCTTATTGCTATGCATGCGGTGCCGCGCCGCAAGGTGGCACCTTGCTTGTTTTGCTCGCGTGGCTATGTGACTGCTCGCGTGGGTTTGTGCTCATAGAGTAGAGAGTTAGTAGAGTAGAGGGCTAGGGGGCGATAATCCACACCGCCCTCTCCAGTGATGCGCATAGTCTAGTATACTATGAGTGATATGAACGGTATCGCACTCATTATGAACCGCAAGATATTCATTGCGCTTCTCGTGGCACTCCTCGCGCTCGGTGGCTCTCTTGCCCTAGACTCACTTCTTTCAAAAGGAGCGATTGCCCGTGCGGCTTCTACTGATAATGTCTACGGCTGGGCATGGAGCGACAACATCGGGTGGATAAGTTTCAACTCAAACAGCTGTGATTTGGACGGCGACGGGACTTCTGACAATGTAATTGCCGGCAGACTTCCCGCACCGCTTGCCAGCTCGCACCTCCAAGTTGTCGGTGACTCCGTTTTTCTCTTCGGGGGCACTGACAAGGACGGGGGCTCATATGGCCCTTACACCAATGTCATCTACCGCGCAGACACCGCCGACCCGACAAAGTGGATTGACACCGGCAAAGTGCTCCCGAGCAATCTCGGCAATTCAAGCATTATAAAGATAGACCCATACATCTACCTCTTCGGTGGGAGCGACTATACTGTGAACGAAGAAGGTAATTACAGCGGGGGCATACAAGACATTATTTACCGCGCTCCCGTTTCTGACCCGACGAACTGGATGAACATGACGGAGGCAAACTCGGCCATACGTCTTCCGGGTAAACTTGAACACTCTTCCATCGCCATCATCCCCGACTCCAATGGCAAAAAATACGTTTACCTCTTCGGTGGTGCCTCCATCCGTGATACCTTCAACCAAAGTTCCGATGTCATCTACCGCGCAGACACCACCGACCCGACATTCCCGGCAAACTGGGTAGACACCGGCAAAAAACTTCCGCCAATCACTTTTTGGCGTGAGATGTCTCCTAGAACGTGTCCAAAAACTCTTACACAGTATGTGGAGCACGGCCTTCAAAAGTCGCATATAGCTGTTATCGGCAAGTACGCCTACCTCTTTGGCGGGACAAATGATGAATACTTAGGCGATTCGGTTGTATGGTTTCATGGCCGCAGTGATTCCATCCTTCGCGCAGATATCACTGACCCATATTTCCCTGGAAATTGGGAGGATACCGGTAAGAAACTCCCGTTTACTGATACCGGTACGCCGTGCGATGGCAATTTTAATGGTGGCGAGCCGGGAGTCGTTAACTCATCACTCGCTGTCATCGGCGACTACGTCTACCTTTTCGGAAGCACTTTCTACAGCAATATCTTCCGCGCCCCCGTATCCGACCCAACGAAGTGGGTTGATACGGGTGCAAGAATTCCTGCATGGCGTGCGTATTCAAATATTGAAACCATCGGCGACTATGTGTATCTCTTCGGTGGGATTGACAACTTAGGTGAGGGTAGCGGGTTGAAAGTAGGGGTGGAAGTACATGATTACATTTTTCGCGCCCCCCTTTCCGACCCGACTGATTGGATTATTGACGGCATGACGCTTCCCGGTTGCCCTTTAGAGGGAGAGCCGGTACCTCCCTATGGCGTTACCATTAACGAGTTTACCGGAGCGATGACCGGGTATGCGTGGAGCGACAATGTGGGGTGGATTGCGTTTGGTGATAATGACAAAGATGGTCGCATTGATGGACGGGACAAAACAGCAAGCAAACTCTGCAAGCCGTTGTGCGAAGCGCGAAGCGACAATGATTCTATCGACGCGAAAATAACCGGCTGGGCGCGGGCGCTTTCTGCGATTGACGCCGACGCAGGCGGCTGGGACGGGTGGATTAGCTTGGATTGTAAATCAGCAGAAGACAAAAGTGGTTTTGCCGATAACGGCTGTAATAACACTTCCAATTACCAAGTGGGTATTACAGGGGGCGAAAATTTCTATGGCCATGCGTGGGGCGGCGATGTTATCGGCTGGATTGAGTTCAAGCCGGCAAATGTTGTCAGTGCCATAAAATTTGGTGTACACAAAAAGGCGCCGCAGAACCTCACGCTCACGGCAAATCCGGCGGTTGTCGGAGATGGCCAGAATACTCAACTCTCATGGTTCGGCTCTGACAGCTTTAATACTTGTACGGCGAGCGCGAGTCAGGCTGGCACTGGTGTGGAAGTTGGCAACTGGAACGAGGTCGGGAGTGAGAAAAAGTCGCCCCCGCCTGTTTCGAGTAGTAGCGTCGGGCCGTTCACGGGAGTAGGCAACACCTATCAGCTTTCACTTCGCTGCGAGGGGTCTGGGGGAGAAGCGTATGCTAGTACATTGGTAACGGTAGTAGCTCCTTATTTTTCCATTTCTCGTCTTAGTGACCCAACGGTTGCGTTTATCGGCACGGGCGGCGCGGTTGCTAAAACCAAAATATTTGCCACGCCGGTTGCCGGTTATAATACGGACAATACCATAAACCTTTCATGGACGGTCTCTCCCGCATTGCCACCCGGAAGTACTATTACCTTCGCACCCTCCTCATTTACCGGCTCTTCCGCGTATAGCGAGGGTTCGCTCATGACCATTACCTTTTCCAAAGCGCCATACCCACTGCCGCAAGACTTTTATATTAAAGTGGTGGGAAGCGACACCAACAACCCTTCTCCGGACTCCACCGTCACCGTGCTCGTGAAAGCAGTCAAGGTACAAACAGGATTCAAGAATTTCTGATATTTTACGATTGCCTTAACACCAATATCAACCCAACTAGTACGAATACTTATGCTATAGCATAAGTATTCGTACTCTTTGTATTTGGCAGTATGCGTATATGGGAGAAATTGAAAAGATAACCATAAGACGGCTATAGTCGTCTTATGGTTATCTATGCGGTGCCGTGTAGCAAGGTGTCACCTTGCTACACCCCTATGGTTTGGGATTTTTGAATCCACACCGCCCTCTCCAGTGATGCGCATAGTCTAGTATACTATGAGTGATATGAACGGTATCGCACTCATTATGAACCGCAAGATATTCATTGCGCTTCTCGTGGCGCTTCTCACGGTCGGCGGCTCTTTTGCCATTGACATACTTCTTTCAAAAGGAGTAATTGCACGCGCGGCTTCTTCTAACAATGTCTACGGCTGGGCATGGAGCGACAATGTGGGATGGATTAGCTTCAGCTCGGCGAACTGCGACTTAAACGGCGATGGTACCTCCGACAATGTGGTCGTCGGCAAACTTCACGAGCCCCTCTACCTCTCTTCTCTCGCTGTCGTTGATGTTGATAGCGATGGCGCTGATGACTATGTTTATCTTTTTGGAGGAAGAACTAACTTTTTTGTCACCAACACCATCTACCGCGCCCCGGTTTCTGATCCCACGAACTGGAGCAATGCCGGCGGCACACCACTCCCCAGTGGTCTTTATGGTTCCCAACTTGCTGTCGTTGATGTTGATAGTGACGGCACTGATGACTATGTATATCTCTTTGGGGGAAGCCTTCCTTTTGGTTCTGCTAGCAAAATCATCTACCGCGCCCCAGTTTCTGATCCCACGAACTGGAGCAATACCGGCGCCCCGCTCACTAACGGCCTTGCACATTCCCAATCAGCTGTCATTGGCGGCTATATCTACCTTTTTGGGGGGTACGAAGGTCCGGGCACTATAACCAACATGATATTCCGCGCCCCAGTTTCTGATCCCACGAACTGGATTAATACCAATGCCACACTCCCTGGTAGTCTTTATGCCCCCCAACTTGCCGTCATCGGCGACCATGTTTATCTCTTTGGGGGAAGAGATGCTTTTTCTAATTCTCTCAACACCATCTACAGCGCCCCAGTTTCTGATCCCACGAACTGGATCAATACTGGTGCCACGCTCACTAACGGCCTTGCACATTCCCAACTCAAAGTCATCGGCGACTATGTCTACCTTTTTGGGGGGTACGAAGGTCCGGGTAGTATAACCAACATGATATTCCGCGCCCCGGTTTCTGATCCATTGAGATGGGTTAATACAGGAGCAAAGCTCCCCGTGGGGCTCGTATTCTCAAGCATTGCAACCATCGGCGACCGCGTTTATCTCTTTGGGGGTGTTGAAGGTGAGACTGGAGTAGCCACAGATTCAATCTTCAGCGCTCCACTGTCAAACCCTCTGGATTGGATTCTTGACGGCACAACGCTTCCCGGGTGTCCCCTCGGAGGCACGCCAATACCTCCCTACGGCGTTACGATTGATGATTTTACTGGAGACATGACCGGGTATGCGTGGAGCGATAATGTGGGGTGGATTGCGTTTGGGGAAAGTAATGAGGGTGGGGACCCTTTTCACCCGGATGCCTATTCCAACAATGGTTCTCCAGATGCAATAATAACGGGCTGGGCGCGGGCACTCTCCGCGATTGACGCTCAGGCAGGCGGCTGGGACGGGTGGATTAGTTTGGATTGTGAGTCAGCAATTGGCGAAGGTGATTTTGCCGGGTGTGGCACTTCCAACTACCAAGTCGGCATCACCGAAGGCAAAGATTTCTACGGCCATGCGTGGGGCGGCGATGTTATCGGCTGGATTGAGTTCAGTCCGGCAAAGGGCGGCGTGCATAAAAAGTCGCCGCAGACGCTCACACTCACGGCAAATCCGGCAGTTGTCGGGGATGGCCAGAATACTGAACTCTCATGGTTCGGCTCTAACAGCTTTAATACTTGCACGGCGAGCGCGAACCCTGGGGTTTTAAACTGGGGAGGGCCTAAATCGGTGCCGACCATAACACAGGTGCAAAGCGACGTCGGGCCATTCACGGGAGTAGGCAACACCTATCAGCTTTCACTTCACTGCGAGGGGCTTGCGGGAGAGGCGCGTGCAGATACATCGGTAACGGTATCGCCCGCGGGATTCTATATTTATAGTCCCAATATTCAGACGAGCGTTACATTTATCGGCACGGGCGGTGCGGTCGCTAAAACCACCATCGTTGCCGTGCCGTTTGCTGGATATGCAACTCCGAACAGACCGCTTTCCAACATAACGCTTACGCTTGTTTCGGACTCGCCAGAACTGCCGCCGGGGAGTACCGTTACATTTTCACCCTTTACTTCCTTGGACCCTTCCCAAGGCGGTGACTCTTCGGCTAGTTCGGTTATGACCGTTACCTTTTCCAAAGCGCCAGCCGGACTGCCAAAAAATTTCGCCATTACGATAGTGGGAAGCGACGGAGAGGTTTCCGATGTACCGGACTCTTATCTTACGGTGGATGTAGCCGCAACCAGAGTACAAACAGGATTCAAGAATTTCTGATATTTTACGATTGCCTTAACACCAATATCAACGCCAATATCAACCCAACGAGTATGAATACTTATGCTATAGCATAAGTATTCATACTCGTTGTACTTTGTATTTGGCAGTATGCGTATATGAGAGAAATTGAAAAGATAACAATAAGACAACTATAGCCGTCTTATTGTTATCTATGCGGAGGGGGGGTCGGGGAACCGTACCCGGTTCCCCGTAGAGGAGAGCCGTGAACCCGCTCTTTCTGCGGAAAGGGCGGGTCAGCGTTTTGAACCTTCGGTTCTCAAAAATAAATTGCCCTAAAACTATGCTTTGGGGTTAGTTTATTTATCATGAACTAAAAAGCCGCTCGTAATCGAGCGGCTTTTTAGTGTCGTCTTTTTTTATTCTTTGTTTTGAGTTTTTTCCTGGTTTTCCTGGACTGCCGTTTCTGGCTCGGTGGTCATCGCATCACGTGCTACATCAGGGGGCTTTTCATCTGCAACTTCCTCTGCCGCCGCCTCACTCTCTGCAAGCGGCTCTCGGCGCAGGGACTGAATGTCTATTTTCCAACCCGTCAGCTTTGCGGCAAGACGCACATTTTGCCCGCCTTTACCTATGGCAAGCGACTGTTGGTCGGGAGAGACCTCAACAACGGCTTTGTGCGCGCCCTCGTCAATCGTAACCGAGAGCACCTTTGCCGGTGAGAGCGCGTCCTCAATAAACTCTTGCGGTTTTTCTGACCACTCAATAATGTCTATTTTTTCTCCGCCGAGCTCGCTCATGACGGTTGAAACGCGTACCCCACGCTGTCCGACGAGAGAACCAACGGGGTCAATGTGTTCGTCGTGTGAACGCGCCGCAATTTTTGACCGCGAGCCGGGCTCGCGGGCGATAGCTTTAATTTCAACGGCACCGCTCGCCACCTCGGGCGCTTCAAGGGCGAAGAGCTTTACGAGAAATTGCGGGTGGGCGCGCGAAAGGCGCAGGAAAATACCCCGAGGACTTTCTTCAACCGAGGCGAGGTGCGCGCGGATGCGCTCCCCTTGGCGATACCGCTCGCCGGGAATTTGTTCTTCGTACGGGAGAATGCCGGTTGCCCGTCCAAGGTCAATAAAAAGATTACCCCGCTCAATGCGCTGGACGGTTCCCGAGACAATCTCTCCCTCCCGTTTACCGAACTCTTCAAGTACGGACACCTTCTCCGCTTCGCGGATTTTTTGAATAATCACCTGCTTGGCGGTTTGAGCGGCGATACGCCCGTAGTCTCCTTTTGTTTCAAGAGGAAATATAAGCTCATCATCCAACTGCACGTCCTTTTTCATTTTTTGCGCATCCTCAAGAAATATATGATGCTCGGGATTGTAGCGAACGCGCTCGCCGCTCTCCTCTCGTTCCTCATGTTCTTCTTCATCCATAATGACCTGCGCAGGGTCAACCACGATTTTTACTTGGGAAAATTCCGCCTTGCCGGTATGTATGTCAAAAGACGCTCGGACAATCTGCCCGCGCTTCCCGTATTCTTTTTTGTATGCGGTTGCAAGCGCCGTTTCTATCGCTTCAAGCACTTTTGCGCGCGGAATGCCGCGCTCTTCTTCAAGCTGGTCCAGCACCGAATGAATTACTTTAAGGTCAAACATAGCAGTTTTTTATGAGTGAAACTAATGGGAAAACCTAAAAAATATACTCGTTCTGCTTGTTATTTTCTAAAAACGTCCGCCCCTTCGGGGCGGACTGCAGATACCTACAACATATACTTTCACAAAAATTTGTCAACCCAGTCCAGTAAGTAGGGGATTGGTGTTGGCATGGCAAAGCGCGAACATATAAGTTCCTCATTCCACCATCCCTCTGATTTATCAAACACCGAGTGTTTGATAAAGAGTGTACATTTTTCTTATGCCTTCCTATACCTTTTCTCTGCCATTTCTGCATTGTGTGTTCGCATCGCGTGTTTTTCATCTTCGCGTCTTCGCGCATTCATCTCCAAAACATAGCTTTGGGGTGGTGTATACATACACTCCTATGATGCACTCATCATTGTTTATCAAACACTCGGTGTTTGATAAACAAGAGTGTTTGATAAACAATTCTGTTCCTGTTGAAAACGGACGCGAGTAGGCGCGCGGGGTGCGCTATACTATCTATATCTTATATCCTATATCGTTTCTCGCTATGCACATTGATGAAAAACAGTTAAAGGGGTTTATCGTTGATTCGGGACTGGTGTCGCGGACGGAATTTGAGGCGGCTGAAAAGGTGGCGGCGGAAGAGGGCGGAAAAAGCATTGGCGCCGTCCTCGTTAATCGCGATATTTTGACCGAGGACGACCTGCGGCGCATGCAGGCTTATGTGCTTGGCATCCCGTTCGTCAATCTCAAAGGGAAAAAAGTTGATGCAGAAGTACTCTCGCTTATTCCCGAGCCCATAGCACGCAACAACAATATCATTGCATTTAAGCGGGAAGGGGACTCGCTTGAAGTGGCGATGCTTGACACGGACGACCTTGAGGCGATTGATTTTGTCAAGAAAAAAGTCAGCTTAAAAATTCTTCCGCGTCTCACTGACGCCGAGTCAATCAAGAGCGTGTTGTTGCAGTATCAGAAGACGCTCAAAGACGAGTTCGGAGACATTATTAAAAAAGAGGCGGAGTCTCTCAATGCCGCTGGTATGGAGGCGGGTAGCGACGCGACGGTCACTGACCTCAAGAAACTCGCCGAAAATCTGCCCGTGGTTAGAATTGTTGATACGCTACTCAGCCACGCGGTAACGCAAAACGCATCCGACGTGCACATTGAGCCGATGGAGCGCGAGGTCATCGTGCGGTATCGTATTGATGGCATGTTGCATGACGCGATGTCACTGCCGAAATCGGCCGGCTCGTCCATCACCGCGCGCATCAAAGTGCTGGCGAACTTAAAGCTTGACGAAAAACGCCTGCCGCAAGACGGCCGGTTCAAGGTTGATGTGCACGGACAACAAGTGTCTCTGCGCGTTTCCATTTTGCCGGTGTTTTACGGAGAGAAAGTCGTCATGCGTCTTTTGCGTGAGAGCGCGGGCGGATTTTCTCTGGAGGGGCTCGGGTTCCATGGCGAGGGATTGGAGCGGATCCACAACGCGCTCAAGCAAAAAACCGGCATGCTTCTCACCACCGGCCCAACGGGTTCGGGGAAGACAACCACGCTCTATACGCTTCTTGATATGGTGAATACTCCCGAGGTAAATATTTCAACCATTGAAGACCCGATTGAATATCAGATGCCGCGCATTAATCAAACGCAGGTCAAACCGGACATTGGTTTTACGTTTGCCGCGGGACTCCGTTCGTTCGTGCGCCAAGACCCCGATATTATTATGGTTGGCGAGATTCGCGACAGCGAGACGGTTTCGCTTGCGATTAATGCGTCGCTCACCGGCCATTTGGTACTCTCCACACTTCACACCAACTCCGCCGCCGGCGCCATTCCGCGCATGATTGACATGGGCTCCGAGCCGTTTCTTCTGGTTTCAACTGTGAATGTGGTTATTGGTCAGCGGTTGGTGCGCCGACTCTGTCAGTCGCGGGAAGAGTATCGTCTGACGAAAACGGAAATTGCCGCGCTTGCCAAATCGGTTGACCTTGACCATGTGCTCGCGGTGCTCAAGGAGGAAAAAATAGTCGCCGCCGATGTCACCTGGGAAAAAGTTCCGTTCTATCGTCCCAAAGCGTCACCCGAGTGTCCAGATGGTTTCAGCGGACGCATCGGAATTCACGAAGTGCTTGCGGTGACACCGACCATTAAAGACCTAATTATGAAGCGTGCCACTTCCGATACCATAGAAAAGCAAGCCATTTCCGAAGGCATGCTCCCGATGATTCAAGACGGTATTTTTAAGTCGGTGCAGGGCATTACGACCATTGAAGAAGTGCTACGCGTTGTTTCGGAATAACCAATAACCATGAACGAATTACGAAGTAAGAATTACGAATTACGCAGAAGAGTCAAGAACCTCTTTTTCGTACTTTTCGTACATTACACTTCGTAATTCTTACGTCGACTTCTCATTCCATGCCTAAATTTCACTACAAAGCGGTTCGGAGCGATGGGGAACCTATGGAGGGCACCGTTTTGGTGCCGGACCGCTTTGCCGTATATGCGGAAGTGCGAAAAAGTTCCGCGACCGTTCTATCCGTTGAAGAAATCGGCACCGGTTTGCGGATTGATTTGAAGCGTTTCCATATTTTTCTGGATAATGTAAAGCAGAGCGACAAAATTATTTTTGCGCGCAACCTTGGCGCTATGATTGGCGCAGGACTTCCCCTCTCGCGCGGACTCTCCGTTCTTGAGCGCCAGACGAAAAACACCAACTTCAAAGAAGTGTTGAGCGCGCTTTCAAACGATATTAAGCGCGGCATCAGTTTTCACGAATCAATGGAGGGCTTTCCCAAAGTGTTTCCAAAACTTTTTACCGCCATGGTGAAAGCCGGAGAGGAAAGCGGAAAGCTGGGGAGTAGTCTTTTGGTGGTTGCCGAGCAAACGGAGCGCGCGTATAACCTGACCAAGAAAATTCGCGGGGCGATGATATATCCCGGAGTCATTTTTACCGCTATGATTGCCATCGGCATCACGATGCTCGTCGTGGTTATTCCCACGTTGAGCGCCACCTTCGCATCGTTTGATGTGGAATTGCCCCTGCCGACGCGCATGGTTATCGGCACAAGCAACTTTATTTTGCACTACTGGTACGTCATACTCATTAGCGTCGCGGCGTTTACGGCGTTTTTTTTGCGCCTCGTTAAAACCGTGCGGGGAAAACATGTGATTGAAAATATACTTTTGCGGTCGCCCGTTATCGGCACTATAATGCGCGAGGTAAATGCGGCGCGCACGGCGCGCACGCTCTCATCACTTCTTTCATCAGGTGTTGAGATAATTTCCGGACTGGAGATAACGAGTGAGGTCGTTCAGAATTCGCATTTCAAGGCGGTTATTGATGAGGCGCGAGGGAATATAGAAAAAGGAAACCCCATCGCCTCGGTCTTTACCTCGCACGAAGATTTGTACCCCCCACTCGTCGGCGAACTCATCGCGGTCGGTGAGGAAACCGGCCAGCTTCCCGCGATGCTTCTCCAAGTTGCCGTCTTTTATGAAAATGAAGTGGAACAAAAAACAAAAAATATGACCACGGTCATTGAACCGTTCCTTATGATTTTCATCGGTCTTGGCGTGGGCTTTTTTGCCATATCGGTCATTTCGCCCATCTACTCGCTTTCAGGTGCTATATAGTATACTCATTTTCTATGCGGCAGTATCTCATTGCAAATTGGAAAATGAATCCCGCGACACTCAAAAAGGCAGTCAAGCTTTTGAGCGCATTGAAACGCTCTGCGGCGCGCCAAAAAAATGTCGTTGCGGTTTTTTGTCCGCCATCGGTGTATCTTGCCAAGCTCCGCGGCGATAAAAAGAGCGCGCTCGGGGCGCAGAATGTTTTTTTTGACGACGGTGAAGCGCACACCGGGGAAATTAGCCCCGCCATGCTCAAAGACCTGGGCGTGCGTTACTGCATCATTGGACATTCGGAGCGCCGCGCGCTCGGGGAAGATAATGAGCTTGTGCAAAAAAAAGTGCGCGCGGCGCTTTCCGCGGGGCTCTCGGTGGTGTTGTGTATCGGCGAAAAAACGCGCGACCACCAAGGCACCTCTCTGCCGTTTCTTGAAGAAGAATTACGCTTTGCACTGCGCGCCGTAGAGGCACAGGAGATAAAACGCCTCCTCATCGCCTACGAACCAATCTGGGCCATCGGTAAAGAGGCTCACGATGCCATGCCGCCTGAAGAGGTACACGAGACGGTTATTTTTGTCCGTAAAATTCTTTCCGAGATGTTTACCCGCCCCCTTGCCGAATCCACCCCGGTTCTCTATGGCGGCTCGGTTGAACCACAAAACATTGCCGCGCTCATCTCTCGCGGCAGAGTCAATGGTTTTTTGGTCGGGCACGCCAGTCTCAATGCCGAGGCGTTTTCGGAAATGCTCCGCATTGCGAACCGCGCTCGCTAAGAAGGTATGCACATTCCCGATATACGAAGCGCGTCTTCCTTTCGGGGGAAACGCGTCATCTTGCGCGCGGATTTAAATGTGCCGGTTGAAAACGGCAGAGTGATTGATACTTTTCGTCTGGACAAAGCGCTTGAAACTATCCAATTTTTATCCAGAGAGGGCGCGCGTACCGTGATGCTAAGCCATCTTGGGCGGGCGGGGGACACGCTCCTGCCAGTTGCCGCAAAACTTTCGGAGTCCTTCCCCGTTCAATTCATTCCCGAGCTTTTGGGCTCTGCGGCAGAGGCCGCCGTGGGCGCACTCAAGAACGGCGAGGTGCTTCTTCTTGAGAATGTGCGCCGTGACCGCCGCGAGGAGGAAAACGACATGGCATTTGCGCGGGCGCTTGCCGCATTTGGCGAGTGCTATGTGAACGACGCCTTTGCCGTGTCGCACCGCCCTCACGCGACCATAGTTCTACTGCCGCGTTTGCTTCAAAGTTACGCGGGCTTTCTTTTACAAAAAGAGATAGCGGAACTTAGGAGCGCGCTCGCGCCGAGGGGCACGGCGCTTGCCATTATCGGCGGAGCAAAGTTTGAAACGAAAGGGCCCCTTATAGAAAAATTTCTTGCAAGTTACTCCTGCGTTTTTATCGGAGGCGCGGTTGCAAACGACCTCTATCGCGCAAAGGGTTACGAGGTGGGGAAGTCGCTTGTTTCAACGACGCCCTATGATTTTTCCTCTATTCTTGCCAATGAGAAATTACTGCTCCCGATTGATGTGGTGGCCGCGAAGGGCGGCAGTATTAGAGTCGTGCCGCCGACCGCAATAAGCCCAGAAGAAAATATTTTGGATGTCGGACCGGCAACGATTGCATTTGTGGAAGAAAAGATTCAAAAATCAAATTTTGTTCTCTGGAACGGTCCCATGGGGTACTACGAGCATGGCTATATGCGGCAAACGGAAGAATTGGCGAGGGTTATCGCGCGCTCCGGCGTTTACAGTGTTGTTGGCGGCGGCGACACCATAGCGGCTATTTCAAAATTGAATCTCATGGACCACTTTGCATTTGTTTCAACGGGCGGCGGGGCAATGCTTGAATTTTTGCTCCAAGGGACGCTTCCCGGTATTGAGGCGCTTCTCGCTCACGTGGAGTCTTAACCCCTCTTTTTCTCTCAATGAGGGCGCGGCAGGTATACCCACGCGAGGGCTTTGCACGACGCCCATGTGTGGGTATACTTTTATATATGCAAATGAACAGAGGGTGGATTGTTCCGGTAGCTCTTGTGCTTGCCTCACTCATTATTCTCATCGGCGCGGGGTATGCGGGACTCCAATTTCAAACATCTCCCGAGCAGACTCCGCAGAATGTACAGGATGTAGCTGATATCCTCGCACAGGGCTCGGGAACTCAAAGCGCAGGGTCGGCAGGGACATCCGGCGCTCGTTTAATATGGAGTAATGTGCAGCCGAATATCACCAAGAGTTTTACGCCGCCTCATGCGGAAACGAATCAGGTTATTACCATCGGTCCCGCAAACACACTTCTGTTTAGGGTGTTAGCCGGCACACAAACGACCATTACCCTCATTGACCCACTCGGGAATGTGCTTAAACCAAGCAAGGAAACAACGACGCAAAGTGTGGGGAAAACAAAGGTGAGTGTCAAGAAGGTGTCTGCGGAAGACGGCAAAACAACCTCAACCACCATTACGGTGGCGAACAACAAAGCGGCGGGCAATTGGACGGTCGTTCTTTCAAACGAGGGAGACACTCCCGACCCATACACCATTGAAGTGCCGGTCGGCGCGCCGCCCATTTCTGTTTCGCCGGGGCTTGAGAGCGTAGCCGCGGCTCCTCAAAAAGTCATTATCACGCTACAGGTTGAGCAGAGCGGCGGTGGAAACTCAACACCGGTCGGCGGCGTGACGGTCGTGGCGCATATTACGAACCCGAATCAGGAAGTGACACTCATAACGCTAACCGAGAATGCTCCGGGTGAGTATGTCGGCGTGTACAATGGCGCGGCTAATCCCGGGACTTACGAAATCACCTACACCATACAAGGGACCAGCTCACACGGCACTGATTTCATCCAGACGACCATTGACACGTTTTATGTGCCCCCGAATGCAACCTCAACGACCCCGATTATTTTTGGAAAGAAGTTTGACATTAACCGCTCGGGGCAGATAGACATCATCGGCTATTAAAACGGTTATAGCATGTCACTCCCTAGACTTACCGGAGGAGAAAAAGCGATTGCGGTGTTTTCGCTTATCTATATCACGGCGTTTGCGGCGTATTATGTGCGCATCGCAAACGCTGAATTTATCTGGTATCTTCTGGTGCTCGCAGGATTTTTCGCGCTAATATTTACCACCATCCGCCGGTCGCGCTTTGATTATCTGACGCTCTTTGGCCTCTCACTGTGGGGACTCCTGCATCTTGCCGGCGGGGGAATAGAGGTAAACGGTGCCGTCCTCTATAAACTGCATCTTGTGCCGATAATCGGCTCCGGCGAACTCTATATTTTAAAATACGACCAAGCGGTGCACTTTTTTGGTTTTGCCGTCGCAACACTCGTGGTCTATCATCTTCTTCGCCCGTATTTAAATGAAAAAACGAACTGGCTGGTCGTGTATCCTCTCATCATTGCGGCGGGGATGGGGTTTGGCGCTCTGAATGAAATTGTGGAGTTTGTCGCGGTTTTGGTTGTGCCGAATACGGGCGTCGGCGGATACACAAACACCGCGCTTGATTTGGTTTTTAACGCACTTGGCGCCATAAGCGCGGCGATATTCATCCGTTTCTACTATCATCGCCGCTCTCATGACCGCGCTTTTATTGAAGTATGAAAACTAAAGTCTAGCGGAGCGCGCTTCGTATTTTTTCAGCATTGCCTTCAAAATCTTGCGGGTCGCCCTGCGCATACGTTGGATGAGGAAAGAGCCAGACATGCGCATGCGGCACCTCGTCGCCCATCACTTTGCTGAACACGTAGTCGGTGCCGAAGGCGCCTTGCATGGCGCGCGCTACTTTGCGCACCACACTGAAATAACTGCCGATATTTGGCGACATTGCGCTAACGTCCGGCATATCCCATACAAAACGAAAGTGCTTTTTTGGAATGACCTGCACATGACCGGGGGATTGAGGGTGAATATCGGTGAAGACGAGAAAGTGCTCGTCTTCATAGACCTTTGTTGAGGGAATCTCGCCCAAAACAATTTTGCAGAATATACAGTTAGGCATTTCTTTCATTCTACACAAATTATTAGAGCGCTGCATACGTACCTAATTGATAAGACATTTGATAAGGCGCTTAGCGTCTTATCAAATGGGATTGAAGAAATGGCGTGAAAAGTCGCGCAGATGGATATGCTAACATAGTGCCATGTGTTCCATCTTGAGTCGCGGGTGCATATTTCCCATGAGAATCTAATCTATTCCGATGAAGTCAGCTCAAAGGGGGATGCAAAAATATAGCGTTCGGGAATCTGCGCCTGATGGGGTGCGCGCTGAACTCATTTCTTATCCCGAATTTCTCCAAGACATGCTCTACACGCGCGGCATTTTATCCCGCGATGCTGCAGAGGTGTTTCTTGCGCCCGATTACACGCGCGACCTGCATGACCCATTTTTAATGCGCAATATGGCGCGCGCCGTCTCTCGTATTCTCGGCGCGCTTCAGGCAGAGGAGCGAATCGCGATTTACAGCGATTATGATTGCGACGGCATTCCGGGAGGCGTATTACTCCACGACTTTTTTAAAAAGATAGGCTATACGCACTTTACCAACTACATTCCTCATCGGCATGAAGAAGGGTATGGATTTCATGCGGGCGCGGTAGAGGAGCTCGCCTTATGTGGCACCACGCTCATCATTACCGTTGACTGCGGCACGAACGACACCGCCGCCGCCTTTCGCGCCAAAGAGCTCGGGGTGGAGGTTATTGTGGTTGACCATCATTTACCGAGCGAGAATCCTGCTCAGGTGTACGCGCTCCTTAATCCAAAACAGGTTGGTGAGACCTATCCCTTCAAACTTTTGTGCGGTTCCGGCGTCGCCTTCAAACTGGTTCAGGGTCTTCTCGCAGAGGGCTCTGCAAGCTGGCGAATACACAAGGGGTGGGAGAAATGGCTCCTTGATATGGCGGGGCTCGGCACCCTCGCCGATATGGTGCCGCTCACGGGAGAGAATCGCGCACTTGCCTATTTCGGACTCGCGGTTCTTAAAAAGTCGCCCCGCCTCGGGCTGATGAAGCTTTGTCGCCTCATGCGGGTCGTACAGCGCGAGTTCACCGAGGACGATGCCTATTTTATGCTGGTGCCGCGCATTAATGCGGCATCGCGCATGGACGCGCCCATGGAGGCGTTTCGTTTGCTTACCACTGAAGAGGAAACGGTGGCGGCAAGCTCTGCCGCGCATTTGAATCGTATTAATGATGAACGAAAAGGGGTTGTGGCGAGTATGGTAAAAGAAATACGAAAACGCGTGACCGACCGACCGCTTGGCAGTGTTGTTGTTGCGGGAGACCCGCGCTGGAAGCCATCGCTTTTGGGACTTGCGGCAAATACCCTTGCCGAGGAGTATGAGCGTCCGGTATTTCTCTGGGGGCGGGAAGGTACTATGCTACTCAAGGGCTCGTGCCGCTCGGGGGGTAGCGTGAGTGTGTTTCAGCTCATGGAGTCGCGCCGCGAACTTTTTATTGAATTTGGGGGACACCAATTTGCCGGCGGATTTTCGGTCGCATACGAGAATGTACATTTACTTGAACTGCAGTTAAGCGAATCCTTTCTCTCCTTACAAACGATGTCGTTAGCTCCGGAGAAAACAGCGTTTGACCGCGAGCTCTCGCTTGAAGATGTTAATTGGAATACCTATCGCCATATTGCGCGGCTCGCGCCGTTTGGCGAAGGGAACCCAAAACCACTTTGGTTGTTTAGAAACGCGCTCATTGAAAATGTCCGCCTTTTTGGAAAAGAAAAACAGCACCTAGAGCTTTCCTTTGCGCGCCAAAAAGGAAAGGCGGTTTCGGCGATTAAATTTTTCGCGGAGCCGAATGATTTTGATACGCCGATTGCCGTCGGCGCCTCGGTTGACCTTCTCGCAACGATTGAGCGTTCCACTTTTCGTAATTTTCCGGAGTTGCGCCTGCGCATCGTCGCACTCGTTACTCCCGAAGTTTGACAAATTCATTACGATTTGATAATCTGTCAGAGGATAGGTAATTGTACAAAGAAGGGGGTGGGTATGTTTCCGTCTATACTCGAACAATCTCTGTATATGTTGACGGGGGGAGGGTCGCCGAAAGAACCAAGAAAGCCAAGAAAGCGGAGAACGCCGAAAAAGAAAAAAGCGGTGCAAATTGTTTTCAGAGAATCCAAAAATCACCGACCAGCATGCCAGCGCATGCAAGTGGCGCTCGAGGCGGCGCGGATAGGAGGTGTTGGATCGTTTGAAGTCAGGTTGCTAAGCGAGGTGGCGCTGGGTAAGAATCGTCCTCTTCAGCTGGGGTCTTCGATCAGGCAGACCATTTCAGTTCGGCGGAAGCTGAACAGATGGGTACCCAAAGAAAGGGTGGAATTGGTTGCGGTTCCACTGGATGCTGAAGGAAACGAGACAAGAATTAACCGTGAGACCGAGGTGGTGATTTGCGCCCCAATCGGCTGGCGCAAGCTGATGAAATTTGATGGGTTGTGCCAAATTGGGCAAATCACTCAGAAAGCTGAAATAACACTGCTTCCGTAGCGCCATATTCAAAAACTCAACGACCCGCTTTGTGGCGGGTCGTTTTTTTGAGTGTGGCTATCGTAGCGCGAAGGAATACATTGTTATTTGAATTGAGTCGGAGAGCTCCATACTTGGTTGGGATATCGGCATCCACGCAACTAAGGCGAATAAGTGTACGATATATCGTACACTTATTCGCGTGGATTGCATTGCAGGGGATTACATTTCTTCCCACGAAACAATCTCGTACTGGTCCGACGTAAGGGGGAAGCTCGGCGGCGGCGCGTAAAGAAGATTGGCGTCGTAGTTGATATTTCGAATCCCGTAGCCGGTGCCGTTCGTATAGGCGAAGCCGTAGCGCTGATTTGTGCCGATCATCCCGTAGAGGGTGATGGTGTTGCGCACATAGTATGTGGTGCATTTATTTGAGTAGTAGTACCGACCCACTCTGCCGCTTTGCGCGATGAGCGCGCCGTCAATCCGGAGCGTGTCATCACTCACAAAACCGACATTGATGTTTTGTTGAGCGATAAGGGATATCACATCCTGCCCGTCGTAGGTAGTGTAGAGAAGATTATGATTGACCGTAATACTTTTCCGCGTCGCCGGGTTGTCGGGAAATGTTGCCGCGGCAATAGTGACGCGTGCCGTCGTAATCTTCCCCTCAACAAAGGTGTGGTCCTCAAGAAAGATGACGCCGTTGTTCGGGAGGGCATAGTTGCCGAGAAGCGTTTTGTTGTTGACGCTCCAGGTGCCCCAGCCCAACTGATTCAGCGTGTTGGAGCACTGACTCGGCGGATTGACCAGACTCGTAACTTTATACAAATCAAAGGTATCATTGGTCTTGAGAACGACGAGGTAGCCAAGCGCGCCGGAGGAAGTGCGATAAAAACCGTTCGCCTGCGCATCGGTGCGCATCTGCGAGAGGTCGGCGGTAATACCCGCAAAGTCTATCGCCGGAACGGGGAATTGCCGTCCCGCCCAAAATACGTCACTTCGCGTTGGTGTGGGGTTTGGCAGGGCCTCATTTGCTCGGAAGGTGTCGTTAATACCGGAGCCGGGCGGCGGATTAACGTGTGTATGGACTCCAAATTCATCTGCGCCACTGTGGTCGGGGTCGTCATAATTAGCCATGGCGCTCGTAACAAGGTTGTGCGCGATGCCGTCAAAGCGCACCCCGTTGTTTGAGTGAATGGGTCCGAATATCTCGGTACCGGCGCCGAAACGCATAGCGTCGTTTGCCGCGACCGCGTATTTTGCAAATGACGGTTTGGCGAATTTCGCCTCAATGGCGCGCGATACGCCTTCGCTTGAGCTTGCCACACCGGTTGAGCGAATGGTTACGAGCGACGAGCCAAGCGGCGGCGCCGTGATAGCGAGCGTAAAAGAACCGAGCACTTTGCCGTCCTTATCGTAGTAGAGATGAGGGTAGGGGCCGGGCGCACCGGTTCCATCTTTGTAATCGGTAGGCGCATGGGCGAGATGCCAGCGATAGTAGTCAATGCCCGCTTCGGCAATTTGTATCGCCTGCTCGCGCGCAACGACGGTACGCGCCGCTTTGAGATTGATGGCCGCCCAGGAGACAAAACCGCTTACGAAAATGGCGGCGATAGCACTCCACACCAATACCTGTATCAAAAGCTGTCCGTGTTTTGCGTTTTTCATAAGTTGTCTTTCAGATTCCGAATAGTCACTTGTGTTGTGAAAGTGATTGGACCGGGCGGCTTGGCAGCGTCCTCGTCGCTTTTGGCGGTTATTTTTACCAGACGGATAGAAGCGATGTTTACCGGCTCAACAAGGGGAGAACTGGTGCCTGCGTAAGAAATATCGTAGAAACTGAAAAGCGGCACTATGCCGTTATCTATATTGTGAAGCACTTCCGAGACCGACTCCGAGGCAAGATTGTAGGAAAGAGGCGTGCCGGTTGGTTTAACCACCCCCTTTTTGAGAGTCGTGCCGTCCAAATAATAGTGCACGCGCTCTTTGAGCACATCGTCGTCGATGTCGCCGTAAAAGATAAAGGAGGTACTGCTCGCTTGCTCTACGGCGTAGGTGCCGGTATTTGAGCCGGATGCGGAGCGTATCTCCGTGACCATCATTTTAAATGTGCGCCGCACCTCTTCCTGGGCACGCAGGCTTTTTTCCAAAAAGGTATTGGACGACGTAAAGTTTTTCTGAATGGCCCATAGGCCGGCTAAAATGAGTGTGGCGATAGCCATTCCTATAAACACTTCCATGAGCGACATGCCCCGCGAGAAATTGTTGTGTGCCACAGACCGCATTATGGCGTTAAATTAACCACCGCTTCCTGCCATGGCGCGGCGACCGTGACCGTGCCGCTATATATTTGGTAGCCGCTCTTTTCTACCGTAAGCGTGTAATCGTTGGTGGAGAGTCCGGAGAAAAAAGTTTGGCCGGAGGGAATGCAGTCGGAGGAAAAGGTAAAGGTGATATCGGAAACGGTCGGCGTAAACGTGGTGCTTGCCGAATTCATGTAGAGTTGGTAGCGCAGATAGCGGTTGCCGTTGTGGGCACTGCTGATGTTTTTGTCCGCGAGCGTGTAATACGTGCCCGCGGTGCCGTCGGGGCCGATGAAGTTCCACGTTGCGTTATCGGTATTGGTGGCGAGTTGCAGTTTTACGCTGTCCGCGCCGGTATCTTGGGGCTGACTTTGCGGCTCCCAAGATAATTGCGCAAAATTGCTTTCCGCGCCGGTATCAAAAGAAGACGAGATGAGCGTGCCGTTTGGCTGGTATTCGCCGGCAAAGAAGCTCAAATACAGATCGCCCGGCGAACTGGTCGTGTCAACGTTGCCGTTTGAACTTAAATAGCGGGTTTTGTCTATAAAGTCGGCTTGCCCGCTACCGCCCGACCAATCCGTCTGGGAAAGAAATCCGCGACCGGTGGTCGCCACCTGGAAAAGTGGACCGGCGGACAGCGATACATCGGCGCTCGAAATCGGCAGACCTGTTGCGGTGTCCTTCACGGTTACCAAGAGGCCCTTCGGATTTTTTGGCACCGCGATAAGCCGCATATCCTGTGAGACGCCCGGATTAAGCGCAAGCGGCAAGGACGGAATGGAACCGGCTAAGTCGTACCCCGCGTCGGTGAGCGAAAGCGCGTAGGCGTCCCATTCAAGAATTGGTACATTCAACGTCCCTTGCGCGTTCGTGGCATTGTTGCTTGTGTACTTCAGGATGTCAGGGCTGGTACCGATGAGTTTCGTGCCGCTCAACTTGAAGTCAATATCGCCGATAGCTTCGCAGGTGTTGTTTGAGCTTGTCACATTGAGCGCGCTCGTAACATCAATGGCAAAACTGGTGTTGGTAAGTTCCTGTATAGCGACCGTGGCATCTTGCTTCACGGGGTTTGGATTGTCGGGGTCTCCGGTTGGATATGTGCGTTCTGATGAGTAGCCGGATTTTGAGACCGAAATGGCGTACGCACCCGCGCCAGGCGGCACGTCGACGATTTGCAGTTCACCTTTTGCGTTAGTGATGTCGTCAATGATGATGGGGGGAGTGAGGGTGTTGTTTTCAATGTGCACATCGGCGCCCACGACCGGAAGCCCTGTGGCATCAAAAACATTCACAAAAAGCGCGCCGTTGTTAGAGGTCGTTTCAAGATTGCGCGGGCCGATGGTGCTGGTAAGCGTGATAGGCAGAAGCGGCGGCACGCAGGTTGCGCAACCGATGTTGATTTCGACCAGACGGTAGTCTGCCGGCGCGAGGTCCTTGTTTGTCGTACTGCCGATGGTGCCGTCAAACGGGTCGTCAACATTGCGTATGGTTGTTATGACTTCAAAGTTAAAACCATCTCGGGGGACGGTTTGTTCGTGTACCAAAAGCCCCGGGGGAATACCGTTTACGATACCGACGGCGTCAAAGGGCAGGTTGCGAGCGATTTCAAACTGTTCATTCGCCAGATTGGTCGCGATAGATTTTACGCGCGCCGCCTTGATGACGGTAACGATGCTCCCATAACTTTGGAACAGCGCCACCGAAACTAACGCCAAGATGAGCATGGCGATAAGTACCTCAAGGAGCGTATAACCGGCGCGATAGTGTCTAGATTGCATGGAGCATTTTTACCAGTATACTACCAAACCCGATGCCCTGCTTTCTTGCGCGCCGTCCTAAAGTGTTAATTACGCACTTCAATGCACGGCGTGTTTAATGTTTGACATTTTTAACCGCATTCATCCGCGGCCTTGCCACGCCCACTCTCCAAGGGTGTGCCGCATTTTCGTATTTCCCACCCCCGTACGAATAACTCGGCAACAGAAGAGTTATTCGTACGGGGGGTTACCCGCAGGTATCAACCTGCCGCCGTGCGTTTTTTGTGGAGTATACTAAAGCGTATGCAAAAAGTAGTGCTGTACACGGACGGCGGCGCACGCGGAAATCCGGGGCCCTCCGGCCTGGGCGTGGTCATTCAAGACGAGCGCGGGAAGGTGCTGAAAGAAATTTCAAAATTTCTTGGACGCCAAACCAACAACTTCGCCGAATATGAAGCGGTTATTCAGGGACTTGAGGGAGTGAAGAAACTTTTTGGCGCGTCGGTGTGTAAAAACCTTGTCGTTGAAGTTCGCTTGGACAGCGAGCTTATCGCGCGCCAACTTTCCGATATCTACCAAATTAAAGAACCGACGCTCTTCCCGCAATTTATTAAGGTGCACAATCTCCGCGTGAGCGTGTTTCAGCATCTTTCCTTTGTGCATGTGCCGCGTGAGCGAAACAAGGAGGCGGACCGCCTCGCCAACAAGGCGATGGATGGTGAGGGGCGGTAAAGACCAATCAATAATAGCGCGATATATCGCCTGATTTTTTTGTACACGCAAGTCCATGCAGAATCGCTGGCTCTATGTTGCCATCGGCGGATTTATCGGGGGCGTTCTCCTTCGCTCATTTTTTGATTTTGGTTTTGCGTTTTCGGCATTCGTGTCCACGTTAGGTCTTTCGCTATTCATCGCCGGATTAGTTTCGGGAAAGAGGCGCACCCTTCTTTTTTTGTCGCTTTCTGTGTTTTCCGTCGGCGTTGGTCTTTTGCGGTTTGACCTCGCCGACCTCAATCGCGGTAGCCCGGTGCTTGATGCAAAAGTTGGCAGGACGATTTCAGCCGAAGGCGTCGTCGTTGATGAGCCGGATGTGCGAGAGAATCAGACGCTTCTTACCGTCGGCGTTGACCTCGCCGACGGCGAAGCGGCGTCGGCAAAAGTGCTCGTCGGCGCTCCACGCTACCCGACGTTTCGCTATGGTGACCGCGTGGCGGTTAAAGGGGCGCTTCAAAAACCCGAGCGCTTTGAAACAGAAACCGGTCGCGTGTTTGACTATCCCGGCTACCTGGCGAAAAATGGCATTTTTTATCAACTAAACTTCGCCGATGTCTCGTATCTGTCCGCGGGACACGGCAGTGCGTTAAAGCGCGCGCTCTTTTCTCTCAAGCGTGCATTTCTCATGCGCATAGAGCGCGTTATCCCAGAACCGCATGCGGCGCTTTTGGGCGGACTTTTAATCGGCGCGAAACAGTCGCTCGGAAAAAAACTTTTGGATGACTTTCGTTTGGTCGGCATCATTCACATTGTGGTGCTCTCCGGCTACAATATAACGATTGTTGCCAATGCCTTGCGGTGGTTTTTCGGTTTGTTTTTTAGGAAGCGCGTCGGTATCGCGGTCGGCGCGCTTGCCATTTTCCTCTTCGTCATTATGGTCGGCGCCTCCGCGACGGCCGTGCGTGCCGGCGCGATGGCGCTTTTAGTTCTCCTTGCGCGAGCGACCGGGAGAACTTCCGACGTTACGCGTGCGCTCATCTTGACCGGATTCGTTATGCTTCTCCAAAATCCGCGCATTCTCGTCTTTGATCCGTCCTTCCAGCTTTCTTTTCTCGCCACGCTCGGGCTTATCTATTTCTCGCCCCTGATTGAGCGCCGGCTCGGGTTTGTGCCGGAGCATTTGGGACTGCGCGAGACGGCAATTGCGACCATTGCAACACAGCTTTTCGTATTGCCATTTCTTCTCTATCAAACCGGAACATTTAGTGTCGTGAGTCTGCCGGTGAATCTTCTCGTTCTCGGCGCCATTCCCGCCACGATGTTTTTTGGCTTTTTAACCGGCGCGTTTGGCTTTATTATGCCCGTGCTTTCACTGCCGTTTGCCTTCATTTCATACGCGTTCCTTGCGTACGAACTCTACGTTGTTGAATTCTTTTCCGCACTCCCTTTTGCGTCCATTTCCTTGAGCTATTTCCCCGCATGGCTCATGGTCTCGCTGTATCTGGCCTTAGGAGCTTTCCTTTTTAGAAATAATATGCGTCGTTATTTTACACGCGCGTAGAATGATATAGTATACTCCTTACATGCACATGCAGAAATTTTTCGCACTCTATAATAAGACACTCCGCGCGGGGCTTATGGGGCTTAAGAATAATTTTCTACCGCAACAAAATACGCGCATGAAAGAAGCGGACGAAATTATGGAGAATCCGTTGGGGGTTCATGAGTACCTCCGTGCTATGGAAAGTGACTATGGCCTCGCGTATACGCTTATTCTTTCAAAACTCTCTCGGGTACTTCGGTTTGAGGAAGAGGGTACCGCGCTTGAGGTAGGTTGCGGGCCTTGCATACTAACCGCAAAAATGGCATCGGCGTTCCCAAAGACCAAGTGGCTCGGCATTGACGGGTCGGACGCCATGCTTGCGCTTGCTGAAAAACGCATACGAGAAGAAGGTATGGTCAATCTGGGTGTGAAAAAAATGCACAGTGACGAAATCCAAACACTCCCGGAATCTTTTGATGTTATTTTATTGAGTTTAATGCTCCATCATGCGCAAGATGAGGAAGCGGCAGTGCGACTCATTAATGACTGCGTGCGGAAATTGAAACCCGGAGGAACCCTTCTCATTTTTGACTTCGTCCGACCAAAAACCGACGCGATTGCCCTATGGATTTGCGATACTTACATTCACGCGCGTGGCTCACTTCTCTACAACGACTCTCTCGCCTCGCTTCGCGCCGCGTTCACCTTTCCGGAATTGACGCGCATATTAGAACGCTCTGAATTTGAAAACTATGAACACGCGCGCGACCTGTTGAACCTGTACCAATTCGTTTGCACCAAAGCGCCGCATCATCCGCCTCGCTCGATTCAATCTAAGACAATAGTTTCTCGTCTCGCGCTTCTTTGGTACCGGGCTCTTTTCTTTGGAAAAATGAGCTCTCGCGCGCCACGCTAAATCGCTCATCAAGCACATTCCAATTCAAATTTGAGAAAAAGGCTTCAATGTAGTTTTTCTTTTCCGTGGGAACATAGTCAACCATGAAGGCGTGCTCCCACATGTCCATGGCGAGAATGATGGGGAGTCCGGCGAGCTGTCCCAGTTCGTGTTCGGCAATCCATGCATTGTGGAACCGCATGGCCGCGGGGTCATAGTAGAGCACTGCCCAGCCGATGCCCCGCATCATGCCGGTTGCCTTGAACTCGGTCATCCAGTTTTCAAACGAGCCGTATTGTTTTTCAAGCGTTTGGATGAGGGGCGACCCGACCCCCGGCGCTTCCGCGCGCTCTTCCATGGCGCCGAAGTAGTACTCGTGCATGCGCATGCCGCCGAATTCAAATCCGCGCCGCCTGGCTACTTCTCCCAAGGCATAGGCGTGTTTCTCCGCGTCCCTCTTCATGTCTGCAAGCGTCTCTTCAAGCGTATTCAAAAATTTGACATAACCCTGATAGAGCCCGAGGTGCACCTCAAGCTGTTTTTGTGAAAGGCCTTTGAGTTCAGGCAGGCGGAACGTTCTTGCTTCGTAGGCCATAGGACAATCAATTAGCGGGTAAATGTCATACATATATAGTATACCATGCAGGTGACTCACCGCTTTCTCGCACGTTAACTTTTTTAGGATAATTTAAAGCAGTGTAGCGCCGAAGTTTTTTCAAACCATTATGAGCCATATCTTCATCAGACATTGCGAAACCGATTGGAACCGCGAAGGGCGTCTCCAAGCGGCATACGGATACATCGCTCAATGCTTCCAAAATTGAGCAGGCGCGAATATAATCTCCATTCTTTGGCGGCGAATATCGTGTTCTCGGTGATTGAATGACATACTGAATAGATGGAGCGCATTCGCCGACATTCGGGTAGATACCTTGTGTTAGCGCTTATTTTTGCCAATGCATACATATACTACGCGGTCTATGCAGATGGGCCGCAGGAACTTACGGTCGCGTTTTTGGATGTCGGGCAAGGGGATGCCGTCTATATAGAATCACCAAGCAAAATCCAAGTGCTCGTTGACGGCGGACCGGCAAACGGCGCGGTGCTTTCCGCACTCGGCGCGGTTATGCCGCTGTATGACAGAACCATTGATATGCTCATCGTGACTAATCCGGATGAAGACCACTTTGGTGGGTTTTTAGCGGTGCTGGAGCGATATAGCATTGAAAGCGTCATGGAGCCGGGGACGATGGGGAAGTCAAAACTCTATCTGGAATTTGAAAAAGCGGTTGATAGGGAGGCGGCGGCGCGCGTATTCGCAAGGCGCGGGCAAATGGTTGATTTAGGCGGCGGCGCGTACCTCAACATTCTTTTCCCAGACCGCGCCGTGACGCAGGAAAAAACGAATGATGGTTCAATCGTGATGCAGCTCATCTACGGCGATACGGAGATTATGTTCACGGGCGATACCACCAAGCGTATGGAGCGTTACTTGGTCGCACTTGACGGAAAAAAGCTCCAGAGCGATGTGTTAAAAGTTGCACATCACGGCTCGCGCACCTCAACGAGCGAGTCGTTTGTCGCGGCGGTCGCGCCAACCTACGCGGTCATCTCCGATGGTAAGGAGAATCGTTACGGTCACCCGCACCAAGAGACGCTTGATACGTTCGAGGGCGCCGGCGTTACCGTGTTTCGCACGGACGAATCCGGAACGATTATTATGCACTCAAACGGCGTGCTCATCGGACCATAAGCCAGAGTTTCCCCCTTTATCAAACACTCGGTGTTTGATAAAGCCAATAAGCTTGAAAGCGAGAAAGTTGACAAGCTATTAAATGAGTCCCGCTTTCTTGAGCGTCTGGTAGGCGCCGTTCTTATTGATGGTTTTAAGTGCTTGCGTGGAGAGTTTCAGGGTGATGCGCCTATTGAGCTCCGGAATAAAAATCCGCTTTTTCTGGAGATTGGGCTGACGCCGCCTTTTGCCAACAGGATTGAACTGCGTCGCGCGCGTTCGGTTGGAATAGCCGCCACCGACTTGGGAGCCCTTTTTAGTTACGGGACAAATTTTTGCCATAAAAATAACCAACATCACACAACCCACAACCGAGAGCATAATGAGTGGTCGGTGGTTGGTTGTCCGTTAGTGTTTCGTCATGCTACCATGACGCTACATTGCATGCAACTTGAAACTCTTTTTGGCATTCTTATACTCGTTTTCTCTATCGTCATACACGAGGTTATGCACGGCGTGGTCGCCAACTGGCTTGGCGACCCTACGGCGCGTCTCGCAGGGCGGCTTACCTTAAACCCCCTAAAACACATTGACCCACTCGGCTCAATTATCATTCCCGCGCTCCTGGTCATCACAAACTCAAACCTTTTTTTTGGATGGGCGAAACCGGTGCCGTATAACGCATATAACCTGAAAAATGCGCGGTGGGGTGAGGCAATGGTTGCGGGCGCCGGACCGGGCATAAATCTTCTCATTGCGGTTATCTTTGGATTCGTCATCCGCTTTGGCGCGTCGGTCCTGCCTCCCTCGTTTATCTCGCTGGCGTCTCTTGTGGTCTTTTACAACATTATGCTCGCGATTTTCAATCTCATCCCGTTCCCGCCGCTTGACGGTTCTAAAGTGCTTGCCGCGTTTTTACCCTATCATCTACACCGGCGGTTTATGGACTTCGGCAACCGATTTGCAGGGCTCGGGCTTCTCGGCCTGTTCTTATTTCTCATTCTTTTTGGATTTCTCTTTCTTCCTGTTCTTCTAAACATTGTCTCAGTTGTCTTTTCGCTTATTACCGGGCGGTAAAATTTGGGAGTGCCACGTGGTATTGGACTCGTACACCGCGTTTGCATTCAAAAGATGTGTGTAGTACAGTATCCCGCAACGGCCGCAAGCCGTTTTTCATATGGCGCGCATTAACCAACTCATAAAAAAGAAGCGCAGAAAAGTCGCTACAAAGTCAAAAGTGGTGGCACTTTCGCGCGGTTTTAATTCATTGAAAAATCGCCCGACCTATTATCCGTCATCGTTTAAACGCGGGGTCTGTGTTAAGGTTACGACGAAAACGCCTAAGAAGCCGAACTCGGCAATCCGAAAGATTGCGCGTGTGCGGCTCACGAACGGCATGGAGGTAACCGCCTACATCCCCGGCATCGGGCATAATCTCCAAGAGCACTCCGTGGTGCTTCTGCGCGGCGGGCGCGTGAAAGACATTGGCGTGCGCTACACAATTGTGCGCGGCAAACTTGATGCGGGAGGCGTTGAGAACCGCCGTCGAAGCCGCAGTCTCTATGGGGCGAAGAAAGCGAAGATTGAATAATCATGCGAAGAAAACTTAAAACGAAACAGCTACTTTCCCCCGATGCCGTGTATGGCTCGGTGAAAGTTACCAAACTCATGAATTACCTTATGCAGGAGGGCAGGAAAAACGCGGCTCGGAAAATCGTCTACCGCGCGTTTGACGAAATAAAAGAAAAAACAAAGAGCGACCCTCTGCCGGTATTTGAAGCGGCGATAAAAAATGTTTCGCCGGCGGTTGAGGTGCGCTCGCGCCGCGTCGGCGGCGCCAACTACCAGGTGCCGCGCGAAGTGCGTCCCGAGCGCCGACTCTCGCTGGCGTATCGTTGGATTATCGCCGCCGCAAAGTCAAAGAAGGGTGCACCCATGTACCTGCGTCTTTCGGAGGAGCTTATTGCCGCGTCCAACAATGAAGGAGTGGCGGTAAAAAAGAAGGAGGACACGCATCGCATGGCGGAATCAAACAAAGCGTTTGCCCACTTTGCGTGGTAGCCTTCACAAAATAATCGGCGGCCTACCCATGGTCGCTGATTCAACTCCATTCAATGATTCCTGGCAGGATTAAGTGGCAGTCTCAAATTAAGAGGAGTGCTAAAGGTATCTGAACTTATGCAATTCTCGTAACGACGCCTGAAGTGCATTTTTTTGTTTTTTCTTTATTGTGTATATAGAAAAAAGAGGATACTATATAGGTGCAATGAAGAAAAAATATCCTATTAAAACAACCTACGGCTCTTTTCAGACCGTGATTTGGTTTGATAAGCGAGATAAGGTTTATCTTGCCGAAGTACCGGCTTTTGAGAATGCCCTGACGCAAGGGAGTACTCTTGCTCAAGTAAAAAAGATGGCGGCCGATTTAATTGAACTGCTTGCCGAGGAGGCTTTGAGCGAAGGTAAGGCGGTTATCGACGATGAACGACATATCTACGCACGGGGGAAACTGATGCATCATTCAGGCCCCATTGCGCTTGTAGTATGAGCATTCTTCCAGCGCTGCGTGCCGCCGTAATCATTCGGGCATTACGAAAAGGCGGATTTAAAATTATCCGTCAAACAGGAAGTCATGTACGATTGCGGCATGTAAAGGAGACGACGAGGCTCGTAACCGTACCCCTGCACTCTAAAGATATTTCTCGCGCGCTACTCTCGTCTGTTCTGAAACAGGCTCGGCTTTCGGTGGAAGAATTTTTGCGCTTGCTGAGGAAATAATTTGTTTTTTAACATTGTTCGTTAGTCACGCCTTACGCGCGTTTTTTTGTTTGTGTTATACTAGCCTCCGTGGCAAAGAAGAAAAAAACTACAGACGAACTTGTCGAGGGTCTTGCGGTCATGGTGCAAAGAGGTTTTGCGGGAACCAAATCTGATCTGGAAGATTTCCGCAAAGATGTAGATAATTTCCGCAAAGAAGTCAATCATCGGTTTGACCGCGTTGAATTTCATTTGAGCTCTCATGAGCGGCGAATTGAAGTTCTTGAAGACAAAATGCGTCTCGTCAGCACCAAAATTGGGCTGCGAAAGTAACGGTTGCGCTTCGGTTGGTTTCTGTTATGTTTATTGAGCGCCATCGGCGCTTTTCTTTTTGTGGCACGTGGCTATTTCCTAAAAAAATTAAGAAGCTATAAGCTAAAAAGCTACAAGCCGTAACTATGGCAAACGAAAACAAATTTCACTCCCTAGAGAAAATTCGTAACTTCGGCATCATCGCGCACAATGGTGCATCGGCTCGCTACGCACGCCTCTTCGGAAACCCACGGTTTCTGACGCCCCGCCTAAACGGGACTGGTTTCCTCCACAGGGAAACCGCTGTTTCCCCGACCCCCTTCGGCGCATCAATGTGCGCGATATAATGCATACTCGTATGGCTGAATTAAAATTTCACTCCCTAGAGAAAATTCGTAACTTCGGCATCATCGCGCACATTGATGCGGGAAAAACGACGACCAGCGAGCGTGTGCTTTTCTATACGGGCATGTCGCACAAAATCGGCGAGGTGCACGAAGGCGAGACCGTGACGGATTGGATGGAGCAGGAACGCGAGCGGGGCATCACCATTACCTCCGCCGCCATCACCTGTTTTTGGACGCCTACCTACGACAAGGGGAATATGGAGCTTGAGCATCGTTTCAATATCATTGACACGCCGGGACATATTGATTTCACGGTGGAAGTGAAGCGCTCGCTTCGCGTTTTGGACGGCGCGGTGGTTGTCTTTGACGGCGTTGCGGGAGTGGAGCCGCAGTCGGAAACGAACTGGCGCTATGCGGACGACTACCGTGTGCCGCGCATCTGCTTCATTAACAAGCTAGACCGCATGGGCGCTTCGTTTGAGCGCTCGTTCCAATCAATTCTTGAACGGCTCACCAAAGCCGCCGTCCGCATGCAGATTCCTATCGGTGAGGAGTCTGCGCACGAAGGCGTCGTTGATTTGCTTACCATGAAAGCGTACTACTTTGAAGGTGAAATGGGCAGCCAGGTGGTTATGAAAGACATCCCCGAGGGGCTTAAGGCGGAAGCTGAAAAATATCATGCCGAGCTGATTGAAAGAATAGTTGAGCATGATGACGAAGCGATGGCGGAATTCCTTGATGGCAAAGAAGTGCCGCTCGCGGAGCTCAAAAAGATTTTGCGCAAGGCAACCATTATGAACACCATAGTGCCCGTTTTCTGTGGCTCGGCGCTTAAAAACAAAGGCGTACAGCTCGTCCTTGACGGCGTGGTTGACTATCTGCCCTCGCCCATGGATGTGCCTCCCGTTAAAGGCATTGACCCGAAGAGCGGGGAAGAGATTTTTCGGCGCCCCTCTGACGAAGAGCCGTTTGCGGCGCTCGCTTTCAAACTTCAGTCCGACCCCTTCGTCGGACAGCTCACCTACTTTCGCGTGTACTCCGGCGTGTTAGCCGCGGGCTCCTACATTTTGAACACGACGAATGGCGAGAAAGAGCGCATCGGCCGCATTTTACGCATGCATGCCAACCAGCGGGAAGAAATGAAGGAGGTGCATGCGGGCGGCATTGCCGCGGCGGTGGGCTTGAAGAGCACGCGCACGGGGGACACTTTGTGCGACCCGGAATCGCCTATCATCCTTGAACGCATCGTCTTTCCCGAACCGGTTGTTTCCCTTCGCATTGAGCCGAAGACAAAAGCAGACCAGGAGAAAATGGGTCTTGCACTCAAAAAACTCTCCGACGAAGACCCGACCTTTAAAATTACGACCGACCAAGAGACGATGGAGACTATCATCTCCGGCATGGGTGAGTTGCATCTGGACATCATCGTAGATCGCATGAAGCGCGAGTTTGGCGTTGCGGCAAATGTCGGCAAGCCGCAGGTCGCCTACCGCGAGACGATTCAGAAACCGGCGGAAGCGGAAGGGAAATACATCCGCCAGTCCGGCGGTCGCGGTCAGTACGGCCATGTGAAGATTCGCGTGAAGCCGCTTGAACCGGTTCAGGAAGGCGGAAAGATTGCAAAGAATGTGAAGCGCGAAAAGAATTTTGAATTCATCAACAACATCAAGGGCGGAGTGGTGCCGCATGAATACATTCCTGCGATTGAAAAAGGCGTTCGCGAAGGAATGGAGCGCGGTGTTGTGGCAAGCTACAAGATGACCGACATTTCCGTAGAGCTCTACGACGGCTCCTACCACGATGTGGACTCATCTGAAATCGCATTCAAAATCGCGGCTTCGCAAGCGTTTCAAGAAGCCGCTTCCCGCGCCACGCCAGTGCTCCTTGAGCCCATTATGAAAGTGGAAGTCGTTGTGCCGGAGCAATTTATGGGAGACGTAACCGGTAATTTAAATTCAAAGCGCGGACAGATTGAGAGCATGACCGAGCGCGGCATGCTCAAAGCTATCGTCGCCAAAGTGCCGCTCGCGGAAATGTTTGGCTACACCACCGCACTACGCTCAATGACGGAAGGGCGCGGCACCTCTACCATGGAGTTTGACCATTATGAAGCCGTTCCGCAGAACGTCGCGCAGACAATTATTGAATCACGTAAGTAATGGATAGAAAGAGCCCTATGTTGCTTGACATATATTTGCGCTATATATAAACTATATACCTATGACTACGCAAATTGTATTTAACATAGACCCCAAGATTAAAGCCAGGGCGATGAAGCGCGCCAAGCAAGAGGGCGTGCCGTTTGCCTCGTTTCTAAAAATGGCGACCGAGAAGTTCGCGGAAGGAGAATATAGTGTTGGCATCATACCTAGAGAAATCCCGAATGCCCGAACGGCACGCGAACTTCTGAAGGCAAGCGCTGACTTCCGTAAAGGAAAGAACATCTCTCCTGCGTTCTCTTCCGTTAAGGAGATGGATAGGTGGCTTGCGAAACATCGATGAGAATAATTTTGAGCGACACTTTCGCAAAAAGGTTCAAGAAGTTACCGAAGAAAATACAAAGTCAATTTTGAAAACGCCGGGACTTATTTCTTGAAAATCCATTTCACCCGTCCCTCGATAACCACCCACGGCATGGGAAGTACGCAGGATATCGAAGTATCAACATAACGGGGGATTATAGGACTATCTATAAACCGATTGAGCCTGATATCGCTCTTTTTATTACAATCGGGACACATCCCGAACTCTACGGATAAGTGGCGGCTCGCGTGACGCAGACGATAATTGAATCAAGAAAATAACTTCTTTTAAAATATTAAAAGTAAAAACCGCGAGAGCAAAGCTCTCGCGGTTTTGTGCTTAGGCTACAAACCGCCGATA
>CAYGEN010000001.1:22789-43174 GCA_964348955.1 uncultured Candidatus Saccharibacteria bacterium | reverse complement strand
CTTTCATACTGGAGAGGTGGCTGAGTGGTCGAAAGCACCGGTTTCGAAAACCGGCATACTGCAAGGTATCGTGGGTTCGAATCCCACCCTCTCCGAAAATTTATGAGCAACGCGAATATAATTTTCGGAGAGGAGCATCGCGCCTACGCGCGATGCGAGTGGGATTCGAACGCCGGAGCGATGTTTTTGTAGTAACAAAAACCGCGAGGCGCGGCTAACAAAAATTTTGCGGCGGCAAAATTTTATGTGGAGCCGAATCCCACCCTCTCCGAAAATTTATGAGCAACGCGAATGTAATTTTCGGTGTTTTTTGGTTGTGCGCTCAGTGATTTAGTGCAACTCTTTTATACAAGCAAGCTTCTTGGAAGTAAGGGTTCCAAGGGACCAATCCAAGTGAGAAAACCAACGTGGTTTTGACATCTGCTATGATAATTAGATGAAGCAAGAGACGGCGCTGAAGATTTTGCAGACGGGCGCGAATGTATTCCTTACCGGCGAACCCGGAAGCGGTAAAACACATACGGTAAATCAGTATGTTGCGTATTTGCGCGAGCGCAATATTGAACCCGCTATCACAGCTTCTACGGGCATCGCCGCAACGCACATCGGCGGGTTTACCATTCACTCATGGAGCGGTATCGGGGTGCGCCCCAACCTCACGAAATACGATTTAGATCGCATCGCGCAAAACAAAAATATTGTTGAGCGTGTCAGCAGTACGCGCACGCTTATCATAGACGAAATCTCAATGCTTTCCTCGGGAACGCTTTCAATGGTGGACGCGGTATGCCGCGAAATCCGGTTAAGCGAAGAACCTTTTGGCGGACTGCAAGTCGTTTTGGTTGGAGATTTTTTCCAGTTGCCGCCGGTGTCTCGGAGAAATGAAGAAAGGAAGCACGTATTATTTGAGGGCGGCGCCTCGCAAGGAGCGTTTGCCTTTCTCTCCGACGCCTGGCGCAAGCTCAATCCTATTGTCTGCTATCTCTCGGAACAGCACCGACAGGAAGACGCGGTTTTTCTTGAGTTTTTGTCCAGTTTCCGCGCGGGTCGCATTCAAGAATCACACAAAGTACTTTTGCGTACGCGGTATAAAAAAGTGCCCCGAAGCGGCATCACGCAACTCTACAGCCATAACGCCGATGTTGACGCTATCAATGATTTGGAGCTTAACAAACTCGCGGGGGAGCCGAGCGTGTTTGAGATGGAAAGCCGCGGGCAGGAGAAACTTACCGCTTCGCTCAAGCGTGGGTGCCTCTCTCCCGAAACATTATCGCTCAAAATTGGGGCGCGCGTTATGTTTACAAAAAACGACGCACTGCGACACCGCTATGTCAATGGAACACAAGGCACTATTACGGGATTTTCCAAAGAGAACGGGTATCCTGCGGTAAAAACATCTTCCGGCATAACCATCTTTGCCGAACCGGAGGAATGGCGCGCCGAAGAGAGCGGGCGCGTACTCGCGCGTATTATGCAGGTGCCGCTTCGGCTTGCCTGGGCGATAACGGTGCACAAAAGTCAGGGAATGTCGTTAGACGCCGCGCACATGGACCTCTCGCAAACGTTTGAGTATGGGCAGGGGTATGTCGCCCTTTCACGCGTGAGAACGCTTGAGGGTCTTACGCTTACCGGGCTCAATGCGAGGGCGCTTGAGGTACATCCCGAGGTGTCTGAAAGAGACGCTGAATTCAGAATGCAGTCCGAAGAGGCGCGGCAAAAATTTACAGAGATTGATGCTAAAGAGCTTGCATCGCTTCACAAGAATTTCATACAGGCGTGTGGCGGAAGAGAACCTGGGAGCGCAGAACTCAAAGATATGAAGAAAAGGCAGAAGAATATTGAGGCGGACGATGGCGCATATTCAAAAAAGTTTGCGGGGGGAAAGAAAGCATCTTCAATGAAAAAGAACAGACTTGAAAACACGTTGACTCTTATTCAGGAGGGTATGACGCTTGCCGAGGTTGCAGAGGCGTGTGGCAGGACGGAAGATACCATCATAAAGCATTTGGAAATGCTCAAAGCGGAAGATATGTTTCCCGCCGACACCTGCGCGCATCTCCTCGCCGTGGAGGAAACACTCTTTACTGAAATCGCCAAACTTTTTGCCGAAATTGACGATGGGCGGCTCAAGCCCGTGTATGAGCGCCTCAAGGGGCGCGTGCCTTACACCACGATTCGTCTCGCAAGACTCCTTCTGTATCAGAAATCGTCGCCATAACCTCTCTTCGTGAGCGAGGGGAAATTCTCTGCGGATTCCTGTAAAAGCTATGCATTTTTTGCTAGAATTAACATATGCGTAGCGCCCGTAGAAAATACAAAAAAATATTATTGTTTGCGGCGCTCCTGGCGTTCTTTTTCATCGGTTTTCTGGGATTTGGACATGCAGACATGACGCTTGGCTCTGACGGACAAATGACATCCAATTGTCCGTTTATGTCCGAGATGAGCTCGCTGTGTCAAATGAACCCGCTTGAGCATTTTGCCGCGTGGCAGAGCATGTTCACTGCAATGCTAAACAAGAGCGGTATTCTTACCAACCTTTTTCTTTTACTGATACTTACTCTCGGCGCGATGCTGATTCGTGCGAATGTAAGCGCCGCTCCTCCCAAGATAGCAGAAGACCAATCTTTATTTTCATATTATAAGAGACGCATACCAATTGCGGGTTCGCTCCAAGAGGCGTTTTCCAACGGCATTCTCCATCCAAAACTTTTCTAAGAGTTCACGGACGGCTCGTTGGTATTGAAGGGAGGGTGTTGCCTTCTGTGCGGTATGGTAGTCAGGGTCATTAACGACTTTCAAAACGGAAAAAAAACGAACCCTGTAAAAGTTCGGTGAGGGACGCGGATGGGGTAAAAAAATATGGTACCAAGGTCAGAATATATCAGTCTAAAAATTAAAAATTAAAATATGAAAACTTCTAAAGGACTAAAAAATGAATTCATTATCGGCGGGGTCGCGATACTCATCTTTATGGGTGGGCTCTGGTGGTCAAAAAGTCTTGAAACTACGCAATTAGAAGCAGAAGATACGGGCGGTGATGCTTCTCAAATTATTTCCCAGAGTGGCTTGCACTGGCACACACAACTCTCAATCTATGTAAACGGAGAAAGGCAGAATATACCGACAAATATCGGCGTTGGCACCGCGTATGCGTCTAAGCCGACATTCGATGCAGGCATGAGAATGACGGCGATACATACCCATGAACCGGACGGAACCATTCATCTTGAGTTTCCAGGGCAGGTCAGAGAAGAAGACACGGTGCTTGGCAATTTTTTCCGCATCTGGGGCAAGGACTTCATGGAGTTTGGACCGATTGTGGCGATGATGGTAAACTCCAAAGAAAATACCGAGCTTGAAAAGTATGAAATGAAAGACGGCGACAAAATAGAATTGAGATACGAACGGCGCTAATGGTCGCACGATAAATAACCCACATGGAAAATCATAATCGCCATAAAGATAATCTCAGAATGGTGGTATATACCTGTCCCATGCACCCTGAAGTATCGCGAGACATCCCGGGCATGTGTCCCGAGTGCGGTATGGCACTCGGCGCGCAGAAATCCGACGACCGAAAACCCAAATCAGAAATGAACGGGGGACACACTGCTTCCACTTCGCACCGTACCGATAAACACGCGGGACATTCCACGAAGATGTTTCTGCGAAAGTTTTGGGTGTCGCTCATTCTCACCATTCCTGTCGTGCTGTATGCCGATGTTGTAGAAATGATTTTCAAATGGTCGCCGCCCGCATTCCCCGGGTCGGAGTACATGCCGCTTGTGCTCGGTTCAGTCGTGTTTTTCTACGGCGGATGGGTTTTTCTTGTTGGAGCGTGGCGTGAAATAAAAGGGAGAATGCCGGGCATGATGACGCTCATCGGCATCGCCATTTCCTCCGCCTACCTTTGGAGCGTCTACGCGGTCTTCGCCAGCGAAGAAGCGCTTTTGTGGGAACTCACCACACTTATTACCATCATGCTCCTCGGTCACTGGATTGAGATGCGCGCGGTGCAGGGCGCGCAGGGCGCGCTCAAGGAACTTTCAAAACTGCTTCCTGACACCGCCGAAGTCATTCGCGAGGGAAAAACAGAGACCATCCTACTTTCCCTACTTAGGGAGCGTGATGTCGTTCTTGTGAGACCCGGCGCGAAAATTCCGGCGGATGGGGTGATTGTGGAGGGCGAGTCTGACGTAAGCGAATCAATGGTGACGGGAGAGTCAAAGCCGGTTCCGAAATATGAAGGCATCGCCGTCATTGCGGGCACGATAAACGGCGATGGCGCGCTTAAAATACGGGTCTCGCATATCGGAGAAAAAACGTTTCTTGCCGGCATCATGCGTTTGGTCGCCGAAGCACAGGCGTCTAAGTCGCGGCTTCAGATGCTCTCTGACAGAGCCGCGCTTTATTTAACCATTATCGCGGTCGGCGGAGGCACCATTACGTTTGTCGCGTGGCTTCTCGTCGGTGCGGATGTGAGCTATGCCGTTGCAAGGCTGGTGGCGGTGCTCGTTATTGCGTGTCCCCATGCACTCGGACTTGCCGTGCCACTTGTTGCCTCAATTTCCACCACCAAAGCGGCGCAGAATGGCTTGCTTATTAAACAGCGTCTGGCGCTTGAAGCGGCCAGAACAATTGACACGGTGCTGTTTGACAAAACGGGAACCTTAACCAAAGGAGCATTCGGCGTTGTGAATGTATGGAATACCAACGGCCACTCAAAGGAGGAAACCCTGCTATTGGCTGCTTCTCTCAATACGCTTTCGGAGCATCCGATTGCGCGGGCTGTTGTCGCTAAAGCAAAAGAACAGGGACTCACGCTTATTGAACCAAAGAAGTTTGAGGCGATGAAAGGCAGAGGCGTAAAGGCGCAGATTGACGGCACCGAGGTTATGGTGGGCGGACCGGCGCTTCTTGAAGATGCGGGCGTTAGTATTCCCGCCGAGCTCGCCACCGAGGTGTCCGATGCGGGGAAAAAAGGACAAACGATAATTTTTACGCTCAAGGATGGACGGCTTCTCGGAGCGATGGCGCTGGCGGACCTCATTCGGGAGGAATCGCGGGAAGCGATTGCCACACTCAAAACAATGGGCGTTCGCTCCGCGATGATTACCGGCGACTCGGAAGATGTGGCGAAGTGGGTAAGCGGGGAACTTGGCATTGACGAATACTTTGCCCGCGTCCTGCCGGAGCAGAAATCTGAAAAAATAAAAGAGCTGCAGAGCCGCGGGCAAAAGGTCGCCATGGTCGGCGACGGCATCAATGACGCTCCGGCTTTGACGCAAGCCGACCTCGGCATTGCCATAGGCGCAGGCACGAATGTCGCCATTGAATCGGCGGGCATCATTCTGGTGAGGGACGACCCGCGAGACATCGTAAAAATAATTCGGCTATCCCAAATGACTTACTCAAAAATGATTCAAAATCTTTTCTGGGCGACCGGGTATAACCTCGCCGCTCTGCCGCTGGCCGCCGGTGCGCTCTACGCGTGGGGTATTATTTTAGAGCCCGCGCTTGCGGCCGTGCTCATGTCGGCGAGCACGGTGATTGTTGCCTTTAATGCGATACTTCTTCGCAGACGGAAGCTATAATTCGTCTTCTAATTCATTGGCAAAGATGAATCAAAAAAATCTCTTCATAGGGCTGGTAGCGGCCGTGCTTATCGTAGGCGCGGCATTCTTCCTTCAAAACGAGTTTCCGTATCGGACGAGCGCCGAGTATTCAAGTTCCGACACTTCAGGATTAGAGAAGGCAAAACCCACTGAAGTCGTCGCGTTAAAGAATGGCGATACCTATAATCTGACGGCTGGTTTTGTTAAGAAAGAGTTTGGCAATCGTGAGTTTCGCATGCTTGCCTACAATGGTTCAATCCCGGGACCCTTGATCAAGGTTGAGCAAAATGCGGAAGTTACCATAAATTTTAAAAACGATACCGACATTGAGACGACCATCCACTCGCACGGCGTCCGTCTTCATAACGCCTTTGATGGCGTGCCGAATGTGACGCAAAGGGGAGTGTCGCCGGGAGAATCCTTTACCTACAAAATAAAATTTCCCGATGCCGGCATGTATTGGTATCACCCTCATGTGCGCGAGGACTATGCACAGGAACTTGGCCTCTACGGCAACTATCTCGTAGCGCCAAATGAGCCGAACTACTGGAATCCTGTGAGTCGCGAGGTGCCTCTTTTCCTTGATGACATTTTGATTGAGAATGACAAAATTAACCTAAGCAAACAGGGCGCCGACCACACGCTTATGGGCAGATTTGGCAACATAATGCTCGTAAACGGCGAGCCGGAGTATCGTCTTGAGGTAAAGAAGGGAGAGGTTATCCGCTTCTATATTACCAACGCGGCGAATACACGAACATTTAACCTCACGATTCCGGGAGTCGCCATGAAGCTGGTCGGCGGCGATGGCGGAGCGACCGAACGCGAAGAATGGAAAGACGCGGTTATCATCGCGCCTTCGGAGCGTTCAATTGTTGAGGTGTTGTTTGAAAAGAGCGGTTCATACGCGCTTCAAAATAAAACGCCGGGTAAGACCTATACGCTCGGTAGGGTATCAGTTTCTGATGATGGAGCTTCGCCGTCGTACGGTAAAGCGTTTTCAACGCTTCGCACCAATGTATACGCAGTCAAAAGCATTGACCCGTATCGCAAGAATTTTGACCAGCCGATTGATAAACGCCTTGCGCTCACGCTTGACCTGATGGGAGGCATGAGAGGCGCGTCCGGAGGCCATATGATGTCGGATGGCACTATGATGGGCGGCGGAATGGGTATGATGGGCGCCGTGCCTGTGGGAGGCATTGAATGGGATGACAATATGCAGATGATGAACGAGACATTTAATTCAGAAATGACGGAGTGGAAAATGCTAGACCAAGACACCGGCAAGGCTAATATGAAGATTGACTGGAAGTTTAACGTAGGCGATGTGGTAAAAATTAGGATTACGAACGATGCGCGCACGGGTCATCCGATGCAACACCCGGTGCATTTCCACGGCCAGCAATTTTTGGTGCTTGACCGCAACGGTATAAAACAAACAAATTTAGTGTGGAAAGACACCGTACTTGTCCCCGCCTCGCACTATGTGGATATTCTTCTTAACATCACTAATCCAGGGCGTTGGATGGCGCACTGCCATATTGCCGAGCATTTGGAGGACGGAATGATGATGGAATTTATAGTTGAGTAGAAATGAGCCACGCCTGCACGGAAGAGAAAATTATCAGACGGGAAGCGTGAGTAGAATCCCGTATCAGGGGACAGATACACGAGACATCTACTAACCGCGCTCCCTTTCAAATGTTGGGAAGAACCCACCGCAATCACTCTTCTTTAACATAAGGAGCAAAGTTCTTGCGCTACCAGGGTTCGGAAGAATTCCGCAGGCCCAGAAGATTTTGGTTCCCAAGGAAGATGGAACGACACCGCTTCAGTTATTGTACCTGCTGACCCCCCTCATCCGCTTCAGGGCCTTGTAGCTTTTACCCCGCTGGCATGTGTCCTGGCGGTGGTTTTTTATTTATGTACTCACCGATAGCGGCGGAACATATGATTAGGTACACTGAATGCATATAAGAATCGTCACACGAGACAATTGCATGGCATTTATTAGAAAAACAAAATCAGCGGGTGGGGTGGTGCAAAATTCTCAAGGCGAAGTGCTCGTCGTCAACCAGAACAACAACTCCTGGTCGCTCCCTAAGGGGCACATTGACGAAGGCGAAACGGCGCTTGAAGCGGCGAAGCGCGAAATTTTTGAGGAATCCGGCGTGAGTGAATTAGTGCTCGTAAAGCCGCTTCTTTCCTACGAGCGCTATCGCATAGGGCGGGGCGTTGAAGGCGAAGACCGCTCACAGCTCAAAGAAATAGAAATGTTTTTATTTCGGACGACCCAAATCGTGCTTATGCCGCAGGATAAGGCAAATCCCGAAGCGAGGTGGGTGGCAAAAGGGGATGTGTCCGCGCTTTTAACGCACCCAAAAGACCGCGAGTTCTTTGAAAAAATTATCTTTGAATTGGATGCATAGCGTTTCTTTAACAAGGTGACGCAAGTCAAACGTACTTCATCTAACCTATTGATAAGACGCTTTACGTCTCATCAATAGGTCTCTGGGTCTTTTTCTTTGCGGGGAATGAACTGGTGTATACTTAAGGCATCTATGCTTCGCGCACCTGTTGCCGGTTTGCCTGACGATTTCAAAGAGGGGACACCGCTTCCACCCGCACTTTTTGGCGATAAGGAACAGCTCTCCGAGGCGGCACAAAACGAAATTGAAAGTTTTAAGGGTGCGAATCCCTACGGCTTTCTTTGGACGCTCATCTCCGCATGGTTAGTCATTATCGCGCTCATTATTATTGCGCGTTACGTTGATAACTTCATCATAAGCATTTTTGCAATCTATGGCATTGCCACGCGCCAACAGGTTTTGGCGCTTCTGGTCCACGAACAAGCGCATGGACTCGGATTTGGCTTCCGCTCAAAGTGGGGCAATCTGGTAGCCAACCTATTTTGTGCCATGCCTCTCCTGTTTCTCTCCGTAGAAAATTACGCGCGTACCCACCTCGCGCATCACAAATATTTCTTTACCGAGCATGACCCCGATTTCATACGGAAAAACGGCAGGGATTGGACTTTCCCGATGCGCACGCGCCATTTTTTGTGGCTTTTTGTGTCGGATATTTTTGGCGCAAATATCTCACGCGCTATTGCCGGTGAGAAAATCCACAACCGGGTGCTCAAACAAAACCCGACCAATGAATCACCCTCGTCTCTCTCACCTCTCGTGAGAATGCTTTATTTCGGTTTTTTTGCGGGTCTTTTTACTTACTTTCATTTGTGGGGCGTATTTCTGCTTTACTTTGTCGTACCGCTCCTCACCTTCTTCCAGTTATTCTTGAGATGGGGAGCCATAGACGAGCATAAGTACAATGTGGTAAGTCAAAACATCATTGATTCAACGCCCATTATTACTATTTCCCGCCTTGAACGGCTACTTCTGCCGAATCTCAATTTTAACTACCATATATACCACCACTACTATCCCTACATTTCATTCGTGCATTTGCCCAAGGTGCACGCCATATATGAGCGCGAAGGGCTGGTACATGAAAAAAACATTTTTCATGGTTATTTTTCATTCATCAAATATCTGCAGTGGGGGAAACAATCGTAAAGGTTTTTGGCGCCGCGAGAGCTACCGCACGTGCAGGTGGACGTAGATGTCCTCAATGGCTTTTATTGCGTCACCCGCGGAAATGTTGTTTTGGTGGTAGAGTGAATCGGTAATGTCGCCCGCCGCCCAGATGCCCACCGCTGAAGTAGCTTGCGTGCGCGGGTCGATGACGATGCGTCCATAGGAATCAAGTTTTACGATATCCTTGACGAAATCGCTGTTCGGTACGAGCCCAATTTCAACAAATACGCCGGAAACCGCAAGCTCATGATTCTCCTGCGTTAATTTGTCTTTATACACGAGGCCGGTGACAAAGGTGTCGCCCTTAATCTCAAGAGTCTCTGCGTTCGTGAGCGCCTTCATTTTTGGGTTGGCAAGTATTTTATTGATGGTTACGGGGTCTGCTTTAAATTCAGAGCTGTGATGAAGAATGGTAACGCTCCTGGCATATGCCAAAAGTTGCGCCGCCGTTTCAAACGCCGCGTTGCCGCCACCAATGACGGCGGTATCCATGCCACTGAAAAGTGGCCCATCGCATGAGGCGCAGTAGGTGAGACCTTTCTGGTCAAACTCGGCCGCGCCAGGCACTTCCAATTTGCGCCGATGCGCGCCCGCGACGACAAGCACCGTTTTCGCCCCGTAGGTATTTTTATTTGTTAATACGGAAAAGCCGCTCTCCACTTTTTCAATTTTTATCGCGTACTCGTTTTCAGCAACCGTGATGAAGCTATCGGTATAGGCGAGCACGTGCTCCTTTAATTTTTTCGCGAGGTCGTTTCCCGAGAGGGTAATGTCGCCTATCCAATTTTGAATTTCAGGGGAAACCACACTTTGCCCGCCCCACTCTTTGGTAATGAAAATTGTTTTGAGGTGTTTGCGAGACGCATAAACGCCTGCCGCCGCACCCGCCGGACCGCCACCGATGATTGCCAAGTCAAACATTAGAATTATGAATTATGAAGTAAGAAGTACGAGTAAGATAATAACAAGAAATTCGCTATTGTAAAAGCACCGTCTTGCCAAGGACAAGACGGTGCTTTTACTCGTACTTCGTAATTCTTACTTCAATTTAGACCTTCGCAAAAACGCCGGTACGGCATTCCAGTCGTCATCCAATTCCTCACTGACGGGCACTTTCTTTTCTATTTTTTCCGCATGCGGCTCCTTTTTTAGTTCTGATACGGGGGAGTGTATTGGGTTAAATATTCTCCCGCGCTCCAGCTCGTCATCGCCCTTGACCGGCTTGCCGCCGCCAAACTGAAAGAGACTTGACGATGAGCGTGCATTGCCCGACTCGGGGAATCCAGATGCAATAACGGTAATGCGGATCTCCCCCTTCTTAAGTTTCTCGTCTTTGCTGGTTCCGAAGATAACGCGGGCATTCGGGTCAATGGATTCCGTGATGATTTTTGCGGCGTCTTGGATTTCAAGGAGTCCCAAGTCGTCGCTACCCGCTACCGCGAAGAGTACGCCCTTCGCGCCGTTAATGGAGATATCAAGAAGTGGAGAGTTGATGGCGAGTTTCGCGGCTTCCTCGGCGCGCTTCTCGCCCGATGCCATACCTATGCCCATCAGCGCGGAGCCGGCATTTTCCATGATGGCGCGGATATCGGCGAAGTCAACATTGATAATGCCGGGCGTCGTGATGAGGTCGGAGATGCCCTCAACCGCTTGCTTTAAAATGTCATCGCACATCGCGAATGCGCTCGTGACGGTCGTCTCGCGGCCGACACTCGCAAGCAGGCGGTCGTTTGGAATGACAATGAGCGCGTCCACTTCCTTTTTAAGGTCGTCAAGTCCTATTTCAGCGAGGCGCATACGCTGGAGTCCTTCAAACGAAAAGGGCTTGGTGACGACGCCCACCGTGAGTGCGCCCATTTCACGGGCTGTTTTTGCCACCACGGCGGAAGCGCCAGTACCGGTGCCGCCGCCCATGCCGCAGGTGATGAACACCATGTCGGATCCCTTGAGCGCTTCCTGTATTTCCTCTTTTGTTTCTTCCGCCGCGCGTTTGCCAATCTCGGCGTTCATGCCGGTCCCAAGTCCTTTGGTCAAATTCTTGCCGATATGGATTTTCTTTTTTGCAAAGGAGTTATGGAGGTCTTGCGCATCAGTATTTATCGCCACAAAATCAACACCCTTCACTTTTGAGTTAATCATGTGGTTCACGGCATTTTTGCCAGAACCGCCAACGCCAACGACGCGGATTCGCGCGAATGCTTCAACATCTGAAGTAACCTGTTGCATGGAAAGTAAAAGTTATAAGGATTGCCGCTCCCGATGTGTCTTACGAGCCGACAGACCGCTTGCGCGTCTCAAATATCCTACCATCATAGCGATGCGGGATAAAAAAGCAAACACTAGACATCTAGCCGATTTGTTTCAGAGTATAGAACTGATTTTGAGTACTAGGGCAAGAATTGCTTCACCCAATGTAGCACTGAATGTTGTATAGGCGTGATATGAATAGTGCCGACGACATTTTCGGCGCTTGTGCCGAAAATGCACAAGCCATAGGCAACCGACCATGAGGGGTCTTTGAGTTGCCCCTTTGCTTCCGTGTTGAATTGCACGGTGGCCGTCTTTGCAGGCAGTTGGAGCGCACTGCGCGCCATATCATTTATGTTTGCGATGCCGGAGCCGCCGCCGACCATGATGATGCCGGCGGGCAAAAGACCATTTTTGCCGATTTTTCGGAGGTGCGCGTCAATGAGTTCAAAAATATCAGAAAAACGCGCGCTCATAATCTCGGTGAGTTTTTTTTGCGGGTAGACTGTTGTCGTGATGGCGCCGAGTTTAATCCGCTCGGCTTCATCCAGAGAGATTTTCAAACCGAGTGCTATGTCCCCGGTAATGTCCATGGAACCGATGGGGAACACCTTGAGTGAAATGGGAATGTTGTTTTCAAACACAACGATGGACACCGTCTCCGCGCCAATATCCGCAAGGACGCAGCCGACCATTTTTTGTCTTTTTTCAAGCGTGACGAAACTGCTCGCAAGGGGGGAAGCCATCACATCTTTAACCGATATGCCCGCTTCCTCTACCGCTTCAATAAGGTCGCTCACGTGTTGCTCAAGGCAGACAATGAAAAGCGCTTCAGCTGAGAGCTTGCTTCCGCGCATATCCTGCGGCTTGCCGAGCACGACTTCTCCGTCAATGGAGTAGCTTAAGGGAATGACATGGATAATTTTTCTATTGAGCAGTTTTTGGCCGAGTTTTCGCTCCGCGTCTCTTAGTGTTTGGTTGACGTCAAGCTCGGTAATCGCAAGGTCTGCGCGGGAAACAACCGTTTCGCCCTTTGAACGAATGCCTTCAAGCGACTCGCCGCCGATTGAAATGTAGGCGTTCCTAATGCGCATACCGGAAGTTTTTTCCGCCTGCTGTGCGGCGCTTCGCACACTGCGCACCACATCGCTTCTATTGATAATGTAGCCATGACGGAGCCCTTTTGATTCGGCAATACCCGTGCCGAGCACGACCGGAAAGCCGCGGTACGCGCCCTTGGTGTCTTCCGTGACCACCACTTTTACACTGTGGCTGCCAATATCAATGCCTACGGTAGTTCTTTTTGCCATGGGGTAAATTATCCGCATTCGCGGGGAATGCCAGCTCAATTTGGGGGTCGGTGTCAGAGCTCAAGATTGCCGATACGCCGCCTCGTTCAAATGAAAGCGGGTTATGTATTAAAACGTTGCAGCAATTTTGTTTCTGCTTGACTCATCTTACTCCCGTGGCGAAATCCCGCCAAATGTAGCAAACCGTGGATAACTAAATAACAGAGGAATGTTTCGTAGGGCATGTCAAAGGATGGGGCATCGCGCCTAGCTTGGCGCGGATTTAAAAAAAGTTCACCCTCGTGCTTTGACAGCGGAAATGAAAGCACATTGGTCGGGAGGTCTTTCTTCCGATAGGTCCTATTGAGCGCGCGCGATTTTTGGTCGCCGATGACGACGATCTCAAGCGTGTAGCCGTCAGGAAGAACTGCCTCTGCTATTTTGCGAAAAGGCAAGCGGGGGAGCTTGCCTTTGGTCGTTTGAATAATGGAGATGTGCCGTGCCATTCTGCTAGTGCTTGCCGCGGCGTTTTTTTTCAGGCGGCAATTTGCCGAGTTTGGCGAGTTCCTCATAGTGCTCTCGCCGTCCGAGCATCTTGAGCGCCTGCTTCTTTTTTATGAGTTTAGAATGTGCTCGTGAATGATAGCGAATTTTCCGCGAACGCCGCAAAATACCCGAGCCTTGCACTCGTTTCGTAAAACGGCGGATGAGCGCCGTCGTATTTTCATTTGCCTGTTTTGCTACCTCAACATTCACCGCCATTGCAGGAGCTTACCACGGCAGACGGGCAAAGGCAAATAGCTTTTCATAACCCCATGTGTTTGAGGTAGGATGAAAGTGCGTCAACTGATATGGTGTCCTGCCGCCTAGATGAGAGATTGCGGACGATAACCGTGTGGTCCATCACTTCCTTCTGTCCCATAATGATGGCGTAGGGGATGGCGAGCTTTTCCGCGCTCATGAGCTGACCGGAGAGCGTCTCTATGCCAATGGTTTGATAGAGGGGCACCTGCTCTTTGCGCAACATGTCTATAATCGGAAGCGCGCGAAGCCGCGCATTGGCGCCGAGCGGTATGAAATACACTTTGGGTCGGCGCTTGGTTTTAGCGTGTGCGGGCAGGATTACGGCGTCACATTTCTCGGCATAGAGTAAAATACGAACGCCATTTGCCGGCGTGTAGTTTGTGGTGCGCAGAAATTCATCATATCGTCCGCCACGCGCGAGGACCGAGGTACGGCGCACGCGCAACTCATCGTCAAATTCCGACGGTTCCTGCTTGGCGCGAATTTCAAAAAGAGTTTGGGTATAGAAGTCGCCGCACGAAACGAGGTCGTTATCCACCTCGTAGGCGACGTTTGCGGTCTCCAAGTGCTGAAGCATTTCTCTGAAATGTCGCCGCCCCGATTCGGAGAGAAACTCCATGGGTTTTGGCGCCATCTCAAAGAGCGCGGGCGCTTTCTTATTCAAAAAAACAAACGTATCAAGTATGTCTCGCTTCATAAGCTCAACCCCTTGCGGAGGGATATCCTCAATGTTTTTTCGGAGAAAATTCTGCAATTCGCGCCTAAATCGCACAATGGATTCGCGGTCGCCGATACTGTTTATGTGTACGCACGTGTCCGTGAAGCCGGCTTCCTCAAGAATAGCGAGCGCCACTTTCACAATGAGCGCATCCGCAATACTTTGGCTCATACCGACAATATCAAGCCCAAAGGAAAGTGCCTTATTGCTCGTTGCAAGGTGATACCATAATGCCGGCTCTCTCGCATCATTCGTGAGATGCTCGGCAAGCGCGCTTGCGACACTGCTACCGAGCCCACTGCGCAATTCAATACCAAGTGGTTTGGTGGTTGCACGCGGCGTCTCCGGGGCATTACAAAAAAGATCGGCTGAAGTGAACCCGTAGTACTCGGCAAGCCTCGTCGTCCGCCGAAGGAACCGGCCATCAGCGAGCGGCAATTCTTTTACGGAGTGATTTTTCATACGCTCTCGGTGACTTTTTTACTTTGCGCTCGTGTTCGCATCGCCAGGATGCAGGCCAATTTTGGTGAGAGGAAGTACCCTTATGAGCGCTCGGCCGATAATATTTTCAGCGGGAAGAGCGCCCCATAGCCGCGAATCGGAGCTCGCGGCACGATTGTCGCCCATAACAAAATACTCTGCGTTACTCAGCATTACGGTCAAGTAGGCGTCCTGCATTTCTTCAGCGGTGAGGTATGACTGATTGAGTTTGAATCCGTCGGGGTTGAAGGGACTGCGGATATATATATCTTTACCGCGCAATTCAAGTGTTTCGCCGGGCAATCCGATGATGCGCTTGATAAAAAACTTTGATGGGTCCTTGGGGTAGCGAAAAATGATAACCTCGCCGCGCTTCGGGAGTTCAAAGCGATAGGAGAGCTCGTCTATTATAAGGTACTCGCCGCTCTCAAAAGTTGGCTCCATGGAGGCGCCGCTCACAATGAATGGCTGGGCAACAAAAAAACGTATGGGGAGAACGATAATGAGCGCGAGAATGGAAAATTTAATAATTTCCATCCAGAAACTGTCGCGCTTTCGCTCGGGCGAGCGCGGAAGATTGTGCATTGTTTCTGTGTTCGTCTCCATAGGCGCGAGATTATGCAAAGAACTGAAAGGAAATTACATGAGAAAGTTCCATATTCGTTCATTGTAGTATACGCGCACGTTTGACACAATAGTATACATTGTGTGCTTGCAGAAAATTGCGCGGCGTAAGCGTTTACACGCTCTGTGATATGATATTGCAATGACCTATACCGTCGTCGGCTTGGGCAATCCCGGAGAAGCGTACGAAAAAACGCGGCATAACGCGGGAAGCAGGGCAGTTCTCGCATTTGCAAAAAAAGAAAACCTTGGATTGTTTTCCGAGAGCAAGAAATACCGCTCCCGCGTCGCTTTCGGCGCGTTAGGCAAGGAAAAAATACTATTGCTTCTGCCGGAGACTTTTATGAACAAGTCGGGTGTCGCGGTTACTTCCGCGGTTAAGAGCAAAAAAGGCGCCGAGCGGCTTGTCGTGGTGCACGACGACCTTGATTTGCCGCTCGGCTCCATAAAAATCTCTTACGCGCGCTCTTCGGGGGGGCACCGCGGCGTGGAATCGGTCATTCGCGCACTCAAAACGAACGAATTTGTTCGCGTGCGCATCGGCGTTTCGGGGGCGACGCCGACGGGTAAGCTCAAAAAGCCGAAAGGGGAGAAAGCTGTGCTGGACTTTATCCTAAAGCAGTTTTCAGCGAAAGAAGAGGAGATTTTGAAAAAGACCCTCAAACGAGCGGCAGATGCGATAGCGGTGATTATTCGTGCGGGTCGCCAAAAAGCCATGGGCGAATACAATTGATGGGCGAGAGGAGGGTGAGAGAGGGGAGGTAGATTGAATGGAAATTATTATGATATATCATAATAACACCATTCATAATAATACATAATACCATTATACCATTTCGTCATTTCGTGTTATTTCCAGCGCTATTCTCTAATTCTCTAATTCGCGCGAATTAGAGAATGGCCTTATTGGCATATCAATACGATTAGAGAATATTACGATATATCGTAATGGCGGTAGTTCGGCGGCACAAATCTCGCGCGCTACAGATTTAAAAAATAATTAGAATTAGAGAAATGAGGAAATGCGCTTAATTACGTTATTATGATATATCATAATAACGGTCTACTATTTTTTTCATTTATTACTATCGGTTATTACTATCGGTGCGAGGTTTGCTAAAAAAGCTTCACATCAATAATAATAATAATACGCGTATGTTACTGGAATTTTATGGTAAAGAGTGTCCGCATTGCGAGCGTATGCGCCCGCTTGTTGAACGGCTTCAAAGCGAAACCGGCGTTTCGGTTCAACGGTACGAAATTTGGCACAATCAGGAAAACGCGGCGATGATGAAAGAATACGACACGAATCTCTGCGGCGGCGTACCTTTTTTCTTCAATACTGAATCGAAAGAATTTCTGTGCGGAGAGGCGAGCTACGATCAGCTCAAAGTCTGGGCAGGGAAGAAGTAGAGGAGAAACGCCTACTATAGCAAGGTGTCACCTTGCTACACCTTGCTATAGTATATAAAGGCAGAGTGAGACGAATAAAATAAATGCAACCCCCATCTCGCTTCGTCAACTAGCGAAGCGAGATGGGGGTTTGCCTTATCTATACTTCATTTCACGTATGAGAGCGTCATGCGCTGTTCCGCCGGCTCAAAAAGCGTAATCTTGAATGAATAGGTCTTGCCGAGCTCAAGCGTTTCGCGCAGAGTTTCCTCGTTTAGAAAATCCGAGATGTGCACGAGCCCCGCGACGCCCTCTTCAATGGAGGCAAGCGCGCCGTGCTTGTTGTACTTGATGACGACGCCCTTTACCGTGTCGTCTTTGTGATACTTTGTTGCGGCCTGCTTCCACGGGTTTTCTTTGAGCGCTTTGATGGAGAGCGACACTTTGCCTTCTTTGATTTCAATTATTTTCACCCGCACTCGTTTTCCCACTTTGAAAAGCGATTGAAGATTTTCAACGAGTCCCCAGTCCACCTCGGAGATGTGCACCAGCCCTTCCAGTCCCTCCTCCAGCTTTACGAAAACGCCGAATTCCACCATACCCGTTACGATGCCCTCAAGCTCATCGCCAACACTATAGCGGTCAATGATTTTCTCCTTTTCCTTCTGCTCGGGGTCTTTCTCGGAGAAAATGAGTTTCCCTTCTTTGGTGTCGGCGGTAATGATGGAGACGGCGAGTTTCTGACCGATGAGTTTGCGAAGCTCTTCCAGAATGCGGTCCTTGTCGCCGTCCTCTACGCGCGGATAGTGCTCGGTTTTGAGCTGGGAGGCGGGCAGGAATCCCAAAATTCCCTGCCATTCCAAAATGAGTCCTCCCTTGTTGGCATCCTTGACCGCGAGTTCAAAAACAGTCTTTTTCGCAATGGCGTCGTCCGCTTCGCCCCAGATAACCGCCTGCCGCGCCTCCTTGAGCGATAGCTCCAGGTAGCCGGCTTTGTTTTCGGTTTCAACAACTTTCGCGGAAATAGTGTCGCCGATATTTACTTTTTTTAGAACATCGCGCGCATTTAGGTATTCTCGGCCGTAGATGATGCCGGTGCCAAATGGCTCAAGACCGACATACACTTTGGAGCCGTCAATTTTGATAATAGGACCTTCAACAATCTCGCCTGCCGCGGGCGGCACGGGAATATCCGCAAAAACGGCCGCCATCGCGCCATCCTTTTTATTATGTTTTATTTCTTGCCCGTCTTCTGCCTCTTCTATTAATTCCGCGGCGCTTGTCGCCGCGACGTCAATTTTGTGTTCATTCATGAGTTCATGGTGCGGCACGCGTGCCTTTTCTCTCATTTCGCCTGTGTTCGCGAGAAAAGGGTTAGCGCGTTGCCGAATGCTCAACTAATAATTGGGATTTGTGGTAAATGGCTTCGCTAGAGTATACACAAAATAAAAATGCCCGCAACGCGAGTCGCAGGCACTTGGGCTTGGGAAAAAAGAACTAAGAACTGGTGAAGGGTGGTGGGGGCTCCACCGATGCGGAGCCCCCGGTATGGGTTGAACCGTCCGACTCCCGCTCCCGGTAATTGTAATTAGTTACCGTTCATCGCGGGAGTCCGCCGATTCCTGGCGTTCAGGTCGTCGTTGAGAACGCCGTCGCCGTGGCCGTGGTGCCGAATTCGTTGGATTTGAAATACAATTTCGCTCGCGTCATGCAACATCGCATGTTTCGTCTCCCTTGTTGCTACCTCCCATACCCTAGCATACCGGTAATCGGGCGTCAATAGTCTGCCACAGTTGCACCACATCTGTCAAATATCTGTCAATCTCCGTCAATTTTGAGGCATTCTAACTTGGAAGCTCGGCTTCCAAGTAGGGAGGTTGCATAAGGCCACACGGAGGTTTTCATTTAAGACAAAAAGCTGATACGCTAGAAAGCTATCCCCCTATCCCATGGTCATCACCTATCACGGCGGGCAATTTTTCAAGGTTGTCTTCGGGCAGACGACGCTCGCGGTCAATCCCATTTCCAAGGCATCCAAACTCCCGCAAACGCGCTTCGGGGCGGACATTGTATTGGTCTCTCTCATGGACGAAGATTTTAACGGCGTTGAAAATGTTACGTACGGCGAGAAGGAACCCTTCGTCATTCGCGGCGCGGGCGAGTATGAGGTGAAAGATATTTCTATCCGCGGCATCGGCGAGCATTCTTCCTACCGGAAGAATGCGGGTTCTACCCGCATCAACACGATATACCTTGTTGAAATGGAAGGCATGCGGCTGGTGTTCTTGGGCGCGATTTCTTCGCGCAAACTTTCCCCCGAAGCTCGCGAGCTTTTGAAAGATATTGATGTGCTCTTCACGCCGGTTGGCGGAGGCGGCACGCTCTCCGCTGCAGACGCTCACGAGCTTGGGGTGGAACTTGAGCCGCGGCTCATCATACCGGCAAACTATTCGGAACCGTCTCAACTCAAAGTATTTCTGAAAGAAGAAGGGGTGGAATCACTGAAGCCGGTTGAAAAACTGACGCTCAAGAAAAAAGACCTGGAAGGCAAAGAAGGGGAAGTCGTCGTGTTAGCATACTAGATTATTTATTTCTTGCTTTTTTCTTTGAATTTTCCTCATAAGCTGATATGCTTAAAGCTAACAAGCTATAAAAGCTATCTCAAACTATCTTCTATGTTTGACTTCATCTCAAAGTTGCAGGAAAAGCCCGAGGCGCACCGCCGGCGCATCGCGCTTGGTACCACCTCAATTATTACCTTTTTTATTGCGGTGGTTTGGCTCTCTTCGTTTTCCGGCGCTTCCTCACCTCCTTCGGCCCAAGAAGCCGCAGTCGCCGGGGCACCGTCGCCGTTTGAAACGGTTGGCTCCATTTTTGGCAAGGCATATAAGGGCGCAAAGAATTCAGTACCCATCCCGGGCATAAACGACCTCTCGGGCGAATAGAGCGACGAATAGAGCGAATAGGGTAACCCTTCAAAAAACAGTCAAAATCCTTCCAAAAAGGGTTTTTTTGTGCTACAATGGAATATCATTTATGGCGTCTAAAGAAGAAAAACCAGATGAAAAAACCGAACGACCCGAGGGCGTTGTTTCGCGCAGTATAAGCGCGGAAATGAAGGAGTCATATCTTGACTACGCGATGAGCGTCATCACGATGCGCGCGCTTCCGGACGTGCGCGATGGGTTGAAACCCGTGCACCGGCGCATTCTCTACACCATGCACCAAATGGGGCTTACGAGCTCGGCAAAGTTTCGGAAGTCTGCGGCGGTCATCGGCGACGTGATGGGAAAGTATCACCCGCACGGCGATGCGGCCATTTACGATGCGATGGTGAAGATGGCGCAGGATTTCACGATGCGCTACCCGCTCGTGCTCGGGCAGGGGAATTATGGTTCAACCGACGGGGATTCTGCGGCGGCCATGCGTTACACCGAGGCGAAGATGACCTCACTTGCCTCCGAGCTCTTGCGCGATTTGGAGAAAGAGACGGTGGCATGGCGCCCCAACTACGATGGTACGAAGAAAGAGCCGGTGGTGCTCCCCTCGGCAATTCCGAATCTCATTTTAAACGGCACGCTCGGCATTGCGGTCGGCATGGCTACCAATATCCC
>CAYGEN010000001.1:1272-22779 GCA_964348955.1 uncultured Candidatus Saccharibacteria bacterium | reverse complement strand
CCTCCGCACAATCTCGGCGAAATTATTGCCGCCACGGTGCACCTCATTGAAAACAAAAGCGCGACGACCGATGAGCTCCTGCAGTTTGTGAAAGGACCCGATTTCCCGACGGGCGGCGTCGTTTTCAATCAGAAAGACTTGGAGCACGCGTATGGAAGCGGTCGGGGCGGCGTCGTCGTGCGCGGCGAGGCGGAAGTCGTGGAAGACAAGAAGGGAAATTTTCAAATTGTCATCAGCTCCATTCCGTATCGCGTCAATAAAGCAGACCTCATCATGAAAATGGCCGACCTCGTGCGCGAGAAAAAGCTTGAGGGCATCAGGGATTTGCGCGACGAGTCTACGAGAGAAACGCGCATTGTCGTTGACCTTAAATCAGGCGCCCAGCCGAAGCAGGTGCTCAACTATCTCTACAAACACACGCAACTGGAAGACACCTTCCATTTCAATATGGTCGCGCTCGTGGACGGCGTGCCTCAGACGCTCTCGCTCAAAGGCATACTGGAAGAATTTATCGCGCATCGGCAGGTTATTGTGCGCCGCCGCGCGGAGTTTGACTTGAAGCAAGCCGAGGCGCGCGAGCACATCTTGCTCGGTCTCTCCAAAGCCCTTGACCACATTGACGCCATCGTGAAGCTCATTCGCGCCGCAAAAGATGTGCCGAGTGCGCATGCGGCGCTCTGCACGCAGTTTAAATTCAGCGAAATCCAGGCGACGGCGATTCTTGAAATGCGCCTGCAGAAGCTCGCGGGCCTTGAGCGGAAGAAAATTGAAGACGAGCTCACAGAAGTGCAAGCACTCATCAAATTGCTCAAGGAGCTTCTTTCCGCGCCGAAAAATATTTTGAGGAGGGTACGGACCGAGCTTGAAGAGGTCGGTAAAAAGTATGGCGACCCGCGCCGCACGAGAGTGGTGAAAACAGGCATCACTTCGCTTTCCATGGAGGATATGATTCAAGAGGAAGAGAACGTGCTCGTCTTGACCTCTGGCGGCTATGTAAAACGGACCGACCCAAGCGAGTACCGCAAGCAAAAGCGCGGCGGCGTCGGGGTCATTGATTTGAATACGAAAGAAGAGGATTTCGTGATGAACTTTCTCACGGCCTCTACGCACTCTGACATTCTCTTTTTAACCGACAAGGGACGGGCGTACCAGATAAAGATGTACGATTTGCCGGAGGGGCGGCGCGCGACAAAAGGCAAGGCGATTGTGAATTACCTTTCGCTTCAGTCAAATGAAAAGGTTACCTCGGTGCTTGCGATGCCGAAGGAATCGCGCAAGAAAGAATCGCTCGCCATTCTTATGGTGACGAAAGAAGGCATTGCAAAAAAAGTCGCCGCCGAGAGCTTCCACGATGTGCGGCGCTCGGGTCTCATTGCCTTAAAAATTCATCCCTCCGACGAGCTCATCTCAACGTCATTTGTGGAAAAAGGGGACACCGCCGTGGTGGTAACTTCCAAGGGGAAGTCCATTAGATTTAAGGAAGGAGACATCCGCGCTATGGGGCGTGGCGCCGCAGGCGTGCATGCCATCAAGCTCGGTAAGGGAGACCGCGTCGTTTCCGCGCACATCGCCGGGAGGGCGATGAAAAACCCGCAACTCCTCGTTCTCTCCAGTCTTGGCTACGGCAAGCGCACCAAACTTTCCGAATACAAAGTGCAGTCGCGCGGCGGCTCCGGCATCAAGACGATGAATGTGACGCAAAAAACCGGCGCACTCATCGGCGCGCAAATCGCCGAGGATGGCGAAGGGGAAGTCGTGGTCATGTCGCGCAAAGGTCAAGTCATACGTGTTGACTTGAGCGAAATCCCAACACTCTCCCGCGCGACCCAAGGCGTGCGCATAATGAAGCTCTACCAAGGCGACGCGATTGCCACGCTGGTGTGTTTGTAATAATTACAGTTTTTTTGCTTTCCCGCCAGCGTAGAGAGTTTGTTTCGTAATTCACGGTGATTAGCATGTAACAAGAGATACTATGGATACATTTGATTTTAACAAAGTGCCAAAACAGCACTGCGATAATGTTCTCATCGGCACCAGCCAAGAATCGTTTGTGATGGCGTTTTTCTCCGGAGCGAATGCGGCGGTTTTTGCGTTTACTCCTCAACACGCTAAAAGACTTTCTCAATCCCTCTCGCACAATCTTGAGCAGTATGAAAAACGGTTTGGAAATATTGATGCAGAGTGGAAACCCGGCATTCAAAGTCCTATTCAGATTACGGCGGGAGAAAAGTGAGTGATTACTTTCTCCCGTAGAAATCAGGGGGATGGTTCGCGTAAAGCTCCCGAGGTTAAACCTCGGGAGTTAAGAAAACCGCTTCGCCATGGGGTGGCGAAGCGGGGATTCTGTGTGGCGCATTTAGCGCGGTATTTTCACAGGTAAATGGCGTGCCGCCTCCCTTTCTCTCTTTTCCGAGAAATCAAGACCGGCGACAACGGTGAGAATTGGCTGGCGGTGTCCCCGGATGTGTTTGGAAAGCTCTCTTTCCATGAGTCGCATGGTATTAATCGCTTCGCTCCTCGCTTCCTTATTTTCCTTCGACATACGGTTGAGGCATGCGAGCATCCACTGACATACACACTGCTTCGCGAAAAGACTCAAGTCTTCAACGAGGAGATAGAATACGCTTCCCCCGCACCTCATGTTGAGGACAAGCTGTATGGCGCCGTCATACTCTTCAAATTGAAACACACGCTTCGTGTGTGTCATAAACACGACATCACCCTTCTTAAGCATCTTCGATGTTTTTTTGAGGGAAGAGTTTGCGCGGCGCGCGAGCATGAAGGTTCGCATGTCATTCGGGACCGTAAATGCATAGAGCATGATTTCCTCCGCATCTGAATCTTATCTTGTGTGAATGTAACTCGTTTGATTCGGGAAGTCAACGGCGTGGCGCGCAAACGTGCACATGCGCGGTTGCAGGAGTCTGTAGCTGCGGTAGGTCGGAAAATTGAGAGGTGTGAGTTTCTCCGTTGTCGTGGCGCCTTGCGGCGGCTATACTAAAGAGTAATGGAATTAAAAACAGCGCAAGCGCGCGCGCGAGTGCAAAGTAGCGCGCGAAATGAGGCGGGAGCATTTTCTGCGCCGGAAAAAATTATCGCGCAATTCGGTCTTGAAGAGGGACATCACGTTGCCGACTTTGGAACCGGCTCCGGGCACTACGCGCTCGCGGCGGCGCGTGCCGTCGGCTCGGGTCGCGTGTACGCGATTGATATTCAACCGGAGCTTCTTCGGCGGCTCAAAAATCTCGCTCACGCCGAGTATCTGCACAATATCTATCCCTTGCACGGCGACTTTGAAAAATCAGGCGATACCAAACTAAAGGAGGGGAGCGTGGACGCGGTGTTCCTCTGCAACGTGCTCTTCCAGCTTAAAGACAAGGAGGCGGCTCTCGGCGAAATGAAGCGGGTGCTTCGCCCTAAAGGCCGCGCGCTTGTGGTTGATTGGGCTGATTCGTTCGGCGGCCTTGGCCCTACGCCTGCCGAAATACTGACGGAAAATGAAGCCCAGGCGCTCCTTGAACGCGCGGGCTTCAGCGTTCAGCGAACCATCAATGCAGGTGCGCATCACTGGGGAGTCATTGCGCGCTTGCAACTCACGACTGCCTCATCAACGCCATGAAACCATTTCATATAATCGTTCTCGCCGCTTTTATTTTTCTGGCGGTAGTCGGTGTCGTCGTGTTTGCGACCTACCGCGCGAAAAGTGGGCAGGGTATCGGTGCGGTGACTATGTGGGGCACTTTGCCGCAGGCGCTCATGGAGAGCGTTTTGCAAAGCGTGCGCGAAACCCACGCCGATTTCAACAATGTGAGCTATGTTGAAAAAGACCCGCGCACCTACGAGAGCGATATGGTGAATGCGATTGCCGCCGGCACGGGCCCCGATATATTTCTTCTCCCGCAAGACCGCATTTTAAGTTTTGGCAATAAGATTATGCCGATACCGTTTTCGGTCGTTTCCGAGCGGGTATTTAGAGACACCTATCTTGACGCCGCCGGCATCTACCTTTCCGCCGCAGGCATTGCCGGCATACCGTACACCATTGACCCGATGGTTATGTATTGGAACCGCGACCTATTTGCAACCGCGGGCGTTGCCTTGCCCCCGAACACATGGGACCAATTTTTTGCCTTGAGTAAAATCATAACGAAGAAAAATCCGGCGGGTACCGTCACGCGGGCCACCGTGCCGCTTGGTGAATATGCCAACATTCCCCACGCCAAAGACATTCTCGCGACGCTTATTCTTCAAGTCGGCAACCCAATCGTGCGGGTTTCGCAGGGCGAGTTCCAAGAAACGTTTGATATGAATAATGTGCCGGGGATTACGCCGCAAGCGCCCGAGACGGCTCTGCGCTTCTACACTGAATTTTCAAATCCGACCAAAGATACTTACACATGGAACCGCGGGCTTCCAAACGCCCGCGAAATGTTTACGGCGGGGGACGTCGCGATGTACTTCGGCTTTTCGAGCGAATTGCCGGCGATACGGAATGCGAATCCGAATCTTAATTTTGATGTAGCGCGTCTGCCGCAGGCGCTTGATGCTAAAACCAGCATTACCTTTGGCCGCATGACCGCGCTTTCCATTCCGCGCGGCGCAAGAAATCCAAATGGCGCATTTCAAGTGGCAAGCGTGCTCTCTGGCGATGCCGCGCTTGCCGCGCTTTCTCTACAGAGCTCTTTGCCCCCGGTCTCTCGCGCACTTCTTTCGCAAAACCCTCCGCAGGCGTACCAGAGTGTGTTCTTTAGTTCGGCGCTCATCGCGCGCGCATGGTTTGACCCAAGCCCGGAGGAGACAGATATCATTTTTAAGAATATGATAGAAGATACCACCTCCGGCAAAGCGCGCTTGAGCGAGGCGGTTCAGAGCGCCGCACGCGACATGGCCAACCTGCTACGATGACGATGAGACCATTCTTTACCCATCATATTTTTGCAACTATGGCACGAGGCAAACGCATGTTCCGTATAGCAAGGTACTCGCTGTTTCTTCTCCTAAACCCGCTTTTGGTGTTTGCCCAGGATGGCGGTATGCAAAACCCCGGTAGCGGGGGTATGCAAAACCCCGGCAGTGGCTTCCAAAATCCTCTCAAGTACCGCGACATCTATTCGTTCTTGGCGGCGGTGCTTGATGTACTCATTACCATTGCATTCCCCATACTCGTTCTCTTTATTGTCTACACCGGCTTTCTGTTCGTCGCGGCGCAGGGAAACGAAACAAAACTTGCCACCGCGAAAAAAGTGCTTCTGTGGACTATCATCGGTGCGCTTCTCGTTCTCGGCGCGGCGGTTCTCTCGCGGGCGATTCAAGGCACCGTTAAGGAGCTTAGAGCGGATGGCGGGGCTATCCATCTCACACTCAAATGAAAACAAAAAAACATTTTCCCGCGCTTTTTCTTGCCGTTTTTTCCGTCCTTACTCCTGTCGTGGCGTTTGGCGCACAGGTCAAAGACCTCAAAGATTTGATTAAAACGCTCACTGATCTCGTCTCGCTCACTATACCGCTTGTTGCGGCGCTTGCGCTCCTCGCGTTTTTCTGGGGTCTTGCGAAGTTTATATTAAATGCAGACGATGAAGAATCACGCAAGAGCGGGAAGCAATTTATGATATGGGGCATTATCGCGCTTTTCGTGATGGTCTCCGTGTGGGGGTTGGTGCAGGTCATTGCCCAGACCTTCGGAATAGGCACTGGCGGCAGTATAAACCCTCCGCAAGTCCCTGCGGGCAGTCAAAATACCCCTCAACCTAGTATTGATTTTTTTGATATTTGATCTCTAAATCAACACGCATCATTTTTTTTATTTAATACAAAATGAAAAAAATCTTAATTAGTACCGCGCTGTTCTTATCACCCGCCATCGCATTTGCCGCGACGCTTGATAGTGTCTTGAGGATATTTGGCGACCTCATCAATCAGGCGACCCCAATCGTTGTCGCTCTCGCCCTCCTCTACTTCTTCTGGGGTTTGGCGAAATATATTCTTGCCACCGGAGACCCAGAGTCAAAAGCAAGCGGTCTCAATATGATGATATGGGGTATCATCGCGCTTTTCGTGATGGTCGCCGTGTGGGGGTTGGTACAGGTGCTTGTGCAAACATTTAATGTACAGGCGGGTGGGGGTACCAAAGTGCCATTTGTTACACAGCCGTTTGGGGGAGCCCCTTTTGGGTCTAACCCCGAGGCATCGGGTGGGGGTTCAAGATTTTGTATTGACAATCCAAATCTTCCCGGTTGTGAGATATGAACCAAGGAAAAGGTAATGTTACCCATACCTTTTGAGGCAACTATGGATAGGTGACACAGTATCGCTTCTGTCCACAGGCGCTATATGTACACAGTAAGAGTGGTATTGTATGCTCTCAGTAAGAGTGGTGGCAATATTTGCCTAAAATTATCAATGCGTATCTTAGTTTAATACAAAATGAAAAAAATCTTAATTAGTACCGCGCTGTTCTTATCACCCGCCATCGCATTTGCCGCGACGCTTGATAGTGTCTTGAGGATATTTGGCGACCTCATCAATCAGGCGACCCCAATCGTTGTCGCTCTCGCCCTCCTCTACTTCTTCTGGGGTTTGGCGAAATATATTCTTGCCACCGGAGACCCAGAGTCAAAAGCAAGCGGTCTCAATATGATGATATGGGGTATCATCGCGCTTTTCGTGATGGTCGCCGTGTGGGGGTTGGTACAGGTGCTTGTGCAAACATTTAATGTACAGGCGGGTGGGGGTACCAAAGTGCCATTTGTTCGGTAATCTTAAGCCCTAACTCATCATAATGGACTCGGTCAGCGCGCTCATCGGGCGGATTAATATTTTTATTATTAATCCGATACTTCAACTGCTCTTTGTGGCGGCACTCGTTTTTTTTATGTGGGGCATTTTCCAATTTATTTTGAATGCCGAGAATGACGAGGCGCGGAACGCTGGGAAGCGGCACATGGTTTGGGGCGTCATCGGCATGTTTATTATGGTTGGTTTTTATGGCATTCTCGCCATTGTTACTAAAACCTTTGGTGTGCCTCTGCCATAGTTCATAGTTTTCTTTACAAAAAGGAGCTTAAAAAAGAACGGTTGAAAAGAAAAAGCGAGGGTTGTTAACCCTCGCCTACCCATTACCGTCTGCACGGCATTGGGTAAAGTTCGTACTGTATGAGCACCGGATATTCCACCTTTGAGCGAAACTGCGCGCGCCGCCCGTTCGGATAGCCTCCCTCGTAGGCTACTCCATCAGTAACCACGTCGTATTGCTCTCGCTCGCTCTCTTTTGCGGCCGTCCAATCCATACAGTAATTGAGCGGCACACTGATGGGCGGAGACAGTTTGCCTACCGGCGCTACCACGGTATCTACTTTTAATGGCGAGACGTCGGCCGTTTGCTCTGACGGCCAAAACAAACTTTCTTCCATCCAGTTTACAGTGCTTATCGCAAGCATGGCGAGTAGCGAAAGAGCCAGAAGTTTTGCCTTCCCGCCCTTGATGGAGAGTAGCGCTACGCTCATCAAGAGAAGCGCCTGCGAGAGGAAGAAAAACTTGCTCCCGCCTCCGTAGTACGCGTGCCATGTTACGGGGAAGAGGTTTGCAAACGCAAGATGTAACAGGATGAATCCACTTAGGTGGAGCGGAAGTGACCACGCCCTTTCTCCCTTGGTCCAGTCCCATGTGCTCTTAAGTATGCTCTTAAGCGCACTTCCAGCGCGTTTGCCACCCAAAACACCGATTAATGCCGCTGATGCTGCTTGTCGCTGCCAGAACAATAGGATAATGAGGGCGGCGGCTATGATTACTGCAAGCAGTATTCCGTTTTCCGTTGCGGAGGAATGTGTTGGTGAGCCTTGGCTTTCGTGACTTGTTTCAGCTGGCGAAAAAAACCACAGTGCCAGGAGAGGAACAAGTCCAAGAAAGAGACCAGAAACGAGAGACCTATTTGCCTTTAGCCAAGTCCCCGCTGTCGTATTCGTTGTGCGGCTCCTTCCGCTCGTTTTGGTCCATTGTTTGCCGAGCCAGTCTCTGACTATCTTAATTGCGCCCGCCATTACTCATTCCCTTCCGTTTGTGTTGGTTCGGTTGCGATTCCCAGCGGTGTTCTTGTCCTTTCAAAAAAGCTCTTGGCTGTTACAAGAAAGCCAAGAGCTTCCCTAAGTCCATCGGTGCCAATCAAAACCGTATCCGAATTTGCCAAGACTATTTTTGCGGTTTCCGACGCAAGTGCCGCTTCACCACTTACACCGGTGGCATCTCTGATTCGCTTGTAACCCTCACCGAGGGCAACAAGTCGCAGTCGTTCAGCTTCGGCTACACCTTTGCCGATTTCCGTCAGCCGATCCCGCTCTCCTTCAGCCTCAATGATAGTGGCCAGCTTTTTTAGTGGCGCTCTGGTTTGTGCTTCCTGCAACGCAATATTTGTCTCGTGACTTATGTTGAGGTCGGTGATCCCGCCATCCATCACTTGAAATCCGCGGCGCATCATGATTTCGGTCAAGATGAGCGCGAAGACGTCAGACACCAGCTTTTCATTGGCGATGATGGTTGCCGGGGTAAGGGTTGTGAAAATTCCGCGGAGCGCCCTGACCCCCTGCTCTTTAATGAGATTTTCGGCTTGCTCCCAAGCATCTTCTCCTCGGCCGATGTTGCGATAGATTCGGAAGATACCACCATGCTTGTCACTCATCCGAAGTTGGATAAACCATGAGACGTCAATGGTGAACTGGCGGTCCAGCGTATCACTTTTGTCGCTAACATCTCCACGTGGTTTGCCAGTAGTGATGAAAATTGGCTTCACCATGAGTGGTTTACCTTCTTTGTCCAGGGGGATGTTTTCGCCATCCTCCCTTTTTTTTGCTTGCTCAGTAGTTAAGCGGAAGATTTTTTCCTGCGGGCCCGGAAACAAGAAGTCCCGTATTATCCTTTTTTCTTTTAGAAGCGCAAGTAATCCGAGCGGCATGAGCCATAGACCGTTTGTTGGTTTAGTTGTCGGCCGTCCAAAGAAGAGGGCGCCGGCAAGTTCGTCCACTTCCACTGAGCGCAATGATGCGATGAGGTGGCCGAATTGGAACAATAGAGCGGTAAGCCCGATGTTGATGGTGAGGCCATCGAGTGCTAGCGGATGACTGTACAGGTTGTACCGAAAGCACGCAAAGATGAGAGAAATTTGCATGCCGATGTAGAACCCGATTACTTTCCAGTACAGATTTTTGTTTTCCGCAAGCTCGGGTGCGTTTTGCGCTTCCAGCTCAAGCGTTTTTTCGAGTGACCCTTTGTGGCGCTTTCCGTGCGCATCAGTATAACCAACAATGCTTCGCAGTTCATTGAAGAGTTGTTTAAGCTCAAACTTAGCAATCCCCGTCCAGTCTTTTGGTGCTATTGGTGGACGTGGAGTGCCTCCTCGCTTTCGTTGAGTAGCCATGGCTGTCTCCTAATCATGTACGTATTTGTCAAAGTGCTATTGGTCATGAAACCAATCTGAAAATATTATACATAAAAACTACTCTCTGTCAATTTATTGGCAGTGAATTCTCATCCTAATTGCACCAAAGTTTGCAGGCTAATTGCACCACCTTTGTGGGCGCCCATACTTCGGTGCATATGGCACATACCCACATTGGACCGGCCGAATGGCCGGTCATCGTTCGATTGCTCACGGCTGGATACAGTATTCGCGCAATAGCCGAGACGATCGGCAAGGACCACAGTGTGGTTTCTCGGCACGTGCGTGACCATGGCGGTCGGGAAGGATATGACATACGTGAGGTGAGACGACGCAAGCGTATGACGCGCATTGCAGCCATGGAAGGCATTCGCATACTGAAAGGTGCGCTCTTGCGCACCGTCGTGAAGCTCCTCAAGGAGCATCAGTCGCCCGAACAGATTGCGGGTGTTCTCCGGTGCGTGAGCGCTAGCACCATATACCGATACATCCACGAACGAGCTCCACACCTCAAGCAGTTCCTGCGCTCAAAGAAAGGAAAATACCGCAGGAGGCGTGGGACGAAGATACGAGAGAGGACCAGAGAGCAAGCAAAGAAGCGTCGTATTGACGAACGGCCTTCTGTCGTCGAGCGCCGTGGCCGGCTTGGCGACTGGGAGGGAGACACGGTGCAGGGACGTGACAAGCGGGTGCGCATCGTGACCTTTGTGGATCGCCGGAGCGGATACCTTATTGCTTTTCTTCTGCCCAAGATGCGCGCAGCACTCCTCACGTCGCTCACGCTCCAGCACTTCCGCAGTATTCCGAAAGCAAAGCGCAAGACTTTCACTCTCGACAACGGACCTGAGTTTTCAGACTGGGAGAGACTGGAGAAAAAGAGTGGCTCCACCGTGTTCTTTGCATACCCGTACCACTTCTGGGAGCGTGGCTCAAACGAAAATACAAACGGCCTCTTGCGGCAGTATTTCCCGAGCTCACTCGACTTCAACTTGATCACGTCCGAGGAGCTTGCGCATGCGGTGCGCAGACTGAACGAGCGCCCACGGAAACGGCTCGAATTCAAGAATCCGCGCACCATATTCCTGAAGAAGTGAGTGGTGCAATTAGAGTGCTAATTCAGAGGCGTGCATTAAAACGCAGCCGAAAGACCGCCGTCCCTCGTTTTGCTTTGCGGTAAGGTAGGAGCTACGCGTTTTAAAGGTGTCTGCAAACTGGCAAACATAACTTCTAGTGCTGGGGGGGAGACTCGAACTCCCATGCCTTGCGGCACTAGCTCCTAAGGCTAGCGCGTCTACCAATTTCGCCACCCCAGCGAATGAACACGAATAAACATTTTAATTACATTGTAAGAACTTCCTTACAGTCTAGAGAGCAGGATTCGTCCCGCGGTCACTAATCTCGTTGCTGGCTAGCAACTCACTAAGTGCCTCTGGACGCGGCTCGCATTCCTTCAACAAGCCGAGGACATACTCCGCCGTTCCAATCCTGTCCACACAAGCGAAGCAGTTCGCTTGCGTCGGCAGACTTGCGTACAAGTCCGCCCAGCAGGATTCGAACCTGCGACCTTCTCCTTAAGAGGGAGCAGCTCTACCAACTGAGCTATGGGCGGTAGGAACATAGTACGTAAGTTGCTTCAGTTATGCAATCGGAAATTCCTCCCGTGCCTCCACATATCTCTCACCCAAGTCCCACTCAAGTAAAAAGTGTACGATATATCGTACGCTTTTGCTCATAAAGTCATACACAAGTCTGTAGTCTATTTTACGATGCGCAATTCGCAGACGTTATGCGTCTGCCGTCTGCTCTTATTTGGTGCGGTATTACGCTGCTTTGCTCGAACCTATTTTGAACAAGAAACTGACTGGCTTCGCACGCGCGGAGCGTGCGAATTTTCCGACCAAGTTATGAATTGTGCAGGATATTTGAATTAGTGCGAACCCACCGCGCCTTTGGCGCGGCAGAACCCCCGCCAAAAATGCAGGCGGCAAAGCCGCACCGCTGCCTGCCCCGTAGCTAACGCGAAGCGTTATGGTACTTGGGACAATATCAAATTTTTCTTTGACGGACTAGGTTCGAGAATGCGCGAAGCGCATACAACTATTCTTTATTCTTTGATATGAAAAAACCGCGCAGGCGAACCTGCGCGGCACCAGAATATCTGGATTTAGTTGAAGTCGAAGATCAGACGAGGTATTCGGAGTTGACGACCTCATCGACGACGCGCTGCTCGACCGGAAAATCGCCGAACTGGGCGATAACTGCGACCGCGCTACCGTGCTCGTGGTAGACGATGGGGTCCTTCAGCAGCCGTTCCTCGCGCATTTTCTCCAGCCGGTCGCGTTCCCACTGCTCGAAGAGTCGGTCATCACGCTCACGCCCGAGAATTTTCTCTGGCGCTTCGGAGAACGCAATCGCTTCGGCAACTGCTGCGACTTTAAGCTTGAGGCCCTTTGCGTTGAGCAGTGTCGCGACAACTTCCGCCGGTGGCTCTGGAAGGATGATACGAGCTCGCAAATTGCCGTTCTCACTCACGCCGTTCGGGAAGAAACCCTTGAGCACTTGCTCCCACGGCTTCTTGCAGAAGCGGCGGATTTGTAACCGCACGAGTTTCTTCTTCCAAGCGTTTATTTTCCAGTCGGACTCGGCGCGGCCACGGCTGATGAACAGAAAATCCATAAAGATTGTCGAGGCGATGAGAGTGCCGAACGTCACTAATGCGGTGTTCCACCACGGCCAATCGAAGGCCAAGGCGAAGTAGACGCAACTTGCGATAGTCGGGGCGAACAGAACGGCGAGATGCGCGGGTCCGTTAAGGATTGCTGCCGCCCGTTTTTCGAAAACGCCGAGTAGCGCGTCCGAGACAGCAACTTCACCGTTGCCGTTCGGTTCGAGCCGGAACAGCCCGCTTGAGGTGCAGATACGCCCCCCATGCGGTTTTCGGCACGATGGCGAGAGGCGTGATTCCGAGCTTGTCGAGTTCGGCAGCGACCTCGTCGCGATGGCTGCGATACTGGGCGATGCTGGCCCGGCGTTCACTGCGCGAGTTCTCGATTTCACGTTGCTCGACGGCTTTGTCGCGGACGGCGAAGCCAGCAACAACGGCGAGAGACGCTTGCGACGCCTTTTGCCGAGCAACTGTCGGCACGAGAGGCGTTTCGAGTTCGCGCGCAAGCGCGTCGCTTACTGCGGTCTCGATGCAGACGAAATTTGTCTTCATTTCCGACTCTTTTCAGTCGTTGAGTGTCAAAGGACAGAGCTCTGTTCCTCTTCAATTTTCAATCTAGGCGATGTGCCAAGATTTCATTCAAAGGTAGTATATTACTCCACAAAAGTCGATGAGCAACAACTTTTTATATAATTGATCCATACCACAGACGATTATATAAAATTCGCGAGCAAGAAAAAGAGCCCGCATACATAAAAACATAGATAAAGCATAGATTCTCAAAAAGAAGAAGATATGCTACACTAACTCACATGGAACAGCATCTTACCTACACTATCCATATTGAGCGCGATGAGGACGGCGTGTATGTCGTTTCCGTCCCTGCGCTGCCTGGTTGTTTTACCCAAGGCCGCACTTTCGACGAAGCTATTGCAATGGCGCAAGACGCCATCTATGCTTTTGTGAGCACGTTAGCTCGTCGCGGGAAAACTATACCCATTGAAAAATCGGCAAAAAGTCCCTTTGTAGTAAGTATCGCGGCGCCAATAGCACTTGCATGACGCGGCTACGCCAAGTTAAACCACGCGAACTTATACGAGCACTCAAGAAAGCCGGTTTTGAAGAAACCGACCAAATCGGAAGTCACGTAATACTGGTTGATGAACAACGCAATCTCCAAACGTCTGTACCAATGCACCCTGGAGATGTCGCTCGCGGATTACTAAAAAAGATTTTGAAACAAGCAGAACTGACCGAGGAACAGTTACGAAGGTTGTTGTAAATATAGTTTGCGCCTTGCCATTCATTTTTCTTTAAGGAATGGAGAGCACTTTTAGTATTTGCATTTCGCCTCTTCCTTTTTCCTAAAAAGAAACCCGCTCCACCTTGCCTTGCAATTTTCTACGTGGTGCCGGGGATGGGAATCGAACCCATATTCCTTTCGGAACACGATTTTAAGTCGTGCGCGTATACCAGTTCCGCCACCCCGGCATTTTTACTATCATAAGGTACAACATGGAGGCCTGGGCGGGACTCGAACCCGCGCATAGCGGTTTTGCAGACCGCCGTGTTACCCCTTCACCACCAGGCCCAGACTCTCGTACACATTACCACAATAGCTCATCAATACGTTGGCGTTTTTTCTCCCCTTCGTCAATAGTAAAGTCAAAGCGGGGAATAGTCTTGAGTTTTGTTCGCGCTTTCACAAAAGTGCGTAACTCTCCGCGCTTGCGTTTTAAAAACAAAAGCGCGGCTTCTTCATCGCGGTCGGGATATACGGTAACGAGCACCGTCGCTTCGCTAAAGTTAGGCGGCACGCGCACATCGGTAACGGTAATGAGCGGGGTTGTGTTGGCGGCGCTTGAAACAAACTCTGCGGCAAGGTGCCGCAAAAGCTCCTTTACGCGCTCTTGTCTCATAGAACCCATAATCTCTTATTTTTTTACCATAACGAACCCTTCAAGCTCGTCTCCCGGGGCGGCATCAATCTTCGCCTTTATTTCTCCGCCGAATTCGCCTTCTCCAACCTTTTTTACATCCACTTTCTGTTGCTGCAAATTAACAATCGAACCAATGCCTAACGGTTCACCGCGCCGCATGATTTTTACCGAGGCGTTAAGGGAAAGGGACCCCTCAAGTATGCGCGCACCGAGCACCTGGCGGTCTTTCATCTTGCTGAAAATCTTCAACACTTTAGCGCGACCTGTGATTTCCTTCACCTCTTCCACAGGCCGACGCTTGTTCATTTCTTCCCCCGCCCACTTTGAAAATTCATAAATGACGGTAAAGTGTTCCACTTGAATGTTCAAGCGCGCGGCAATGTCCGCCGCCGTCCCATCAATGCCGCTGTTAAATCGCACGATGACGGCACCAGGTACGCTCTGCGCGAGTTTGAGGTCACCCTCGGAAACATTGCCCGTTCCTCTTTGGAGAATTTTTATACGCACGCGGTCGCCCTCAATTTTTCCAAGTTCGTGCAAAATGGCATCAAGCGTCCCGGCGGTATCTGCCTTGAGGATAAGAGGTAAAAGCACACTTCCTCTTTCTCGTGGCGGAAGTTCCAAAGAATCCGGCGATTTAGCGGGCGGTGCAATTTTCGTTGCCGCTTCCGCGTCTTTCTTTTTTTCGTAAGCAGTGAACGGTATTCCCGTCAGCGGAATTTTATTCCAGCCGATGACACGGACCGGCTGGCCCGCATGCGCTTCTTGTAGCGGTCTGCCCAAAAAATCCTGGAGAATTCTGGTTGGAGCCAGCGCATCGCCTGCCACGAGAAACATACCGCTTTTTAATGTGCCGTCCAAGACGATAAGCGTTGCCGCGATACCTTTTTTTTGGTCAAGGTGCGCCTCAATAACAAACCCCGTAGCGTTTTTTGCGGGGTCAGTTTTGAGTTCGGCGAGGTCGGCGACGAGTAGCATCATGTCCAAGAGCTCCGGTACCCCGGCACCCGTTTTCGCAGAGATGGGTACGAAGGGCACATCACCGCCGTACCCCTCAAGGTAGATGCCATTTTCAAGAAGTGAGTTCTTGGTGCGCTCAATGTCCGCCTGTGGCTTGTCAATTTTATTGATGGCGACAATGTAGGGGATACCAGCTTCAGAAATAGTTTTGAGACCCTCAATTGTTTGCGCTTTAACGCCCTCCTCGGCTGAAATCACTAAAACGACGATGTCGGCGACGCCGACGCCGCGACTTCGCATGGAGACGAATGCCTCATGCCCGGGGGTGTCCAGAAAGGTGATTTTTCGCTCTATGCCGCCCGGGTTCTTGTGTACAACCTCATAGGCGGATAGGCGCTGGGTGATGTTACCGGCTTCGGTTTCTACAATATTCGTCTCGCGGATGTAATCAAGAAGCGTTGATTTGCCATGGTCAATATGCCCGAGGATCGCAATGACGGGTTGCCGCACGGATTGGTTGTAAATCGTTTCGGTTGGCATATTTTGGGGAAGCAATAAAGGGCATGTTGAAAACTATTTTAGTGAGCCCTGCGTTGGCGTTAATTTTGCGCTCGCGGTTTTGAGCGTTTCCTTCTCCTCGGCGGAGAGCTCAAATTCTGATATTCCGGCAATGACCGGTTTTGCAAACACACTAACATGGTCCCTCGCATAGAGCGAGGAAAACACGACTCCGTCTCCTTTTTCATTGACAAATGCCGTGGCAAAACTTTGATTGCCGCCGCTACCGGTTCCTTTAAACGGATTGAAGCGAACCGTGTGCACGCCTTGCAAGCTCCGGCGCAGTCGCTCCTCCACCCCTTTTAAATACCTCTCAAGCTCTTGGCGGTATGAATGCAACTCAATTTGCCCGTCTTGCAGGGCATGTATTGTTCCCTCTAAATCTTTTGAATGCTTACCGCGCATGAGCCGACGCATACGGATTTCCATTTGGACAATCCAAAGAATAATGAGTACGACGAGCGCAAAGAGGGCGTAGAGGGGGAGCGTTATGTCGCCTAAAAAAAGTTCAAAAGTCGCTTGCATAAAACGCGCGTGTACAAGTCAATAATATACTCCGTTTTTCAGAAATATGCAAAAGTGCCGCGGTCTTTTGTAAGGCGCTGGCGCGCCAGGAAGGTCGGGAGCTTCGCGAAAATATTGTAAAAAATACGAGACGCCGTACAATGCGAAGGATGATAAAAAAGCGTCCACAGAACGTGTCCCGCGCCGCAAAGCGGCGCGGGAATGAGAGAAAAAAAGTGCGAGGCAAGCGGATCTATTTGGATTATGCGTCGGCTACGCCGGTACATCCGCTCGTGCTCAAAGCCATGGAGCCTTACTTGCGGAAACACTTTGGCAACGCCGGCGCAATCCACGCCGAAGGCGTTTTTGCGCGCCGCGCGGTTGAAGCCGCGCGCTCGAGAATCGCGCGGATTATAGAGGCTCGTGCGCAAGAAATTGTTTTTACGGGCAGTGGCACCGAAGCAAATAATCTCGGTATTTTTGGCGTGGTGGATGCGTGTCTGCTTGGCGGCGCGCCGCTTTCTCGTTTGCACGCGGTCACGTCCGCGATTGAACATGAATCGGTACTCAACTGTTTCAAAGAGCTTGAGCGCCGCGGTATGCGCGTCTCATATGTTTCGCCGGATGAGAGCGGTATCACTTCCGCAGTGGCAATGCACAAAGAGATAACCGACGATACCGTGCTCGTTTCGCTCATGCTCTCAAACAGCGAAATCGGCACAATTCAACCGGTGCCGGAGCTCGGCAAACTCCTTCGCGCATATCGTGCACATGCGCGCCGTCAGCTACCCTATCTCCATACTGATGCAAGCCAAGCGGCACTCCTCTGTAACACTTCGGTTGAGCGGCTTGGCGTTGACCTCATGACACTTGACGCGCAGAAGGTCTATGGACCGAAAGGTGTCGGCGCGCTCTATGTGCGACGCAATGCGCACATAGCGCCAATTCTTTTCGGTGGACATCAGGAAAACGGCTTGCGACCCGGCACTGAAAATGTGCCGCTCATAGTCGGCATGGCGGAAGCGTTTTCACTTGCCGCACAGCGCAGAGTGGAAGAGCGGGCGCGTCTTGCGCAACTTCAAGAGCTTTTTTTTGGTTTACTAAAGAGGAAGATACCTGAAGCGCTCATAAACGGCAGTACGAAACACCGCATGGAAAACAATGTCAACATTTCGCTCCCTCGTCGTGACGGGGAACTCATGGCGCTCGCGCTTGATGCGGCGGGGGTGTCGGTGACGACGAAAGCGGCCTGTGCCGAGTCAAGCGAAAAAGCCTCATCGGTAGTTTACGCGCTCTACGGCGACCGTGGACGGGCAGAGACAACACTCCGATTTTCCTTTGGCGCAAAGACGAGCAGGGGTGACATAATACGGGCAGTTAACGCGCTCGCACGGGTACTCAAAAAATTTGACAGATAACCTTTCTATGTTAATATGCGAGTACGATTGATGCCAATGCGCTTTGCGCGGCGATATGCATGCGGTATCATATAGTCAGCATAGATGCACTATGGATATAGAACACCTCAATAAATCGCAGATTATTCTCTTGACGCTTCTGGTGAGCTTCGTGACCTCCATTGCGACCGGTATCGTTACCGTTACCCTTTTAGAGCGCGCACCAACCGCCGTCACCCAAACTATCAATCGCGTTGTTGAGCGCACGGTAGAACGAGTTGTGCCCGACTTAAGTAGGAAACCACAAGACGGCGGCACGATCAAAGAGGTAACGGTGGTAGTAAAGGAAGATGACCTTATCACCGACTCAGTTGAAAGAAATCGAGGTACGCTCGTGCGCATTCTGGCACAGCCGGTCGGCGGACAGGAAGCTCAGTCAGAAGTGGTTGGCATCGGTGCCGTGGTAGATTCATCGGGTATCGTCGCGACGGCGCGCAGCATTTTTGTGGATGGATACACCTATACGGCAATCAACCAAAGTGGAAGCATTTTTTCGTTCAGGGTTCTCAATCTTGGCTCGTCCGCTCCTATCGCACTTCTCCAACTTGCCGTAAAAAATACTTCTGACGGAAAATCATCGTCTCCGGCGCCGCTCTCCACCCTAAAGATTACCGACCCGCTTTCACTCAAGCTCGGACAAAGCGTCATTGCGCTTTCTGGCGAGGAGCGGGCAAGTGTTTCCATCGGAATTATCTCCATGCTTGAGGAAAAGGTAGTGCCAACGGGAGATGGTGCGGGAGCGGCGACAACGACGGTCGTAGCGTTTATTCACAGCAGTATTGATTCTCTCTCCGCGCTCGCGGGCAGTCCGCTTCTCAATATCTTCGGCGAAGCAATCGGCATTCGCACGGCATCGGTTCCCTCAAGCGGCACGACATTTATTCCGAGTTCAGTAATCACAAGCGAACTCTCTGCGATAGCCGCAAAGCCCGCCGCTCCAAAAGGCCAATAAAAAATCAATATAATCTCTATGCCCCCTTTCAATAATTTCACCACAAAAGCAAAGGAAGCCATTCGCCGAGCGCACGAGCTTGCGGTTGAGCGAGGCCAAAATCACGTCAACCCATTGCATCTTTTGGCGTCGCTTGTCCTGCAGGAAGAGTCCATGGTGTTTTCAATTCTGGAGAAACTTGAAATTGACACCATGCTTCTGACGGATTCTTTGCTTGAAGCCATTGAAACGCGGGATGCATCCTCAACCGTCACGCCATCGTATCAGCTTTATCTGACGCCGGAGCTCGCCGAGGTGCTGGAAAATTCGTCAAAAATCGCGCAGAGCTTTAACGACCCGTTTGTCTCTACCGAACACCTTTTTCTCTCCGCGCTCGACCACCCGGGGCCTTCGCGCGACATTATTGCGCGATTTCGGCTCAATAGAAACGCCGTCATGCAGGTGCTTTCAGAGCTGAAGTCGGAAAAAACGACCGACATTACGCAGCCAAAACGCGGTCGCGCTCTCGCTAAGTACACGCGCTCACTCACGAAACTTGCGGCAGAAAATAAATTGGACCCGGTCATTGGACGCGACCGTGAAATCAGCCGCGTTGTCCAGATTCTCTCGCGCCGCACCAAGAATAATCCAATTTTGATAGGGGAGGCGGGTGTTGGAAAAACGGCAATTGCCGAGGGGCTCGCCCAACACATGGTTTCAGGTGACATACCGGAATCTCTGCGGGACAAAGAGCTTGTTCTCCTTGACCTCGGGCTTCTCATTGCCGGGACAAAATACCGCGGTGAATTTGAAGAGCGATTAAAAAGTATCATGAAAGAAGTAGAACGGGCGGAAGGGAAAGTCATTTTATTTATTGATGAAATTCATACGATTGTCGGCGCGGGAAGCGCGGAGGGAGCGATGGACGCTTCCAATATGCTGAAACCGGCGCTCGCGCGCGGAGATTTGCGCGTTGTCGGCGCGACAACGCTCAAGGAATATCAAAAATACATTGAACGCGACCCCGCGCTCACGCGACGTTTCCAGCCGGTGCATGTACAAGAGCCCTCCATTGAGGATGCCGTCGCCATTTTGCGCGGATTGCGCGAGAAATATGAAATCTTTCACGGCGTGCACATTACGGATGACGCCATTATTGCGGCGGTGGAACTTTCAAGTCGCTACATTACGGACCGTTTTCTGCCGGACAAGGCGGTTGACCTTATTGATGAAGCGGGCTCTTCGCTCAAAATCGCGCTTGAAAATAAGCCGCCCATTTTGGACGAGACGCATCGCAAAATAGTGCGATTGGAAATAGAGAAGGAAGCGCTCAAGAAAGACCTTGAGAGCGGTTCAACGAAGGGCGAGAAAACGCGCGTGAAAGCGATTGATAAAGAGATTGCAGACTTGCGTGAGAAAACGGCGGAGCTTGAACTCAAGTGGAAAAATGAAAAAGAGACCCTTGGAGAAATTAAAGCGCTCAAAAAAGAACTGGAAACCTTTCGGCTGGAAGCGGATGCCGCCGAGGCGCGCGCCGACCTTGTAAAAGCGGCGGAAATGCGCTATGCGGACATTCCAGAGCGCGAGCGAGATTTGGAACTCAAAATTAAGCGGCTGAAAAAGCTTCAAAAATCGCGTCGAATTTTGAAAGAGGAAATTGTTGAAGCGGATATCGCCGAGGTCGTTTCGCGCTGGACCGGCGTGCCTGCCACCCGCATGCTTGAAGAAGAGGCGGAAAAACTTTCTCGCATGGAAGCGGTGCTCAAGGGACGCATCATCGGGCAGGATGAGGCGGTGCAAAAAGTCGCGGATGCCATCAAGCGCTCTCGCGCCGGTATTGCCGACCCGAACCGCCCCATCGGCTCGTTCTTTTTCTTGGGGCCGACGGGCGTCGGGAAGACCGAGCTCACGAAAGCGCTTGCGGAATTTCTTTTTGATGATGAAAAGTCGCTCATTCGCGTGGATATGTCCGAGTACATGGAGCGCCACTCGGTATCCAAGATAATCGGTTCTCCGCCGGGGTATGTGGGCTATGAGGAGGGCGGCAATCTGACCGAAATCGTGCGTCACCGCCCATACTCGGTGCTTCTCTTCGACGAGGTTGAAAAAGCGCACCCCGAGGTGTTTAACATTTTACTCCAAGTTCTTGATAGCGGGCATTTGACGGATGCGAAGGGGCGCAAGGTGAATTTCAAAAATGCCGTCATCGTGCTTACCTCAAACATCGGCGCGGAACATATTGACCGCATGACCTCCATCGGATTTGCGGACCAGAGGGGTAACGGTCTTGACGCGCAGTATACGCAGGCGAAGGAGAAAGTGCAGGACGCTTTGCGCAACCATTTCCGTCCGGAATTTTTAAATCGCCTTGACGAGATTATCATTTTTAACATTCTCTCCACGGAGGCGGTTAAGAAAATCGTGGAGCTTCAAATTGCCATCATCAAAGAGCGGCTCAAGAGCAAGGCGATTGACCTTGAAATTGCTCCGGAAGTATTCACCTATCTCGGGAAAGAAGGATACAATCCGCAGTATGGCGCGCGCCCGCTCCGCCGCCTCATTCAGAATAAAATCTTAACGCCGGTTGCTTCGCTTATGGTTTCTCAAGGTGTCATGGACGGCGGGATTGTCTCCGTTGGAATGAAAGGGGATGAGTTTACCTTTGACGTGAAGAAAAAGGGGAGTCGTCGTGTGAGCAAATCTTTAAAACGCTTTGAAAGCATGATAGCATAAACCGCACGTCCGCCACGCCGGCGGAATATGCGCCGGTGGCGGAGTGGTCAATCGCACCTCGCTGTAGACGAGGCGCCTTCGGGCTACGGGGGTTCGAATCCCTCCCGGCGCACAAAACAAAGGAGCCCATCGCGAGAGCGGTGGGCGACTTTTGTTTTGTAGCAGCCGGAGGGATTCGAACGGCGGAGGCGGTATACAAGACGAGCGAAGCGAGGGCTTGTCGCCGAGCCGTGTCCCGCGGCGCTTATGAGTGAAGCGAATTAGCGACCGTCAGGACAATCCCTCCCGGCGCACAAAACAAAGGAGCCCATCGCGAGAGCGGTGGGCGACTT
>CAYGEN010000001.1:0-1172 GCA_964348955.1 uncultured Candidatus Saccharibacteria bacterium | reverse complement strand
TCCCGCGGCGCTTATGAGTGAAGCGAATTAGCGACCGTCAGGACAATCCCTCCCGCGCACCATACACACCCCTCGCCGCGCTAAGCGCGGGCAGGGGTGTGCTATTATTACGAGCAATGAAAAGGGTGCTTGCGATTGCCGTGGTTTTTATCGCCATTGTCATTCCGACGGCGATATTTGCCGCCGGTCTCGTGACGTGCGAAGGTCCCATTTGCGGTGTGTGCGATTTAGTATCCCTTGGGCAAGAAGTGCTGAATTTTCTCATTTATCTTGCCGTTGCGCTTGCCACCCTTATGTTTGCGTGGGCGGGGCTCAAGTATGCAACTTCGGCGACAAATCCATCTCAAATTGAAGCGGCGCACAAGATATTTTGGAATGTGTTTTTTGGGCTGGTGCTCGTGCTCGTCGCATGGCTCATCGTGGATGCCATCATGAAGAGTTTCTATCAAGACCAGAAATACGGCCCGTGGAACGAGCTTTTATGCAAAGATGGCTCCGCATACGACTCAAGCGGCGGAAATTAGCGGCTTGCCGAATAAAGTTCTTTGTAGTATTCTAGTCGCCTATGTCACAAGACCGACTTATAAAACTCGCCTGCAAAGACTGCAAACGCGTCAATTACTGGTCAAGCAAGAATAAGAAAAAAGTTACGCGGAAAATTGACCTCAAGAAATTTTGCAAATGGTGCCGGAAGCAGACCACGCACAGCGAAATCAAAAAATAGCACATGAGCTTATAAGCTTAAGGGGTAGGACAAAGAGCTTTTTAACAAAGCTTTTTTGCTATAAGCTAGACGCGAGTGGCTTGTAGCTACTGCGGGGTCCATAGTTTAGTGGTAGAACATCGGTCTCCAAAACCGATAGCCGGGGTTCGATTCCTCGTGGGCCCGCAAAAAGTTTCTATTTCGACGAGTGAGGTGAGAAGCGAACACATGGAGCTTCGCAAGACCTTGAGCGTTCTGTAATCAGAATGCGAAAGGTTTACCGTTCCTGTAAGGAAAGCGTGGACGAGTACGCTCGTACACGGCGTCCAAGTCGAAGCCTGTGGTGAGCCCGCCGAATCCATCGAAACATTGTACCCAGTTATATTTCGACGAGCGAGGTGAGAAGCGAACACATGGAGCTTCGCAAGACCTTGAGCGTTCTGTAATCAGAATGCGAAAGGTTTACCGT